>CAZPPH010000048.1:0-19822 GCA_964588375.1 uncultured Rhodobacterales bacterium | reverse complement strand
CCCACCACCGGCGACCGCGTGCGCCTCGCCGACACCGACCTCGTCATCGAGGTGGAACGCGACCTCACCACCTACGGCGAGGAGGTGAAGTTCGGCGGCGGCAAGGTGATCCGCGACGGAATGGGCCAGTCGCAGAAGACCCGCGCCGAGGGGGCGGTCGATACCGTCATCACGAATGCGCTCATCGTCGACTGGACGGGCATCTACAAGGCCGACGTGGGCCTGCGGGACGGCCGCATCCACAAGATCGGCAAGGCCGGCAACCCCGACACGCAACCCGGCGTCGACATCGTCATCGGCCCCGGCACCGAGGCCATCGCGGGCGAGGGCCGCATCCTCACCGCCGGGGGCTTCGACGCCCATATCCACTTCATCTGCCCACAGCAGATCGACGACGCGCTGCATTCGGGCGTGACCACCATGCTCGGCGGTGGCACCGGCCCCGCCCATGGCACGCTCGCGACCACCTGCACCCCTGGCCCCTGGCATATCGGGCGGATGCTCCAGAGCTTCGAGGCCTTCCCGATGAACCTCGCGCTCGCCGGCAAGGGCAACGCCTCGCTGCCGGCCGCCCTTCACGAGATGGTCACCGCCGGGGCGGCGGCCATGAAGCTCCATGAAGACTGGGGCACCACGCCGGGCGCCATCGACTGCTGCCTCTCGGTCGCCGAAGAGACCGACATCCAGGTGATGATCCATACCGATACGCTCAACGAAAGCGGTTTCGTGGAAAACACCATCGCCGCCATCGGCGGGCGCACCATCCACGCCTTTCACACCGAGGGGGCGGGGGGCGGCCACGCGCCCGACATCATCAAGGTCTGCGGGCTGCCCAATGTCATCCCGAGTTCGACGAACCCCACGCGCCCCTACACCGTGAACACCCTCGAAGAGCATCTCGACATGCTCATGGTCTGCCACCATCTCGACAAGTCGATCCCCGAGGACGTGGCCTTTGCCGAATCCCGCATCCGCCGCGAGACCATCGCCGCCGAGGACATCCTCCACGACATGGGCGCCTTTTCGATCATCGCGAGCGACAGCCAGGCCATGGGTCGGGTCGGCGAGGTCATCATCCGGACCTGGCAGACCGCGGACAAGATGAAGAAGCAGCGCGGCAGTCTGCCGGGCGAGACCGGCGACAACGACAACCTCCGCGTCCGCCGTTACGTCGCGAAATACACCATCAACCCCGCCATCGCCCACGGGATCGGCCAGCACATCGGATCGGTCGAGGAGGGCAAGCGCGCCGACCTCGTGCTGTGGAATCCCGCGTTCTTCGGCGTGAAGCCCGAGATGGTGCTCATCGGCGGCACCATCGCCTGTGCCCAGATGGGCGACCCGAACGCCTCGATCCCGACACCACAGCCTGTCTACTCCCGGCCGATGTTCGGGGCTTTCGGTGCGTCGCTCACGAACTCCGCGGTCACCTTCGTCTCCCACGCCGCCAACGCCGCCTCCTGCCGGGGGACCCTGGGCCTCCAGAAGGAGGTGATTCCGGTCGAGAATTGCCGGAGCATCGGCAAGGCCGACATGAAGCTCAATGACGCCACGCCGGAGGTCGAGGTGAACCCCGAGACCTACGAGGTCCGCGCCGACGGCGAGTTGCTCACCTGCGAGCCGGCCAGAGAGCTTCCGATGGCGCAAAGATACTTTCTCTACTAGGGCCCCCGGTGCGCGAGACGGCGCGCGCTCCATGGCCCTTCGTCCGCCGCGGTCTGCCCCTCGGCCGGAGGCGTGTGCCTTTACGGCTCCCGTCCGCCGCCGCCGTGACGGGGACATCGCCGGTGTTCGCCGATGCTCTGCGGCCAAAAGAGGGTCCCTTGCGCCGGACCCGCTTTGTCCGGATGCTGATGCAAACCCCGAAAAAAGACCACGAGGCCCTCCGATGTATCGAACAGCCCTGTTTTTTCCCGCCCTCCTTCTCGCCTGCGCCCAGCCCGCGCCCCTGAGCGTTCGCACCGCCACGGCAGCCGAGATTGCAGGTTGCGACTACGTCAAGAACATCTCCACCACTCCGGGAGTGTTCGGCCCGCTCGCCCAGGCGGGCCTCGAGGATGCGCGCAACGCGGCCCTCCGCTCGGCCGCGGCCTCGGGGGCGAACACGGTGGTCTTCGACGAGGTCGAGCCGGGCGCCCCGGTCTTCCGTCTCGAGGCGGTGGCCTACCGCTGCTGAGGCTCCTCGCCGGAGTGACGGCAGGGCTGAAAACGAATGAAAAAGCCGGTTTCCGACACGCGATGCGCCGTTCGCGACCATATCCGGGACGGTCTTCAATAATGAAATGATTTCAGGAGCTTGAGGATATCCGGCGAAGCAAAATGACATGCTTTTTCAGCATGCCTGATATGCATAAATTGCGATTCCCAGCGGGGTTCGCGAGGCGTAAGGCGAGCCATCGATCAACCTCCAGCCGTTGAGGCCGCCCATGCTCTTTCTTCGCCGTTTTCTCCACTCGGCCCTGCCGGCCTACCCTGTCATCTCGGCCCCGCTCGTTCGCGGGTTCGACCGCGAGGGACTCCGCCTGATCTACATGGCAGGCAACGGATCCTGAACCACGCCAGGTGTCCTTGAAGACCACCCGTCCCGGACTGCCGGGGCGGGTGCTTCGTTTCGGCCAAAGCTCTCTTGCCATTCCCGCGGCGAAGCCCTTCAATCCCCCGGTCAGGAGGGATGTGATGACGCTGGTGCGAGCGACAGGTATCGAGACCCGGGCCACGGCTGACGGGAGCCGGGCGCCCGACGAGGTCTTTCTCGACTACGAGGGACGGTTCCTCCGCCGCCGCCGGCTGACATCCGCCGCGGGCCGGACGTTTCTCGTCGACCTGCCCGAAACCCGCTCGCTCGAAGAGGGCGATGTCTTCCGTCTCGAAGACGGCGCGCGAATCGTGGTCCGCGCGGCAGCCGAACCGCTCTACGCGGTCACCGGCGACAATCCCGCCCGGCTCGCCTGGCATATCGGCAATCGTCACACGCCGGCGCGGATCGAGCCCGGCCGCATTCTGATCCGCGCCGACCATGTGCTGCGGCGCATGCTCGAGGGGCTAGGGGCGACGCTCGAGGAGGTGGAGGCACCGTTCCAGCCGGAGGGCGGCGCCTACGGAACGGGTCGCACCCTCGGCCATTCCCACAACGACGCCGCGCATGACCACGGTCATTCCCACGAGGACGCCGGCGCCCACGAGCACCGCCCGGAGGCGCCGCACAACCATGGATGAGCGCCGTCCCGCCCGCCTGCCATGCGCCTGCGATGCATCCTGTCATCCGTTCGGAAGACAATTGTCCGACCCATGTCCGACGCTGACTTTCTGAGCCTCCAGCAATGGCTCTCGCCGGCTTTCCCGGTGGGTGGCTTCGCATGGTCGCACGGCCTTGAAAGCGCCATCGCCGCGGGCGACGTGACCGACGGCAAGGCCCTGGCGCTCTGGCTCGAAACCGTGCTGTCCCGAGGCTCCGGGGCTGCGGATGCGGTGCTGCTCACGGCCGCGATGGAACCCGGTGCGGACCACGGCAGGCTCGCCGCCATGGCCCGGGCTCTGGCCGGTTCTGCGGAACGCCACGCGGAGACCGAGGCCCAGGGCGCCGCCTTCACCGCCACCCACAATTCGCTGACCGGAAACAGCTTTCCTGCCGCTCCTATGCCCGTGGCGGTGGGCCGGGCCGCCCGGTCACTGAGCATCGCACCGGCGAGCGTCGCGGCCCATTACCTTCAGGCCTTCGCGGCCAACCTCGTCTCGGCCGCCGTTCGCTTCATGCCGCTCGGCGCGACAGAGGGACAGGCCGTGCTCGCGGAGCTGCGCCCGGTCATTCTCGAAGCCGCCGCGCGTGCCGCGTGCACCGTGCCCGAAGACATCGCCCTCTCCCAGCCCGGGGCCGATCTCGCCAGCCTCTCCCACGAAACCGAGCCAGTCAGGATCTTTCGTTCATGACCCAGAAAAACGGACCCCTCCGCGTCGGTATCGGCGGCCCCGTCGGGGCGGGCAAGACGACACTGACCGCAGAACTCTGCCGCGTCCTGTCAGGGACTTACTCCGTCGCGGTCGTCACCAACGACATCTACACGCGAGAGGACGCCGAGGCGCTGACCCGGGCCCAGGTGCTGCCGGCCGAGCGTATCCGGGGGGTCGAGACGGGGGGCTGCCCGCATACCGCGATCCGCGAGGATGCCTCGATCAATATCGCCGCGGTGGCCGAGCTCGCAGCGGCCTTTCCCGACCTCGACGTGGTGTTCATCGAATCGGGGGGCGACAATCTCGCGGCGACCTTCTCGCCGGAACTCGCCGACCTCACCGTCTATGTCATCGACACCGCCGCGGGGCAGGATATTCCCCGCAAGCGCGGCCCGGGTCTCGCCCGCTCGGACATCCTCGTCGTGAACAAGACCGATCTCGCCCCCCACGTCGGCGTCGACCTCGTTCGGCTCGAGGAGGACACGAAAGGCGCACGTGGCGGGCGGCCCTACGTGCTCGCGACCCTCCGTTCGGGGGAGGGCGCGCGTCAGGTTGCCGAGTTCCTCGTTGCCGAGGGCGGGCTATGAGCCTGACGCCACGACGCGAGGCTTCGGTGGAGCGGGCAGGCGGCGGCCCTCGCGCATGAGATCCGCCTCGGCGGTTTCGAGAACCTTCGCGAAGCGCGGCACCGGCTGGCGGCGCATGGCCGCGCGGGCGAACAGGCCCGTCAGGTAGGGCCGTTCGGCGGCCATCACCCGGGCCATCGCCGCCCGGAGCCACGGCGTGTGCTCGCGCCGGCGGCGGAGTGCCGCGTGAAACGAGATCGGCACGAGGCCGTCCGAAGCGGCATCCTCGAACACCCGTTCGAGAACACCCATTGCCCGGAGGTCGGCATCGATCGCCCCGGCGCCGCCCCGCCGGTAGAGCACGTGATGGACATGGGGCGCACCGAAGAGAGCCGCGTGCATCGCGTCCTCGCGCTCTGCTGGGTCGTAGACGATGTAGGCTGTATCGGCGGCATCGAGCATGTCGGGCGCATAGCCGTAGCGCGTGGTGAAGTCGCATGCCCGGTGCTCGGTGAACCGCTCGTCCCAACGCGCGCGGGAGGGCGAGAGGGTCGCCTGCGGAGCGATCGCGATGACCGAGGCGCCGGGGCACGCGACCGAAAAGGCGGCGGCGGCATAGCCGCTCATCCCGGCGCCATAGAAGATCACCCGGTCGAATTCCTCGAAAAAGCCGCTGTCGATCTGCCGGTCGAAGAAGCGCCAGACATGGCGCGAGCGAAACCAGGTTTCGCGCCGGGCGATCAGCGTCAGGTGCGACCAGCCCCGCGGCTCGGCGACCTCGAAGCCGAGCGGCAGGCCGTCGGGCGAACCGGCGCGGATCTGGGCGAGGCTTTCGAAAGCGACGAGCAGCACCCGGCTGCCCGCGTCGCCGAACACCGCCGAATGCTTCTTTCCCAGGGTCGAGAAATAGCCCCGCTCCGTCCCGATCTCGTCGAGCCGGTCGAGCCACTCGCTGTCGGAAAGCGTGTCTGGAAGGGTTACTCTGTCGGGCATTGGTTACTCATGACGTACCGCGCGATACTAGGGCGGGAGACCACGTTTGCGCAACTCGGCAGCGGTGGGCTTGTGCCCGGGCACCTGCCGGGCCAGATGAGGCGGATGAGATCAACCATGTACGCCAGCTTTGACGCAACCCTGGAAACAGCGCTCGCCTGGCACGAGGCGGGAAAGGGGGCCGTTCTCGCCACTGTCGTCGAAACCTGGGGCTCGGCGCCGCGGCCCGTCGGCTCGGCGCTCGCCATGAGCGGGTCGGGCGAGATGGCGGGTTCGGTCTCCGGCGGCTGCGTCGAGGGGGCGGTGGTGGCCGAGGCAGCCGGGGCGCTCGAAACCGGGCAGCCGAAAATGCTGGAATTCGGTGTCGCCGACGACGACGCCTTCGCGGTGGGCCTTGCCTGCGGCGGAACGATCCGGATCCTCCTCGAGCCGGTGGGGGCCGCGTTTCCCGCCGGGATGCTCGCCGGGATCGTTGCGGCGCAGCAGGCGCGGCGGCCGGTGGCCTATGTTGTCGACACGACCACGTTCGACCGCCGCCTCGCCGGGCCGGACGAATTTCCGGAACGGTTCCGGGCCGACCGGTCCGGCATCGAGGAAGGCGGGTCGATCTTCGTCGCGGTTCACAACCCGCCCCTGCGCCTCGCCGTCGTGGGCGCCGTGCACATCGCGCAACCCCTCGTCGCGATGGCGCGCCTCGCCGGCTACGATGTCACCGTGATAGACCCCCGCGACGCCTTCGCTTCGGAGACGCGCTTTCCGGGCGAAACGCTCGTCCACGACTGGCCGGACGACGCGCTCGCCGCGCTCGCGGTCGATGCCCGCACCGCGGTTGTGACACTCACGCACGATCCCAAGCTCGACGATCCCGCGCTGCTGACGGCACTCGGCTCGCATGCCTTCTACGTTGGTGCCCTGGGGTCCACGCGCACCCACGCAAAGCGCGTCGAGCGGCTGGCCGCCGCCGGCCTTGGTGAAGCCGAGATCGCGCGGCTGCACGCGCCGGTCGGTCTCGACATCGGCGCGAAGAGCCCGGCCGAGATTGCCGTATCGATCCTCGCCGAGATCACACTCCGGCTGAGGCGGCGCTGATGCGATTCGGACCGGTTCCGCTCGCCGAGGCGGAGGGTGCGATTCTCGCGCATTCGGTGGCCGTGCCCGGCGGGCGGATCCGCAAGGGGCGCGTGCTTGATGACGGGGCGATCGCGCGGCTTGCGGCGGCCGGTCTGTCCGAGGTCGTCGTCGCGCGGCTCGGCCCGGAGGACGTCCACGAAGATGCGGCGGCCGACGCGCTGGCGCGGGCGCTGGTGCCCGAGCCTTCAGCGGCCGGCCTGAGGCTCGGATCCGCCGCGACAGGCCGGGTCAACATCTTTTCGGATGTCCGGGGTGTCGTCGGTGTGGACCGGGCCGCGATCGACTCGGCCAACGGGGTCGATCCCGCGATCACCGTGGCGACGGTGCCGGAGTGGCAGCGGCTCGATCAGGGCGGCATGGTCGCCACCGTGAAGATCATTCCCTATGCCGTCGGGGGATCCGCGCTGGAGCGGGCCTGCGGCGCGGCCCGGGGAGCGCTCCGGGCGCATCCCGTCGCGTTCGCGACGGCAACCCTTCTTCAGACGGTCGTCGGCGACGATGACGGCGAGAAGGGCCACCGCGCGCTCCGCACGCGCCTCGAGCGTCTCGGCATCGATCTCGGTCCGAAGACCGTGCTGCCCCACGAGACGGACGCGCTTGCCGGGGCGATCGAGGCGGCGGACGGCGAGCTGATCCTGATCCTCACCGGTTCAGCGACCTCCGATATCCACGACACCGCGCCCGAGGCTCTGCGCCTCGCAGGCGGCGATGTCGAGCATTTCGGAATGCCCGTCGACCCGGGCAACCTTCTGTTTCTGGGGCGTTTTAACGGTCGTCCGGTGGTCGGACTGCCCGGATGCGCCCGCAGCCCCGCGCTCAATGGAGCGGACTGGGTGCTCGAACGCGTGGCCTGCGGCGTGCCGGTGACAGGCACGGACATCCAGCGGATGGGTGTCGGCGGACTTCTCAAGGATATTCCCGAACGCGGCCGGATGCGCGAGCCTAAATGAAAAAAGCCCCCGAAGGCTCGGGGGCTTCCGGCGTCCCTGTCGGGCGAACGCTACTTCACCGGCCCGATCATCATCACCATCTGGCGACCTTCCATCCTCGGCATGTTCTCGACCTTGCCGAGGTCCTTGATGTCGTCGGCGACCCGTTCGAGCAATTCCCGGCCGAGGTTCTGGTGCGCCATCTCGCGGCCGCGAAACCGCATGGTGACCTTCACCTTGTCGCCCTTTTCGAGAAACTTCACGACATTGCGCATCTTGACGTCGTAGTCGTGGGTGTCGGTGTTGGGGCGGAACTTCACTTCCTTGACCTGGATGGTCGTCTGCTTCTTGCGGGCCTCGCTCTCGCGCTTCTGGGTCTCGTACTTGTACTTGCCGAAATCCATGATCTTGCAGACCGGCGGCGTGGCGTTCGGCGAGATCTCGACGAGATCGAGCCCCGCCTCCTCGGCCATCTGCATGGCGCGGGGCGGTGTCACGACACCGACATTTTCACCGTCTGCGCCGATGAGGCGGATTTCGGGGGCGCGGATACGGTCGTTGACCCGGGGGCCCGTGTCACGCGCCGGAGGCGCGTTGTGGGGACGTCTTGCGATGGGAGTCTTCCTTGTTCGATTATCTGGCAACGAGACGTAGCAAGCGACCGGTTCCGTTTCAACAAGGATCGGCGCGGCGCGGGTTTCGGCCGTCGGCCGGTATCCGCCTGCGGTTCGCCCTCATAGGGGCGGGGCGCATTGGAGCCGCCAGGGCGGTGCCCCATATGAATACGAGGTCATTCACCAACAGAGGACGGAAACCATGAACAGGACGACCCTTCTGGTCCTGGCGCTGATAATTGTCGGTGTCGGAGGCTATCTCTTGATGGGTCAGGGGGACGAGACGCCCGAGCCCGTCGCCGAGACCACCGGGAACCCGGACGAGACGGCGGGCACCACCGCCGGGGCCGAGACCGACGATGCCGGCGAGATGACCGAGGCTGCCGGGGACATGCCCGCGGGCGCGGACGCGGCGGAAGAGACCGCCGACATTGCGGAACCTGTGACGGACGTGGCGGAAGATGCCGCGGAGGCCGCCGGAACGGACGCGATGGAAGGCGCCGCCGATGCCGAGGCGGAAGCGGCGGAAGAGACCAACGGCAGTGCAATGGCGCCCCCGGAGGAATCAACGGAAGACGTGGCCGAAGCGGGGGACGAAACGGCAGATGCAACGCCGGACGTCGCTATTCCCGATTACCTGACCGTCGAGGGGTTCGACGCGGAGCGCGCGCGCGACGCTCTCGATGCCTCCGAGATCGGCACGGTCGAGAAAGCTTCCCTGCAGGCGGCCATTTCCGCGGCGGAGGATGACCCGGCGCTGCGCGCCGAGATTCTCGAGCGTCTCAGAAACGTACTCGGCTTCTGAGGCCCGGAGAGATGCCGGGCGGCCCGGCTGCCCGGCCTATCCGACGAAGGCCTTCTCGACCACATATTCGGCGGGCTCCGAGTTGGCGCCCTCGCGAAGCCCGTATCCCTCGAGAATGTCCTTCAGGTCGAGGTTGAGGCCCATCGAGCCGCAGACCATCGCCCGGTCGGCGTCGGGCGACATTCCCTCGGGCAGACCGAGGTCGCGGAACACCTCGCCCGATTTCAGAAGTTCGGTGATGCGGCCCATCTTGGGGCTCTCTTCGCGCGTCGTCGTCGGGTAGTAGACGAGCTTGTCGAGCCCCTCCTCGCCGATAAGCTCGGCGAAGAGTTCGTCGGAGCGGATTTTCCCGATCGTCTCCTTCGAATAGGTGAGCTCGGCGACCTCCCGGCAGGTGTGCGTGACGATGACCCGGTCGAAGTTCTCGTATGTCTCGGGGTCGCGCAGGAGCGATGCGAAGGGCGCGAACCCGGTGCCCGTGGCGAAAAGCCAGAGCCGCTTGCCGGGCAGGAGCGCGTCATGGACGAGGGTGCCGACGGGTTTCGGGCGCAGGATGATCCGGTCGCCCGGCTCGATGTGCTGCAGTCGCGAGGTCAGCGGGCCGTCGGCCACCTTGATCGAATAGAATTCGAGCTCGTCGTCCCAGGACGGCGAGGCGATGGAATAGGCCCGCATGAGCGGCTTCTGCTTGCCCGTCTTCGGGTCGGGGTCCCCCATCAGGCCGATCATCACGAACTCGCCCGAGCGGAACCTGAGGCTCGGCGGACGCGTCGTCTTGAACGAGAACAGTCGGTCGGTGTAGTGGCGGACCTCGGTCACCTCCTGGGCGTCGGGCAGGGTCACGGGTGCTGCGGCGGCTTGGGTCACGGGGGTTTGCTCGGTCATGGATCTGTCCGGTGCTTGTGGCACACGGCCTCTTTCTACGCGTTGATATGGGTCAGATAAAGGGTCAGGCACGAAGGCGAGCGCGGTAATCGTGGGCCTGCCACTCCGCGCGCCGCAGCCACTGGTCCTCGGGCTGCCGGGCGGCAAGGCCGTCGTCGATCTCGACCTCGTCGAAGCCCGCGCGCCGTGCCATCGCATACTGATCGGCGATGACGTGCCCCTTGGCGCGCAGCCGACCCCGGTAGCCCATGCGTCTCAGCCGGGCGGCGATGGTGAAGCCGCGCCCGTCCGAGAAGGACGGAAACTCGATGCGGATGAGGGCAATTCCGGCGAGCCGGCCGGCAAGAGCGGCCGGGTCGGTGTCGGAGGGAACATCGACGGCCCGGGGGCGTTCGGCGTCGCTGGCGGCGAGGTCTTCGAGCGGCGTGAAGCCGTGGGGCCAGTCGTCGGGCCTGAAGCCCTTGTCGGTGACGAGCGTCATCGGGGTTTCCTTTCCGGTTCGGACGGCGCTGCCGCCGGCGAAATGTATGCCGCATTCGTCCTTCGTCTTCCCCCGCCAGCGGCCCGCACGCGGGTCTTCGCCGGGCAGGGTCGGGGTGGTGCAGGGCGCGCAGCCGATCGAGGTGTAGCCTTCCCTGAGCAGCGGGTGCCGGGGCAGGCGGTTGTTGACCATGTAGTCCGCGACATCCTCCCGCGTCCAATGCGCGAGCGGGTTGACCTTGATCCGCGCCTCTCCGTCGGCCTCGAAGAAGTCGAGTGCCGCCCGCGCGCCGCCCTGAAACCGCTTGCGGCCGGTGACCCAGGCATCGAACGGTGTCAGGGCGCGGGCGAGGGGCCGGGCCTTTCTGAGGTCGCAGCAGGCGTTGGCGTCATACCGGTGAAGGAGGCCTTCGGGATCCCCGGCGAAGAGGTCCGCGCGTCCAGTGTGGATGCGGTGAACCTCCGTCAGCCCCAGCTTCCAGGCGACCTCGAGCTGGTAGTCGAGGGTTTCCCGAAACAGCATGCCGGTGTCCACGAAGAGCACCGGTGTCGTGCGGTCCGCGATCGACAGCATGTGCAGAAGCACCACCGATTCGGCGCCGAAGGAGGACACGAGCGCGACCTTTCCGACCTCGGGGTCGGCAAGCGCATGGGCCAGAACGTCCGCCGCCGCGTGGTGGCGGTAGCGGGCGTTCAGGCCGGCGGCGCGCTCGCGCGCCCCGGGCAGCGGGGCTTCAAGCGGCATCGGCCTTGTCCTCGCGGTAGAGCGCGGCCTTGAAGGGGGCCGGCCCGAGGCGTCGATAGGCGTCGATGAACCTCTCCCCGGGGCCCTCGCGGATGTCGAGATAGGCCAGCAGGAGCCGCTCGAGTGCGGGCAGCAGTTCATCGGCGCCGAAGCCCGGGCCCGCACGCTCGCCGATGGCGGCGGTCTCGGTGTGGTCGCCGCCGAGGGTGATCTGGTAGTTTTCCACCCCCGCCCGGTCGAGGCCGAGAATTCCGATGTGGCCGACATGGTGATGGCCGCAGGCATTGATGCAGCCCGAGATCTTGATCTTCAGGTCGCCGATCTCGTGCTCGAGCTTCAACGCCTCGAACCGCGTCGCGATCTCCTGCGCGATGGGGATAGAGCGGGCCGTGGCGAGCGCGCAGTAATCCATGCCCGGGCAGGCGATAATGTCGGAAATCCTGCCTATGTTCGCCGTCGCGAGGCCGTTCTGGCGAAGCGAATGGTAGATTTTGTGCAAGTCCGAAACGTGGACATGGGGCAGGATGACGTTCTGCTCGTGGCTGATGCGAAGCTCGTCATGGCCGAAATCCCGGGCGAGGTCGGCGAGCACGCGCATCTGGTCGGCGGTCGCGTCGCCGGGTGTCGCGCCATGGGCCTTGAGGCTCACGGAGACGATGGCATAGCCGGGTGCGCGATGTTCAGCGAGGTTACTGTCGGTCCAGGCGCGGAAGGCAGGATTGGCCGCCCGGGCCGCGTCGTAGCCGGTGGTGTCTTCCAGTCTGAACGCCGGTGGTGCGAACTGCGCGCCGATGGCGGCAAGCCTCTCGCGGTCCGCGCCGCCGAATCCGGGCCGCAACTCCTCGAAGCGGGCTTCCACAAGGTCGCGGATCGCCTCGATCCCGTGTTCATGGACGGTGATCTTGATGCGCGCCTTGTACTTGTTGTCGCGCCGGCCGAGGAGGTTGTAGACGCTGACGATGGCTTCGACGTAGGGCAACAGGTCCGCTTCGGGGAGGAACTCGCGCACGGTCTTGCCGATCATAGGGGTCCGGCCCAGCCCGCCGCCGACGATCACTTCGAAGCCCGTCTCTCCGGCATCGTTGCGGACCATCCGGAGGCCGATGTCATGGGCCTTCGTCACCGCCCGGTCGTTCGGGCTGCCGGTGACGGCGATCTTGAACTTGCGCGGCAGGAACTGGAACTCGGGATGGTCGGTCGACCATTGCCGGAGCAATTCGGCATAGGGCCGGGGGTCTGCGATCTCGTCGGCGGCCGCCCCCGCGAAATGGTCGGCGGTCACGTTGCGGATCGTGTTCCCGCTGGTCTGGATCGCGTGCATCCCGACGTCGGCGAGGGCCTCGAGCATGTCGGGCACGTCGCGCAGTTTCGGCCAGTTGAACTGGATGTTCTGGCGCGTGGTGAAGTGCCCGTAGCCCTTGTCCCACCGCTCGGAGATCATCGCGAGCTGGCGCATCTGGGCGGAGTTGAGCGTGCCGTAGGGGATCGCCACCCTAAGCATGTAGGCGTGAAGCTGCAGATAAAGGCCGTTCATCAGGCGCAGCGGCTTGAACTCGTCCTCGGTGAGCGAGCCGTCGAGGCGGCGGGCGACCTGGGCGCGGAACTGGGCCACCCGCTCGCGGACGAAGGCCTCGTCGAAATCGTCGTAGACATACATGTCGGTCTCTCCATTCCCGTCCCGGGCTCGATCCGGAACCTCAGTCGGCGGGTCCCCGGATCAGGTCCGGGGCGGGGTTCGCTGTTCCTGTTTGCCATGGGGATAGTTCGAGGGTCCCCGGGCGCGGAACGCCTCGCGGAAATGCACCGGGGCGGGTCCCTTCGGCGAAGGTTTCGCGTCCGCGAGATAGGCGCCGACGACGCGGCCGGGCTGCGCCTCGGCGAACAGAAGCCGGATCTGGCCATGCGCCTCGTCCTCGATCAACTCGGCCTCGGCGATGTCGCGGGTCCAGCGGTCGTCGGGCGTCAGCCAGACGACATCGCCTTCCAAGAGATCGTTGGCGGTGACGACCTTGGGGGTGAACGGGCGGCGGGTCACAGGGCGATCTCCTTGTCGGGCGCGGCTTCGGCGGCGCGGGGTGCTAGGCCTATGAGCATGAGGGCGGGGCCGGCGAGATCCGCCCGGGCGAGATCTTCGGGCAGGGCCGCGAGGTGCGTGGCGAGAATACGCTGGTCGGTCCGCGAGGCGTTCTCGACGATGGAAACCGGCGTCGCCGGGCCTGCACCGTGCATCATGAGGCGTCCCTGCACGAACCGGGCGGATTTCTTGCCCATGTAGACGGCGGCAACCTGACCGGGGCGCGCGAGCGCCTTCCAGTCGTGCTCCGCGAAGCCCTTCATGTCGTGGCCCGTGAGAAACCGCACCGACGAATTGCGGTCGCGCTTCGTGAGGCTCTGGCCGAGGGACGCGACGGCGGCCGAGGCGGCGGTGATGCCGGGGACGATGGAGTAATCGGCACCCGCCTCGGTACAGGCGTCGATTTCCTCGTCGAGCCGGCCGAAGACGCCCGGATCGCCTGATTTCAGGCGCACGACCTGGTCGCCGGCGAGCGCATGCTCGACCAGAAGGCGATTGATTTCGGCCTGTGGGGTCGCCGGACCGAACCCTTCCTTGCCGACCGCGACGAGGCGCGCCTCGCGGCGGGCCAGTTCGAGCACCTCCGCGCTCACCAGCCGGTCGTGGATGACGACATCGGCCTCGTGAAGAAGCCGGCGGGCCTTCAGGGTGAGAAGCTCGGGGTCTCCCGGCCCCGCGCCCACGAAGGCGACATGGCCCGCGCGCGGCGCCTCGTCGAGATGACGCGCAAGGAGCCTCTCGAGCGCGGGCGTCACGGCGGCTTCGCCCTGCCCGGCGGCCTCGGGGCCGTCGCGGAAGTAGTAGTCCGACCAGAAGTCGCGGCGCTTGCGGCCCTTGGCGAGCGCCTCGGCCCGGGCGCGGAACGCCTTCCCGATGCGGGCGAGGGCGCCGAGGGCTGCGGGCAGCCGCGCCTCGAGGTCGGCCTTGATGGCGCGGGCGAGGACGGGCGCTGCGCCCTCTGTCCCGATAGCCACGGTCACCGGGTCGCGGTCGACGATGGCCGGGGTGATGAATTGCGACTGTTCAAGGTTGTCGACCCACCCCGTCAGCGCGCCGTCGGCCTTGGCGAGCGACGCGGTGCGGGCGTCCTCGGCATCGTCGTCATGGGCGGCATAGAACAGCGCGGCGCAGAGCGCGTCGCCCGGCTCCATCGCCCGCTCGATGAGCGCGACCCGGCCCTCTTCGGCCAGCGCCATGATTTCGGGCGCGGGCCCGGCGGCGATGACGGTAATGTGCGCTTCGGTCTTCAAGAGCAGCCGAAGCTTCGCCAGCGCGGCTTCGCCGCCGCCGGCGATCACGGCGCGGCGGCCTTCGAGGGCGAGGAAGACGGGAAAGTGTTTCATGGCGCAATCCGGTTTGTTGCGGCCAACATAGAATATTGTTCTTGCGTTGGGCAGTAGATAGGCGCATTTAAGAACGAATGTTCCAGATTGAAGCTGAGGCGGGACCGCTTTCCGTTACCGGCAGGGAGGGGCGAATGACTGTCCGGATAGATGCGCTCGACCGGAAAATCCTCGGTGAGTTGCAGCGCGATGCGACCCAGTCGCTCGACGAGATCGCGAAGACGGTGGGCTCGTCGAAGACCCCAGTCTGGAACCGGATCCGCAAGCTCCGCGAGGCCGGCGTGATCGGGCGCACCACGGCGATACTCGACCCCGAGGCGCTGGGGTTCGAGGCCTGCTTCTTCGTCCTGATCCGCACGAGCGCCCACGAGGCGGACTGGCAGAGACGGTTTCTCGACGCGCTGCGGGCTCGGCCAGAGGTCATGGAGGCGCACCGGCTCGCCGGAGAGATCGACTACATCCTGAAAGTGCGGGTGAGGAACGCGCGCGCCTATGACGAATTCTATCAGGCGCTGATCTCGGACGTGTCGATCTACAACGTCACGGCCCTTCTCTCGATGGAGGAAATCAAGTCGTCGACGATGCTGCCGCTCGACTAGAAGGCGGTGCGCTCGACCATGAGCCGCTCGAGACCGTGGAAATGGTAGAGATCGGCGTAGCGCGGCGCCTCCGCGAGCCGCAGGGCCAGTTGCGGCGAGTAGAGCGCCGGCAGGGCGATCTGCAATTCCAGCCGCGCAAGCGGCGCGCCGATGCAGAAATGCGGCCCCGCCCCGAAGGCGAGCTGGCGCTGTGTCGGACGGGTCGGGTCGAACGTGTCCGGCGCCGCCCAGACCTCCGGGTCCCGGTTCGCGGCCGCGAGGCAGGCGCCCACACGCGCGCCCTTGCGCAGAGAAACACCGGCGATGGTCACGTCGTCGTGGGCCTCGCGGGTAAAGAGGTGGAGCGGCGGGTCGAAGCGGAGAATTTCCTCGACGGTCGCGGTGACGCCCTGGGGCATCAACGCCTCGTAGGGCTGTTCGAGCCGGAGGAGGGTGTACAGCCCGTTCCCGAGCGTGTGAACGGTCGCCTCATGGCCGGCGTTGAGCAGCAGCACGGTCGTGGCGACGAGTTCGTCGCAGTCGAGCACGTCGCCCCGTTCTGACGCTGCGATCAGTTCGGACAGCAGGTCGTCGCCCGGGGTCTTCCTGCGCTGCGCGACATGGCGCTGAAGATACGCCCGAAACTCCTTTGCCGCCGTGTTGGCGGCCTCCTCGACGGTCCGGTCACGGCGGGCCTGATACATCGCGACCATGTCCTGACTCCAGGACCGGAGGTGCGGGGCCATTTCGTCGGGCACGCCGAGCAGGCGGGAGATGACGGTGACCGGCAGCCGCTCCGCGAAGCGGTCGATGAAATCGAGCGGTCCGGCCGGAAATCCGCCGATGAGATCGTCCGTGAGGCTGGAAATGACAAGCGACATCGCGCTTATCCGGGCGCCCGTGAGCGCGCCGACGACAAGGCGGCGCAGGCGGGCGTGCCGCTGCCCGTCGAGCTCGAGCAGGGAGTGGGCCTCGACGGCCTCGAAGTCGCGCAGGTGGTCGGGGGCAGGGGCCCGCTCTCCGCCGGCCGCTCCGCGACCCAGGCCGCGATGTTTCAGGATTTCATCGACCGCCCGGCGGCTGAAAGCCACCGGCATCCCGTATTCCTCCCACCACAGGATATCGTCGATACTCCGCGCCCGGGCATAGAAAGGGTAGGGGTCCTGGACGAAGTCCGGATCCGTCGGCGATTGAGAAATCGACTTCATCTGACCAACGAGCGCTCCCGTGCTCGGTTCCGCACCGGTCCCCGGCACCGATATCTATGCACGAGACCAGCTGTGCAATGTATCCATTTCGACAGGTTGCCACACGCGCGGTCGTCGGAGGCCCGCACAGGATCGAGCCGGATTTCGGAAGACGCAGGGCACCTTCTGACCCGGATTGAAAGGGCCGGCGGCCGGTGATTTCCCGGTCGCTCCCAACTCGGAAGAGGGCGGTCGGTTGGCCCGGCTGCGAAGCGATGCTAGCAATCGCTCGAACAGGATGGGGAACCGATCCGATGAGTGGTCTCTTGGCCCTGCTGGACGACGTGGCGGCGATCGCGAGGCTCGCTGCGGCGCAGGTCGACGACATAGCCGCGCAGGCCACGAAGGTCGGCGGCAAGGTCGCCGCGACCGTCGTCGACGATGCCACGAAGGCCGGCGCGAAGGCGGCCGGCGTGGTGATCGACGATGCCGCCGTGACGCCGAAATACGTCACCGGCCTGCCGGCGGCGCGAGAGCTTCCGATCGTCTGGAAGATCGCGCGGGCCTCGTTCTTCAACAAGCTCGTCATCCTGTTGCCGCTCGCACTTCTGCTCAGCGCTTTCGTGCCCTGGGTGCTGACGCCGCTTCTGATGCTCGGGGGCTGTTACCTCTGCTTCGAAGGGGCGGAGAAGGTCGCTCATGCGCTGTTTCCCCTGGAAGATCACAGTGCGGCGAAGGATGCCGAAACCCTCGACGCGGCCCATCTCGAGGAGACCCGCGTAGCGGGCGCGATCAAGACCGATTTCATTCTCTCGGCGGAGATCATGACGATCTCCCTCGCCGCCATCGAGAGCGACGATGTCGTGACCGCCGCCGTCGTGCTCGCGGTGGTCGCCGTGGGCATCACCGCGCTCGTCTACGGCGCGGTGGCGGTCCTCGTGAAGGCCGACGACGTGGGGCTCGCCCTTTCGGTCGGCGGACGGACAAAGGCGGGCCGGGCGCTCGGGCGCGGCATCGTCAAGGGAATGCCGGCTGTGCTGACGATCATCTCCGTGGTCGGCACGGCGGCGATGCTCTGGGTGGGTGGCAGCATCATCGTGCATGGCCTCGACGCACTTGGATTTCCCGCGCCCTACGGCGTGATACACGCCGTGGCGGAGCGTGTCGCCCATGCGGTCGGTGAGGGTGGCGGGTTCGTCGAATGGCTCGTGACCGCGACCCTCGACGGCATTCTCGGCCTCGCCTTGGGTTTCTTGCTGATTCCCCTCGTCCTGAAGGTTCTCGTCCCCCTCGTCCGCTTGGTCCGGGGCGCGCGCCCCGCCGGGGCGCGGCACTAGCCGGCCGCCTCAGAGGCCGTCCTCGAACTCATCGACGAGATGGGCGACGACAGCGCGCAGGGCCTCGTCCTCGCTGGCCCCGCATTCGAGTGCCGAGGCGCGGACCTGTCTCTGGCGGTCGGCCGAAGTGCCCGCCGCCGCCATCGCCGGCAGTCGCGCGATCTCGGCGGTGCAGCGCAGAGCCTCGGCGTCTTCCGCCACGTGCTCGACGAGCTCCGCGGCAAGGTCGGCGAACGGCACGACCTCGCGGCGGCCGAAGTCGATAAGCCCCTCGGCGGTGCCGAACCGCTGTGCCCGCCAGCGGTTCTCCGCGACGAGGAACCGGTCATAGATGCGCCAGCGCTGGTTCTTCGTGGAGATCCGCCAGAGCATTCGCGTGAGGCATTGGGTGAGGGCCGCGAGCGACAGCGCGTCCTCGATATGGGGGGAGACGTCGCATATGCGGCTCTCGATCGTGGGGAACCGCGCCGAGGGCCGGAGGTCCCACCAGATCTTCGACGTGTCCTCGATGATCCCGAGGTCGATCAGGACGCCGACGGTGTTCTTGTATTCGTCCCAGGACGTGAAGCGGGGCGGCAGCCCGGTGCGGGGCAGATTGTCGAACACGGTGAGCCGGTAGGAGGAGAGCCCGGTGTCGAGCCCCTTCCAGAACGGCGATGAGGCCGACAGCGCGAGGAGATGCGGCAGGAAATAGGCGAGCTGGTTCATCAGGTCGATCCGGGTATGCTGCCGGCCGATGCCGACATGCACATGCATCCCGCAGATGAGCATCCGCTGCGCGACCCCCGCGAGCGCCCTGCGAAGGTCGTTGTAGCGCGCCTTGTCGGTGTGATGCTGTTCCTTCCAATCGGCGAACGGGTGGCAGGACGCGGCGATGGGCGCGAGGTTGTGCGCGCTCGCGGCGTTGGCGATGCACGAGCGCAGGCGGCGGAGGTCTTCGCGCGCCCCCGAAATATCGGCGCAGACGGCCGTTCCGATCTCGACCTGGCATTGCAGGAACTCCGGGCTGATCTGGTCGCCGATCTCCGCGCGGCACGCCTCCATCATCGCCTCGGGCGCCTCGGCGAGGGCCATGGTGTCGCGGTCGACGAGAAGGTATTCCTCCTCGATGCCGATCGTGAAGTCCGGTTCGCCCGTCATCCCTGTCCCCGCTCCCCGCCGCCCTGACAGTCAACCCGCGGAACGGGAATTTCTCAAGCTCGGGCAGCCATGGACGCCCCTGTTTTTTGCTGCAGCAGGGTAGGCTCCTTCAGCGCTGTCCGCCAAGAACCGTGACGAGAGCGAACGAGCGGCAAATTTCCGGGTTGGCAGAAAACCGCCGATATGCCACATTTGTGTTGTGGGTTGACGGCAACTGTGCCGGCAAGCGTTTGACTTTGTAATGAGGGCCAACATGAAGAGCATGATTGCAGCCATGGCAGGTATCGTCCTGATGGCTGGGGCGGCAAGCGCCGCGACTATTCACCTGAACACCGCAAAACACTGGACTTCGGGGTCGCACACCTACTCCAACGGAAGCCACTCCGTGGAGGTGTCAGCGTACCAGTTCTACGATTACGGAAAACTCTTTAACGGTCACAATACACTCACCGGGAGCTGGGGCGGCCATCATGGTGGCGTCGGTGCGCATTCGTGCATCTTCTCGAAAAAGTGTGTGCCCGACAAACACACCGTGGATGGGTCGTGGGGCAATGAAATGGTCGTGTTCGATTTTGGCGACAAGATCGTCAGGCTCACGGGCGTCTCGTTCTCCTATGCCGACAAATATGACAAGTTCGATATTGGCGTCTACGGGAACGGGGTCGGGAGCGCTCCGACCGGTTACCAGTACGACAAGAGCCTTGCCAACCACAGCCCGCAATACGCGGCGGTCAGTGGCCTCGATACCGGGTCCGTGTTCGGTGTGGGCGCCTACACCCATTCTTCAGACTTCAAGATCAAGAAGATCCATTACGAGGTCGTTCCGCTTCCGGCCGCGGGCTGGCTTCTGCTTGCGGGCATCGGCGGTCTCGCTGCTCTGAAGCGTCGCAAGAGGGCGTAGCGGACCGCACGTCAATTCGGATTTTGAAAGGGCAGCCTTGGGGGCTGCCCTTTTCGCATTCGACACATGCGGTTTCGTGTCTCGCGAACATCATTGGCGGGTTAGCGGATCGCGCTTCCAGAAATTGTCGTTGCTCCCGCCGCGTCTGGCTTCCCCACGACCGCAT
>CAZPPH010000047.1:18825-19928 GCA_964588375.1 uncultured Rhodobacterales bacterium | reverse complement strand
CGTTCTGGAAGCAGCAGCTCCTCACGGTTATTGCGAGGCCTGATGTTATGATCGACAGTCCGGGCGTTGTCGCCAAAACCAATGAGCGAGGCTGCTCCGTTGCCGGCAATTGCTGCGTCATGCTAACAAATCTCTAGAATGGAGAGCTGTTATGATCGCGATCAACGATGTGCTGACGGCGGCCGGGAACATCAGAGATAACGTGAGATTGACGCCGGTCATCGCCGCAGACCACCTCCAGATCGATCTTGCACGCGGTGCCGAGGTGACCCTCAAGCTCGAGTTGCTTCAGGTCACCGGATCTTTCAAGGCCCGCGGCGCCACGAACAAGCTGTTGAACACTGACCCAGCCGTTCTAGCCAAGGGCATCGTCGCTGCTTCGGGTGGCAATCATGGCTTGGCCACGGCCCGCGCCGGCTTCGTCTCGCGGGTGCCAACAACAATTTTCCTACCCGACAACGCCGCTCCCTCAAAAATCGAAAAGCTCAAGCTCTGGGGAGCCGAGACTCGCATCGTCGGCTCGGTCTGGCATGAGGCCAATGCTGCTGCTCTGGAGCACGTCGCACGCACCGGCGCCGCCTATTTCCATCCCTTCGCCGACCCGCATGTCGTGGCTGGCCAAGGTACCGTGGCGCTCGAGATCTTGCAGCAGATTCCCGATGTCGACACCATACTGGTCGCCATGGGCGGCGGCGGCTTGATCAGCGGGATAGGGACCGTAATCAAGGCCCTCCGCCCAGATACACGGGTCGTCGGTATCGAAGCGGCCGGATGCCCGGTATTGCTAAAGGCCCTGGAGGCTGGGGAGAACCGCGGACTTGAGGAGGTCACTACCTCTGTCGCCACCATGGCGTGCGCTCGCACAGAGGATGCGATCTTCAACATTGTGCGTGAAACCGTACAAGAGATCGTCCTGGTCGAGGACAGGGAAATGCTGGAAGCTGCCCGCTGGCTGTGGTTTGAAATGGGTCTTGCCGCCGATCTGAGCGGCGCTGCGGCGATCGCCGCGTTGCGTGAGGGCCGACTCGAGACCCAACCGGGCGAACGGATCTGCGCCATCATTTGCGGCGCTGGCCCGGATGGTATCCTTGGCTGAAGCCCGA
>CAZPPH010000047.1:0-18725 GCA_964588375.1 uncultured Rhodobacterales bacterium | reverse complement strand
TAGTCTGGTCTCGGCTTCGCGGGGACCCAAGACCGTATCAAAGCCAACTGGCTGCCATTTATCCCTGCGCGGGTCCACAGCCGACCTACCCCGTCAACGAGGACTATAGGCAATAGCCTCAATTTCCACCGCGATGTCGATCATGAGCCGGGATTCGGCCGTCGACCGGGCGGGCGGATTTGTCCGAAAGAACTCCCCGTACGCTTTATTGAAGGCCGCGAAATCTTCCCGGTCCCTGAGCCAAACCGTGGTTTTCACGACATCGTCTAGCGTGCAGCCAGCAAGCTCGAGGACGGAACGGACATTCTCAAGGACTTGTCTTGTCTCCGCCTCGATGCCGCCCTCCACCACTCTGCCGTCTGGACCTGCAGGTACCTGTCCGGAAACGTAAACGAAGTCGCCAGCGCGCACAGCAGGCGAAAGCGGTACTCCTGCGGTCCCGAAGCATTCCTTTGGCATCATCTCTCCCCGAATTTCTTAAGGAATTACAATGGCAGACGCTTGGTCGTTTGCAAGTGAAGCAAAATCGTCATTGAGTCGCTCGCGCGAGCCGGAAACCAACATGACATGCCGAGGTGTTTGACGATGCGCCGGAGCGTGCGGCGATGCGATAACGCCAGCAATAGGAACGGTGGCACAGGTAGGAGCCTCCCTTCAGCACACGCGCCCTTTCACGGTGCAGCTCCGCATCGCGGGCCCGCGCGCGGCGCTTTAGCGAACGAAGGCGGAAGGCATCTTCGCACCACTCCCAAACATTACCGACCATGCTGTGAAGCCCCGCGCCATTTTGCGAAAACGCATCCACCGGGGCAGTGCTGCGGTAACCATCCGTCGCGGAGTTTTCCTCGGGAAACCGCCCTCGCCAAATGTTGCAGAGGGGGACGACTTCCTCTTCGCTGTCAGGCTCGGCGTTGCCCCACGGGTATCGCACAGGGCCGAGGCCGCCCTGCGCGGCATGCTCCCACTCAGCTTCCGAAGGCAACCGCCCGCCCGCCCAGGTGGCGAAGGCACGCGCATCATTCCAGGAGACATGCACGACGGGATGATCGTCTCGCCCTGCGAGATCGCTCCCCGGTCCCTCGGGGGCGCACCAGTACGCTCCCTCAATCTGGCGGTGCCACTCTGCGCCCACGAAACCGCGCGTATTGCCGACGCCCCCGTCAATGTTGCCGGCGAAGACAGTGGACCATCCAAAGCGCTCGGCATCGGTGACATGGTTGGTCGCCGCCACAAATGCGGCGAAGCGCGCGTTGCTCACCGCATGCGCCTCAAGTGCAAAGGCCCGCAGCCGCTTGCGATGCACGGGCCCCTCGTCGTCCTGCGGGAACACCGGAACCGAGGTGCCGATAGACGCGTTCGCGGCTGGGAAGTGAACACAGGGCGGCGGACTGTCGATCGCGACGCGCGACTCGGCCGGAATTATGGAGGCTGTCGCCCGCGGCGTGGAGCCAGTCCGGCGCTCAGGCACACAGCAGGTTTGATCTTTCATGGTCCCGGCTGCGGTTCGCACAGCCAGCTGTCTTCCGCAGTCATCTTCCAGCGGACTATGTCTTCCGGTCGAGTGGACTTCGCCCAACTCTCCAACAGTGCCTGCTCCTCCTTCCGCCGGCCCAGGGTGGCGAGGATTGCATCGGGGTCCCAGTCGGACAACACAAGTCCTCGCAGGCGGTCGGCCACGGAGGCATAAGTCGGGTCGCCTGCAAGATCGCATATCTCGTCCGGATCGTCGACGAGATCAAAAAGCTGGCCGGGTAGCCCGTGGTGATAAATATACTTGTAGCGCCCACGCCGCACCATCCGCTGGACAACCTCGCGGCCCCCTGCCCAAGGCGGAACGCCGTCATTGACATATTCACTGAAGGTCTGGTCGTGCCATGGCGCCGCGGCCTCCCGCAAAATCCCAGCAAAACTGCGCCCCTGCGCGCCGGGAAGCGCAGGCGCTTGCGCGAGATCGAGAAGAGTAGCGGTAAGATCGGTGAGATTGACGACCGAATCGCGCGTCTCACCTCGCGGCAAGCCCGGGCCCCTCAACACTAAAGGCACCTTGGCGCTTTCATCGTAGAGAGTGGATTTCCACCAAAGTCCCCGTTCGCCCAGGTGCTCACCGTGGTCGGAGAGGTAGACAACGAGCGTTGTCTCCGCGAGCCCGGCCTCCTCGAGTGCGGACAGCACGCGACCGACCTGCGCGTCAAGCGTCTCCACCAGCCCGTAGTAGGCAGCGCGCGCCCGGGCGATCTCCGGTGCCGTTGCATCCGCAATCCCACGATCCGTTCGCCACCAGCGATAATGTGGATGCTCCTCCCCTTCTGACGGAGGCGGTAACGCGGGCGGTTGCACGCGGGCAGCGTAATACTCGTACAGTGCAGGATCGCAGACGTATGGCGCGTGTGGCAGGATCCAACCCACGGTCAGGGCAACTGGCCGCTCGATACCATTGCGACGCTGCTCCCCGGCTTCGCGCAGCATCGCCACCGCGGCCTCGGTTACGGCAGAATCGTAGGTCTCGTAGGCCGAGCGTCCCGGTCCCGATGCAACGAGACTTTCCCGCCAAGGATCGTTGGCGCGAGAAAGCGGGCCGAGGTCATGCGCTGTCCCGCCCAGCCAGTTGGGGCTGTGATCGCCCACCTCGCGTCGCGTGTAGCCGCGCATCTGGTCGGGTCCGATCGAGTGCATCCGCCCTGCGAGCCAAGGGGCATAGCCAGCCGCGCCAAGGCTATGTGCGAAGGTTGGTATGCCCGAGGGGAGGATATCTCGATTCGTCCAGCAGGATTGGTCTGCCGGTGTCCGCCCAGTCAGAAACGACATGCGTGAAGGCAGACAAATGGGCGATGGGCAGTAGGCGTTCGTCATCCGCACCCCATCTGCAGCCAGCGCATCGAGATGCGGCGTGCGCACCACAGCGTCGCCGGCGAAGCCTGCTATCTGCGCAGCATGCTGATCGGAATAAAGCAGCAGGATATCGGGCTGGCCGGCCATGCTTTACTCCGCGGCGTCGAGCCGGTTCAATTCCGCCCGCATGGGCCAGAAACAGGTGCTGGGCGGCTCGGTGACACGGGCCCAGTCGGCCATCAGAGACTTCGCCGCCAAGCCGGACTCGAGCCGGCGGGCAATTGCATCCGGATCCCAACCACGGAGAACCTCGGCGGTGAGCGCATCGCGGACTGCAGCATGACGGCGGCTGGACGCAAGATCACGCTCCTCGTCGGGATCCTCTGCCAGATCGAAGAGCTGCGGCGGGTAGCCGTGATAATAATTGAGCTTGTAGCGCCCGTCGCGGATCATCCGGTTCACGGTAGTTCCGGCGGGGGCCCAATCCATTTGACTGGCCTGGCAATATTCTGAAAACGTCCGATCAATCCACGGAGCCGTCGCATCCTGTGCGACGCCGAGAAAGCTCAACCCGCAAGCGTCGGGAAGTGGTGGCGCATCCATGGCATCGAGCATCGTCGCAGTGAGATCGGTGAGATTCACCACCTGAGCGCGCCGCTGCCCTGCGGGCAGTCGGGCGGGCCAGCGCATGATGATCGGTACGCGTACCGAGGCCTCGTAAAAGGTGTGCTTCCACCAAAGGCCATGGGCGCCGATCTGTTCGCCGTGATCGGAGGCATAGACGACCAGAGTGTTGTCGGCCAGGCCCAGGGCGTCGAGCCGTTTGAGGAGCCGGCCGATCATCCGGTCCATCGCGGTCACAAGACCGTAGTATGCGGCTCGCGAACGCAATTCCTCGGCCTCGGTCACGCTCTCGATGTCGGTAGTCTTGCGCCAGGCGGCGAGCCAAGGGTGATCGTCGTCAGGGGACGGGGCGCGTGGGCTGGCGAGACCAACGCGTCCCTCGAACTGGGCATAGTCGTCGGGACGGGCGACGAAGGGCGCGTGGGGCAGCATCAACCCTACTGTCATGGCGAAACGTTCGCGCCGGCCCGAGGCAATGTCGGCTGCGATCCGGTCCAGTCGCGCGAGCGCTGCCTCGGTCACGTCCTCGTCCTTGACCTCGTAGGCGCTTTGTCCGCGCCCCGAGTTACGCAGACTTCTGCGGTCCGGCGAGGCGGTTCCCTGTAGCGGCCCCATGTCGAGGCGCGGCAGGCCCAACCAATTGGGATGATGGTCGCCAACCTCGCGGTCAGCATAGCCAAGATGCTGATCCGGTCCGAGGGAATGCAGCCGGCCGATCAGCACCGGATCGAGCCCGGCGGCGCCGAGGCTGTGGGCGAAAGTCGGCAGACCCGAATGCAGCACATCCTGATTTCCCCAGACGCCGGTGCGATGGGGCTGCCGCGCCGTCATCGCCGACATGCGCGATGGTGTGCAGAGCGGCGAGGGGCAGTAGGCCGCATCGAAGGTCACGCCTTCCGCGGCGAGCCCGTCGAGCGCCGGGGTATGCGCGAGTCCGTCCCCGTAACAACCTGCAACCCGAGCGGAATGCTGGTCGGAAAACAGGAACAACAAGTTGGGCGGTGCCGCCATGTCTGGGAAGCTCGTATAAGGCTCAAAAGATGTACTCGTGTTCATACCAGGGTTCAAGCCTTGCATGTTCAGGTGGTCGCGCCCGGGCGCACCCGAGCCTCGACCTCGACGCGGCGCAAATCACCGTCGGGGTCCGCAGCGAGACGCCGGATTTCCTGAGCGCCGATGTCAGCCACGCGCGCGAGAGGGAAATCAAGCGCCGTGATCGGCGGGTGCATGACCCGGGTCAATTCCGTGCCATCCACGGCACTGAGCGCCAGTCTGCCCGGCACATCGATATTCAGCCGACGGCATGCCTCGAGCGCGCCCACGGCCACCATGTCGCTCCCGCAAAGCAGTGCGTCGGGCAGCCGGTCTTCCGCGACAAGCGCCTCGATCAGCTTTGCCCCCTCGGCAAAACCGGGGGCGACATGCCGCTCGTGGCCTTCCGTTGCGGGGGCTGCGGCGATGGCATCGGTGAAGCCCTTCAGGCGGGTCACGTTCAGCGCGTTCAACGGATTGGCCGAGTGCACAAAGGTGATCCGCCGATAACCACGGCTGATCAGATGCTCGGTTAGCCGACGCATGGCGGCCCGATTGTCGAAGCCCACGCAGCTCCCCAAGCTTTCGGGATCGTAGGAGAGCAGTTCGACCAGCGGGGTCTGCGCCACGCGCAGCACCTGGCGCATCGGTTCGGTGAGTACACTGCTCATCACCACGATCACCGCCGGGCACCAGCCGGCCATCTCGCGCATCGCCGACTCGCGCTGAACGAGGGAATCCGTCAGCGGAAAGTGGTTCACGATCAGCCCGTCAGCGTGCAAGGCATCGGCCAACCATTGGGAGATTGCTCCATAGACGCCCGACATTTGAGCCGGCGCCGCAAGCGAGACGATGCGGCTATGCTCTGCCCTCATGCCTCGGGCCACCTGGTTGGGAATGTAGCCGCTGCGGGCGATGGCTGCCTCGATCCGCTTCAGCGTGTCCTTGGCAACCAGTTCGGGGTGCGACAGTGCGCGGGAGACCGTGATCCGGTTGACGTTAGCCTCGCGGGCGATGTCGGCCATGCGCGGCCGCCGTCCCTTGCCTCCACTCACCGCCTTGTCTCCCCTTGTTGAGGGTTCGTAGCATTCTCGCGCGGCTTCCGGCCAGACCCCGGCTGCCGTTACCCCGGCAGATCAATGAAGAGGATCCGGGTGAACGTGAACTGGAGCACCACACCCAAGGCAAGTCCGATGACCGCTCCGAATACCGCATCGCGCCCGCGAAAACTGTTGGACAGCAGCATGGTCGTCAGCGACATGAAGGCCGAGGTAGCCAGCGCGAAGGGCAGCCAGCCGCGCGCCACGGCGGTGACGAACAGCAGCGTCGCGACAGTGAAGATCACGCCATTGCGCAGCGCCAGCGGATCGACCTGCACCGCCGGCGGCGCCACACGCAGATCGCGAATTACCTGCACCACGATCTGCACCAGCACCATTGCAGCCACGATCGCGGCGGTGGCGGCGGGCAGAACGTCCGGCCCCACCACGTCGAAGACCGGCCCCTCGGTACGGCCGGTGCCCATGAGGACAAGCCCGCAGAAGACCAGGATTCCAATCTCCACGTGTATTCCGGCGAGAATGGCCAGCACACGGCCAGCCCCTCGCGAGGCGGCTGGGGGGGCGCGCTCATTCAACGCGCCGGACCCTGAACATCATGTACCACATGCCGGCCGTGAGGATCGCGCAAATGATCGGGACTGGCGTGGCAA
This sequence comes from uncultured Rhodobacterales bacterium, assembly GCA_964588375.1. Taxonomy (GTDB): domain Bacteria; phylum Pseudomonadota; class Alphaproteobacteria; order Rhodobacterales; family Rhodobacteraceae; genus JASJAR01. The sequence goes on along the minus strand of CAZPPH010000047.1, from coordinate 12,529 downwards.
GCAGTGGCCAGACGCTGCCGCCAGTGTACATTGTCGCCTGCCGCAGCGAGGTTTCGGCGATGGGCGCCAGCACCAGCCCGATAACCAGCGGTGCCAACGGATAGTCCTTTCGTTCCATCGCGAAGCCAATTACCGCGAATGCCAGCATCACGCCCACGTCGAACCAGCTGTTGGCCAGTGCGAAGGACCCGATGACGCACAGCACCAAGACCCCGGGCAGTAGCAGCTTGGTGGGCACCGAGGCGATGCGCGCGATGAATCCCGTGGCCAGATACATCACGCCCAGCATCACGATGTTGGCGATCAGCACCGACGCAAGCACCGTTTCCACGAACTCGGGGTTGGCGCGGTAAAGTCCCGGGCCGGGCTGCAGCCCGTGGATGATCAGCCCGCCGATCAGGATCGCATCGATGACGCTGCCGGGGATACCGAGCGCGAAGAGAGGCACCAGCGCCCCGCCCACGGTGGCGTTGTTCGCCGCCTCCGAAGCGATCACGCCCTCCTCGGCGCCCTTGCCGAATTCCTCGGGCTGGCGGCTGAAGGACTTGGCTATGGAATATGCGAAGGCCGATCCGATATTGGCGCCGACACCGGGGAGGATCCCGATCCATGTTCCGATCAGCGAGGCACGAATCATCCCGATCCAGTGGCGGGAGAAATCACGCAAGCCCATGAACATACCCTTCAGGTCCTGGCGCACCCCGGCCGTGGCACGCTGGCCGCCTGGTCGAAGAACCTCGGCCAGCACCTGGTTGCCCGCGAAGAGCCCCACCAGCACCGGCAACAGCTTGAACCCGTCGTTGAGGGCGTCGATTCCGTAGGTGAAGCGGTAGTTGCCGCCGATCGGGTCGAGCCCCGGCAATGCGATCAGCATGCCCAGAAACCCGGCGATCAGGCCCTTGAGCATGTTGCCTCTACTGAGCACCACCAGAAGCGCCAAGGCCATCATGATCATCGCGAAAAAGTCGAACGGCGTGAACCGCACGGCGATGATGCTGAGCGGCCGGGCGAGGAGCACGAGAAAGATCCAAGAGATTATTCCGCCCACGAAGCTTGCGACAATCGCCAGCCCGATGGCACGACCAGCCTTACCCTGCTGGGTCATCGGATATCCGTCGAAGGTGGTCATCACCGACGCCGCGGTGCCGGGCATCCGCATCAGCACCGCGGTGATCAGCGACCCTGAGACGGCCCCGACATACATCGCCACGAGCATCGATATCGCGTTCACCGCCTCCATCGTGAAGGTGAATGGCAGAGACAGCGCAATCAGCATCGATCCGGTCAGCCCCGGAATGGAGCCCACGACGATGCCCAAAACCACTCCCAGGATGATATAGAAGAGCGTAAGAGGCGCGAGCGCCGCCATCAGCGGTTGCAGGAGATCCATCTTGCTTGTTTCTGCCTCGGTGGGTGGTCGATGCGCCGCCGGCCCGTTGGGCGGGCCGGCGGCGCCGAGCGCCTTCAGGATGGCGTCATTCGAGTGTGGCTGCGACGCCTTCGATCACGGCATAGAGCTCGTCGACCTCGGGCGCGGCATCGCTTCCGGGCTGGAAACTCGGGATCATACCGCGTTCCTCAAGTGTCGCCGTCAATTCGGGATTTGACATCGCCACGCCAAGCGCATCCTGGAATGCGGTCACGCGATCTTGCGGCGTGCCGCCGGGCATTAGCCACATGTACTCGACCCCCATGTTCATCTCGTAGCCCTGTTCTGTGGCCGTGGGAATCTCGGGGAAATAGGGAATACGGTCGCCGCCCAGAGCAGCGATCACGCGCACCTCGCCGCTTTCGGTGATCGGCAGAGCCTCCGAACCCGCAAGGACACCCACGTCGATCTGCTCCCCCAGAAGTGCCGCAGTGGTAGCCGCGCCTCCGCCGGTCTGCACGTAACGGAATTCGGCACCGTCGGCCTGCGCCTCGAGCATCAGCATCGAGAAGTGGTTGACGGCCCCGAGATTGACACCGGCGATGACCGGATCGCTTCCGCGTGCGGCTTCCATGATCTCGTCGAGCGACGTGTGCGGCGAGCTCGAGGGCACGACCACGACCAGCGGAATCTCGACCGCCGTCGCTACGAGTTCGAAATCGGTGTGGCGGAAATCGGCCTTGTCCAGCGCCATGGCCGTGAGAAGCGTCACATGGTTGGCAAGTACTGTGTAGCCATCGGGGTCGGCCTCGACGGCGCGGCGGCTGCCGCCGACAGAACCGCTCCCGGGAACGTTCACCACAACGATACTGCCGCCGAGCGCCTCTTCCAGATGCGGCTGCAGCGTGCGCACCAAGACGTCGGTGCCGCCGCCCGCCCCGGCGGGCACGATGATGCGCACGGGTTCTGATGGATAATCCTGCGCCAGCGCCGGGGCCGACAAGACAGCGCCGGCAACGGCAATCGCCGCGGTAAGGTTCATTCTCTTCATGCTTTCCTCCCTTTGATCTTTGTTGCCCTGCCTTCACGGGGCCTGCGGCAGGGGTCTTTCGATGCGCTGGAGACGATCCTGCCTGAACCGGACCGCAGGCTACGCACCTTTCCCGTGATCTTTCCAACGATCGATGTTATCGAGTACATAACACGAAATTCCTGATCTGAACAGGATTTACCCAATATTCCGCGAGCACATGAAACGGCCCTGACATTGCGCTGGGGCCAGGAGGACAGAATGACATCCACACGCCCCGCGGGCACCATCCGCCCCACCGTAGATTTCGGCGGGACTGGCAAGCAGGTTGGCCATCTGCAGTTGCCGCAGTCAGAACATGAAGACGCCTGGGGGGTGGTGCCCATCCCGGTAGCGGTGATCGCAAACGGCGAAGGGCCTACGGTGCTGCTCGAAGGAGGCAACCACGGCGACGAATACGAAGGCCCGATCACGCTGTGCGATCTCGTGCGCGAGATCGATCCGCACGAGGTGCAGGGGCGATTGATTGTCTTGCCGGGTGTCAACTGGCCCGCAGTTGCGGCCGCTCGGCGCACTTCGCCTCTCGACGGACTGAACATGAACCGCTGCTTTCCCGGTGACCCGCTCGGCAGCGCGACTCAGCAAATTGCCGCCTACGTACACGACGTCCTGTTTCCGATGGCAAATGCCTTTATCGATTTACACTCGGGCGGCTCCTCGCTCGATATTCTACCGAGCGCAATTCTCGAAATCGGGGCGAACGAGAGCCACACCGCTCGCAACCGCGCTGCGGCGGAAGCCTTCGGAACAGACACCGTAGTGGGCATCGACAATCGCGGCGACCCGCGCACCGCCACTGCCTCCGCCGCACGTGCAGGGCTGACTGTAGTGGGCACTGAAATGGCCGGTGCTGGTTCCGTTTCGATTGGCGCTTTGGCACTGTGCCGGCAGGGCGTGCGCAACGTTCTCGCTCATCTGGGCGTGCTGACGCACGACCAATCCGTTCCACGGCGCTCGCCCGCCCGTCACTTCGTTCTCGGCCCTGAAGCTCACGTCCTTAGCAGCGACACGGGCGTTTTCGAGCCTTTGCAGATGCTCGGGGCGGAGGTAAAGGCGGGGATGCCGGTCGGCAGGATATACGACCTGGGCACTCCGAACCGATCGCCGTTCGAACTGACAGCAACGTGTGACGGACTGATCTTCGGCCTCCGCCACCCTGGCGCTGTCCGTCCCGGAAGCTGCTGTGTAGTGATTGCGAGTCCGACCTGAATGGCAGACGACAACGGCAGGTAAGCTATTCGCGAGTCGTTGTGAGGTGACTGGACCGAAGGCACGATATCGAACGCCAGAAGATGTCTTGTGAGGGGACCGGTGGAGCAGAACCCGCCAACGCCTAATCTTCGGCCAGATCAATGCGCGAAGAGTGCATCACCGCAAGGTTCCCCTGTGACGGAAATGCTCGAGCGTGTCGGGCTTCATCTCGATCGAGAAACCAGACGCCTCGGGCGGCAAATAGGCTGCCTGCCGGATGACACATGGCGTCACGAAATGCTCATGCAGGTGATCGACGTATTCAATAACGCGACCCGCTTTTGTGCCGGACACCGCGACATAGTCGATCATCGACAGGTGTTGTACGTATTCGCACAGACCGACGCCGCCGGCATGCGGCCATACGGGCCTGTCGAATTTTGCCGCCAGTAGTAACACAGCCAGCACCTCGTTCAGCCCGCCCATGCGGCAGGCGTCAATCTGCACGATGTCGATCGCGCCGGCAGCAATGAACTGCTTGAAGAGAATTCGGTTCTGGCACATCTCGCCTGTGGCCACTTTGATAGGCGAGATGGCCTCGCGGATCGCCTTGTGGCCCAGCACGTCGTCGGGACTGGTCGGTTCCTCGATAAAATACGGGGCCGCGAAGGCAAGGTCGCGTATCCAGGAGATAGCCTCGTCCACCTCCCAGACCTGATTGGCGTCGATCATCAGGCACATCTCGGGACCCATCTCCTCGCGGGCGATGGTCAGCCGCCGGATGTCGTCGGCGCGGTCGCGGCCGACCTTCATCTTGAGATGGGTGAACCCCTTCGCCTTGGCCTCTCGGCAGAGGCGGCGCATCTTGTCGTCAGGGTAACCGAGCCAACCTGCTGAAGTAGTGTAGCAGGGATAGCCCGTCGCCTCGAGATCGGCGATGCGCGCGGCCTTTCCAGGCTCGGCACGCTTGAGGATCTCAAGCGCCTCCTCCCGGGTCAACTGGTCGGTCAGGTAGCGAAAGTCGACGATGCCGAGGATCTCCCTGGGGCTCATCTCCGCCACCAGCCGCCAGACCGGCTTGTCCGCCTCGCGCGCCAGAAGATCCCAGAGCGCGTTGACCACAGCGCCGGTGGCCATATGCATCACCCCCTTGTCTGGGCCGACCCAGCGCAGCTGACTGTCGCCGGTCAGGCGGCGCCAGACGCCTGCGGGATCGGCGCGCAGATCCGCCGTCGTCAATCCGACGACGAGGTGACGCATCGCCGAGATGGCCGCGCAACACAGGTCGTTACCGCGCCCGATGGTGAAGGTTAGGCCATGGCCGACAAGACCAGACTGGTCCGTCCGCAGCATCACATAGGCCGCGGAATAGTCCGGGTCGGGGTTCATTGCGTCCGATCCGTCCATTTGCGCGGATGTCGGGAAACGCAGGTCGATCACCTCGACATCGGTAACCGTCGCCATGATCTAGCCCCGCACCACGGAATGCCGCTGACGCCCTTTGGAGCCGTCCTGCGGCAGGTCGCGCGTCAAGGCCTCGTCATCGATCAGAGCTGGCTGCTTCATGCCCGGCGCCATGCAGCGATGGAATTTCATTTGCATGTCTCTCCTGTTTTCTGTCGTGTTGATCGTCGGTCAGACCGTCCAGAAGCCATCAGAGCCGCTTTCAGATCACCCGGCGGCAATTCCGGCAACGTGCCCGAATGCACAATGCCGGCGCAGTTGATCAGGACCCGGGACGGTGCCCGCCCGGCCACAGTGGCCGCTACCCCATCGCTATCGGGGATCTCAAGCGCCTGCACGTCCATGTCGGTGGCCATGACGCATACACCTTCTGCCTCCAGCGCCAGCGCTGCGGCATTGCCGATGTCCAGACCCAGCGCGGTCATCAGCGCAGCCTGCCCTTCAAGACGTGCAAATGGTCTCTCCCTCGCCTGCCAAGATGTCGGTGAGCCGTCCAAACACGCGAAGGGCGGTACCGCGCAGAAGAGCCGCGCGGTCAGTCATGTCCAGTCCGGCGCGCCCCATGATCCGCTCAAGGCTATCGGCCCAGCGCGCGGTCCCGCCCGCCATGGCGCAGACCGGGTGGTTGCTGGCGGCCATCAGCCGTCCAGGCCCGAAGAGATCGAGACAGGCCGCGGCCCGGTCCTCGACCTGCGACAGATGTGCCTCGGGACCGAACGGCTCCATCAGGCCAGAGAATTTCATGCTCACATTTGGCAGCCCTGCAAGATCTTCGATGCCGTGTTGCCACGGTGCGAGGCTGGCGGGCGGCACAGGCGGCAGGCCGCAGTGGTCGACGACAATCTGTGCCTCCGGCAATGCCCGGGCCAGTGCGGCCACATCGGCAAGGCACTCCGGCGGCGCAAGGCACTCCAACGCAAGTCCCGCCGCGGCAAGCTGCGAAAGGTCCTCCAGCGCAGCGCGGTCGAGCAAGGCCGACGGCACGTCCATACGATTGAGCATCAGCCGCACGCCGCACACCCACGGATCTTCGATCAGGGCGGCGATACGTCTGTCGGCCTCGGGACTGCCCGGCTCGATCCAGCCGACGAGGCCGAGCGGCACACCGACCCCACGCGCAGCGGCACGCAGCCAGTCGGAATGCCCCGCATCGGGTGCCGATTGCACGAGGACGGCGCCGGCGGCGCCGCACTCGCTTAGATGCGTCCGCAGCGCCTCGACCTGGCCCAGGGACCCGATCCAGGGTTCCTTCCTCAAGATCAGGATGTCATCTCCCCGCGCCGGGTCCCACAGATGTACATGGGCGTCGATCGCGCCATCGAAGATCATCAGTCGATGCCCGCATCCGCAACCGCGTCCCAAAACGCAGGCGGGATCTGCTCCTGCAAGGCAGCCAGAGCGGCGTCCAGCTCGTCCCGGGATGCCACGCCCAGAAGCGTCGTCGAGACCCGCGCATCGCGGCCGGGGAATTGCAGGGCCGCGGCTAACAGGCTCACGCCCTCCTCCGCTGTCCGGGCTGCAAGCCCCCGGGCTTTCTCACGCACGGAATCAGAGGCCGGCCGATAATCGAATTGTGCATCCGGGGCGTCAGGGTCCGCCAGCAAACCGGAATTCAGCACTCCGCCTGCCACGATGAGGCAGTCCGCCACCGCGGCCCGCGGCAACAGCTGCGCTCCAGCCGTGCGGTCGAGCAACGTCCAGCGCCCTGCCACCAGAAGGCAATCGACAGCGCCCTCCTCCAACGCCCGCAACAGCCCCGCGACGCTGTTACAGCCTGCCCCGACCCGCCCGATACGCCCCTTCGCCTGAAGATCGCGCAGCACCGGCAAGGCCTCGCCCAGCGCTTGGTCGGGGGCGGCCTCGATATCGTGCAAAAAGACAATATCCAGACGCTCCCGCCCGAGGCGCTCGCAGGACCGCGCGATCGAAGCGCGGATCGCGTTTTCGGAGTAATCCCAGTGATCCGCGACACCAGTCTGGCCCGGCGGAGCGGCGCCATAATCCCGGGTCCGCCCGCATTTGGTCGAGACGAGCACGTTGCCCGGTGCGTCGCGCAATGCCTGACCCAGACGGACCTCGGCCGAGCCGCCGCCATAAAGCGCCGCGGTATCGAAATACCGCAGACCAGCCGCGAGCGCGCGGTCAAGCGTCGCGCGCGCCATGGCCTCGGGCACCAGCGCCAGCGACGCAGTGCCGAGACCCAGCGCAGGCAGACCCTCACCTGTCATTGCAGCAGGCCCCAGCGACGCACTGTCATCCGCTCGATCGGGCGGAAAATGAGAAAATCCAGCGCGAGCCAAAGAATACCGATCAGGATCATGCCCAGCAGCACGATCTCGGTCTGGTACCACTGCACTGCCTCCAGGGTCATATAGCCAATGCCGTTGGTCCCCGCGATCATCTCCGCAGCCACCAGCGCGCGCCAGCCATAGGCCATCGAGGTGCGCAGCCCGACGAGAATCTGCACCAATGCGCCGGGCACAACGACCGAGGTGATGATGTGCCATTGGTTCGCTCCATGGCACGCCGCCGCGCGGTACAGCACCTGCGGGATCGACTGCACGCCGATCACCGTCGAATAAATCGAGGCGAAAAAAATCGTGTTTGCGATCACGAACAGGACCGATCCCTGCCCGACCCCGAACCAGATGATCGCCAGCGGCACCCATGCGATCCCGGCGATGGACTGAAAAAAGCTGAGCACCGGCGTCATCGTTTCGGCCACAGCGCGATTGAGTGCGATGGCCAGACCCAGCGGAATGGCGATCAGATTACCCAACAGATAGCCCACGGCGAGGCGTCTCAGGCTCGCCCAGATCTCGGAGGCAAGGCTGCCGTCGGCGGTCATGGACCAGAAGGTGTCCCACACCGTGAGAGGCGACGGCAGCTTGTAGGCGGGTATGTCCGCAAGCGCCGGGGCCAAAGCCCAGAGCGACAGGACGACCACGAACGGCAATACGCCGGTGAGCAGCATCGGGTCAATGCGAGGCCCGCCTACGCGGGAAACGGTCTCTGTCATGAACCCCCTCCCTGCGCACGGACGAGCCCCCAACGTTCGATGGTCGCCCGTTCGACCGGGCGCAGGAACAGCCGGTCGAGCGCCAGCCAGAGAACTCCCATCATGATCATGCCCACGACCACCCGGTCGGTCTGCCGCGTCGTGGCGCCGTCGAATATGAGGAACCCGAGGCCCGAGCCCGCGGCGATCATCTCGGCGAAGATCAGACCGCGAAAGGCGAACCCCGCACCGACCCGGAAGCCGGTGATGATGTTGGGCAGGGCCGAGGGCAGGATGACCGAAGTCAGCACCTGCCGCCTCGTGGCGCCGAGCGTGCGCACGGCGTTGATCAGCACCTGCTGGACGGTCTGCACACCGGTCAGCGTGTTGTAGAGAACCGGGAAGAACACAACGTAGCTGATCGCGATCAATATCGTGTTGAAGCCGTATCCGATCCAGATCACCAAGAGCGGAATCCAGGCGACCTCGACGATGGCGTAGAAGAAGTTGATGATCGGCCCCAGCAGGCGCGACCAGAAGCGCGACAGGCCGATCAAGAGCCCGAAACAGACCCCGAGTGTCAAGCCGGTCGCGACCCCCGTGGCGTAGCGAAACGCGCTGTCCGCAATATAGGCAGGCAGAATGCCCTTGTTGATCAGGTCCACGAAGGCCGCCGCGACATCGACGGGTGCAGGATAGAAGTATGCCGGCAGCGCGATGATCCACACCGACACCTGCCAGAGCGCAAGCACCACCAGAATGCCCAGAATCCCGCGCCATTGCGAAGTCTTGACTCTGGGCAGAGGTAGGCCGCGGACCGCGGCCGCGCTGACATCGGTCATGGCTGCGCCTCGAGGATCTCGATGTCGCGCACCCAGTAATTCCGCGCGAGCCGCCGCAGGGCATCGGTGTCGGCGGACATGATTCGTGCACGTCCGTCGGACCAACCCTGATAGCGACCGACCCGCTGGAACGCCTCGATGTGGAATCGTTCGGGCTCGAAGGTCAGCGATACCGCAATGTCGGCACCTTGCGTCAGGTCCAGGTCACGCAGGTGGGATGCCGCCCCGATCCGACCCCATACCGCCGCAGTCAGCATGACAAGCACCATGGTCACCAGCGCGTAGACAGGTGTGCGCCATTCCGACGGAAGACCCCGGGTCATCGGTTCGGATCCCGGACGAGTTTCAGAACGTGGTCGCGCAACTCGATAAAGCGCGCATCGCCGGTTATTCTGTCCCAATGCCGCGCCTGCCGGGGGATGTCGATTTCTACCACCTCGCGAAGGCGGCCCGGCCCCGGGGTCAGAACCGCCACGCGGTCGGCCAGGAACACGGCCTCCTCGACTGAATGCGTGATGAAGAGGACGGTGACCGGGTGGGTGTCCCAGACCCGCAGAAGCTCCTCCTGAAGGGACAGCCGCGTCTGGGCGTCGACGGCCGCGAACGGCTCGTCCATCATCATGATTTCAGGCGTATTGGCCAGCGTCCGCGCCACCGCGACTCGCTGGCGCATACCGCCCGAAAGCTCATGCGGATACTTATCGGCCGCGTCTGACAGACGCGTCATGACGAGGTAGTCGCGCGCAACCCGCTCCCGTTCCTTGCGCGCGACGCCGCGGTATTTCAAGCCTATGGCCACATTCTCCAGCACCGTTTTCCAGGGCAGCAGCGCGTACTCCTGAAAAACCACGCCGCGATCCGAGCCGGGGGCCTCGATGATCTGCCCGTTCATGCAAACCGAGCCGGCGCGAGGCTTCATGAAGCCGGCAATGGCGGAGATAAGAGTAGATTTGCCGCAACCCGAGGGCCCGACCACGCAGAGAAACTCGTTCTCGACGATGTCGAGGCTGAGCTTTTCGACAGCTACGGTCTCGAGCCGCCGCTCCTCGTTAACATGGACCAGCGTGACCTCGCTGATGGAGATCTTGGGCTCTCGGATTGCGGTCATTTCCATGCGGCTCAGTAGGCCTGACGATCCGCAGGGATCGGTTCGAGATCTGCGAATGCGTCTGGGTTGCTGGCCTCCGCCGCCTCAAGGAACCGGGTGTCGATGGCGCCGGAGGGGTCGAAGATCTCCTCGATACGGCCGAGACCCACGAGGAACGGCAGCGTTTTCGCCTGGTACATCTCGGCAGTGTAGGTCGAGATGCGCGGATCGAGCGACACGCTGCCCAGCGCAAGCGCCATGGTCTCGAGTTCGACGCCCTGAATCCATCGCATGTTGATCTCGGCGGCAGCCTCGGTATTGGCCCGGACCCAAGCCTGAGATTCAGCGAAGGCCGCCATGAACCGCTCCAGCGTCTCGGCGTTCTCTTCGACCACGGATTGCGTTGTCAGGATCGTGCCGGGGTCGTAGCATTCCGGGCACCCGCCGGCCTGCACCAACGTCGCACCATTCACCTGTGTCAAGGCTGTCGCACCCCAGGGCTGCCAGATCGCGACCGCATCCACGTCGCCCTGGTTGAGCGCCGTTACGAGCTCCGCCGGCGGGACGTTGACGAGGTCCACGTCATTCTCGCCCAACCCGGCCGCGCTCAGAACGCCGAGCAGGAAAGCCTCGGCGCCGGTGCCGCGCGGCAGGCCTATCCTCGCGCCGGCCAGCGCCGCGACGTCACCCTCGCCAATGCCAGACGCCTCAGACGCAATGATTGACTGGTTATCGGAATATGCATCGCGGTTCGGATCGCCGTGAAGATGCCCGATCAGCACCAGCGGAAAGCCGCGCGCAAGCCCGGTCAGGTAAGGCACGGAACCCATCACGTTGACTTCCTGCGCGCCATTTATCAGGCCGTTCACCATGTCCACTCCGGACTGGTACATGACCACCTCGGCATCGAGCCCATGCTCGGCGAAAATGCCGCGTTCCACACCCGCGAAAACCGGGGCGTGATCAACGGCACCTGCGGCGCCGATGCGGATGGGCAGCAGATCCTGCGCCAAGGCGCTGCCCGCTGTCAGGGCCAGCGCGAGCGCGCTTGCGATCAGTTTCTTCATCGTCTTATCCTCCCATTGGATTGTCGATATTGGTTGCGATCTGATGGTCTTGTTGTTTTAGCCGGTTGATATTCGACGCGAAGCACCGGATTTCGCCGTAGCAGCCCGCGACCGACTGGGCATGCTGGATGGAAACTTGGAAATGAGTGTCAAGCGAGGTCACCGATCGATTTCGTCATTGCCGAGTGCCCGCCGCCACGATGTGGTGAGATGGGCCTTGAGCGCCGCTACGCTCTCGGTCTGGTCACCTGCCAGTAACGCGTCGATGATCTGCAAGTGTTCGGTCATGCCACGCGCCAGTTGTGTCGATTGGTAGGTGCTGTTGAGACGGATCAGGCGCACACGATCCTCGATGGACTGATATGTGTCACGGATCAGGGAGTTCCCAAGATTCGCGACGAGCTTCACATGCAGATCGAGGTCCACACGCAGTCCTTCAGCCAACAAGGCTTCGTCCACGGATTGCTGTGCCGCGATGCGGTCAAGGATACCCGTCGTCCGCGATTTCAGCTCTCTCAACACCGGAAGGTCAGGGGCACTGGCCATCCGTCGCACGGCCTCTTGCTCGATCAGCAACCGGAAGTGAAATGCCTCATTGATGAAGCGTAGATTGATGTCGGCAATCTGGACTCCACGTTGCGGCAAAAGGTGAATCATGCCCTCCACCTCAAGCCGTTTCAGCGCCTCGCGCACGGCCCCCATCGGACTGTCAAGCAGTTCGCACAGCTCTCTCTGCGTGATGAAGGCGCCGGGCGACAAGGTCCGGTCGAACAGCCGGCTCTTGAACCTTTCGTAGGCGACCAGACGCAGCGGTGAAGTCATAGATACCCCATCTACTGAGTACTTAGTATGTACTTGCGGCGTTCTCAGTCAATCTCTTTTCTATAGTTTCGCCTGAACTGATCGCCTTAAATGCGGAAGTCCATCGCGCCGCTGATGTCTCAATGACGTCAACCTGCTTCCATGAAACGTCTTCGGTTTAAGTCTGGCGTGCTCTCCAAAGGAGGAAACAGACAAGGAAGAGGAGCTGTTTCAGCGAAACGCAGATCATTTGCGTCCTGAAGGAGCACCAAGCAGGTATGTCGGCGCGTAATGTGTGCCGCAAGCACGGGATCAGCGATCCGACTCTCTACGTCTGGAAAAAGGAGTCGTCGCAGCAACCACTATATGCAGCCTGCATGGAGTACATTCGTATTCAATGTCGGTCAGAAATGACCCCGGCATTTAAACGGCATCCAAGCTCAGCGCAAATTGTGTCCATCGCTGGTCTCAAAGCATGAGGGGACGGTCGGACATAACGCTGTCCAGTAATCGAGAGCGGAGTATGGTTCAGGAACTGACCTGCCACGGGATTTTTCCTCCACCGTCGATTAGAGTCCGGCCCAACCTGAGGACGGACAATGAAGCGAACGAGATTCACG
>CAZPPH010000046.1:13072-20518 GCA_964588375.1 uncultured Rhodobacterales bacterium | reverse complement strand
AAGATTCGCCGCGATCCTATTCCGGCCTGAGCGTCAGGCCGTCAGCCCTAGACGGATCAGGTTCGCCGATATCAGGAAGAGCGCGAATTCCACGATGGTGAAGAAGATCCGCTCCGGGATGAGCTTGGTGATCCGGTAGCCGAGCCAGGCGCCGAATATCGCGACCGGGGCCATCGTCAGCACCGTGCGCATGTCCCCCCATTGGATCAGGCCCAGGGCAAGGTAGGGCGGAACCTTCATGACGTTGATCGCGGCAAACAGGATCGTGGAGGTTCCCGCGAACATCATCTTCGGCAATTGCTGTGGCAGCACGTACATCTGATAGGCCGGCCCTCCAGCGTGAGAGACAAAGCTGGTGAAGCCCGACACCGTGCCCCAGACCAGCCCCCGGGGCACATCGGCAGGCCGTGGCGTCGACTTTCCGATGAACCGGATGCGCAGGCGCATGGTGAGAAACGACAGCCCGATGCAGCCAATCACCACGCGGACGACGTCTTCATCGGTCTTCCCGGCCAGCATGTAGCCCGCGAGGATGCCGATGGCCGAGGCCGGGATAAGAATCGCGAGGTTCCGGCGTGAATAGGAATGGCGGTAGATCCAGATGCCGTAGACATCGCTGATCAAATAAACCGGCAGAAGGAGGGCCGCCCCCTGCATCGGCGACATGACCAGCGACATCGTCGGGACGCTCAAGAGAGCGATCATCGGCAAACCGCCCTTGCTGCCGCCAACGAAGAGTGCCGCCGCAAAGGCCGTGATCCAGAATAACACCGGATCGGTTGTCACCGGAATTTCCCTCCGGCTCCTCCGCACTGGATCACGCCGCCGCCTCCTTCCAGAGCGCCGCGATCGTCTCGAAGGCTCCGGTCCCGTGCTCGGTTCGCTTGTCCGCAGTGATGTCGCCCCAGTCGACCACTGCCTTCTGGTAGGCCGGGCGGGCCGCGATCCTCTCATACCAGTCGGTCAGGCCGATCATATGGCTCCAGAGGGGCGCCATCATGAAGGATTCCATCCGCCGCAGGTAAACCACGAGCGCGATATCGGCCAGTGAATAGGACGCACCCGCCAGCCAGTCGTGCTCGACAAGTCGGGCATTCATGTCCTCGAAGAGCCCGCGGAAGGTGCGCAGCGCGCCCGGCAGGAGGGGCGACTCGAGACCCATTGAGATATTCACCTGGTCATTGTCACGACGTTCCAGATCCCGCATGTGCGCGTGGTATTTCTCGATCTTCTCCTGGCCTTGCTCCAGATAGATGAACCTGTTCACGATGCAGACGCCTATGGTGCGGCTGGCGACATGCACACCGTCGTCGATCCGCTTCATCCAGAGCCGCATCATGGCGCGGTCCTCGGGGGAGTCCGGTCGAAAAGACGTGTCTCGGAATGCGTCCTCCAGGTATTCCAGAATCACATTCGATTCCGCGATCCCGACGCCGTTGTTTTCGACCACCGGGATCAAGCCCTTGGGGTTCATCTCGTGGTAATTTTCGGGCAGTTGATCAACATCACCACGAGCCGTATCGACGATGACACTGTTCCACTCCAATCCCTTTTCCTCGATCAGAAGCCGTACCCGCTGCGCGGCGGTGGAACGATCGTAGTGGTAAAGGGTCAGCATGCCGCGATCTCCTGCCCCTCATCGGGTCCCCAATCCGGTCCGTCGAGGTCGACCGAGGCCCCGGCAGGAATGATTCCATAGGGATTGATGCGGCGGTGGGCCAGATAATAATGGTCGACGATATGATCGAGAAACACGGTGCCGCGAACGCCGTTCAGGTTCAGAATATCCCGGGTGTGGCGGCGGAGGTTCGGGTAATCGCTCAGCAGTCGGACGTTGCATTTGAAGTGGAAGTAATAGACCGGCTCGAACCGGATCATCGTGGTGAAGAGCCGCAGATCTGACTCCAGTAGCTGATCTCCATGCAGGAAGCGCCGGTCGCGCAAGCGCTCATCGAGCACTCCGAAGGCCTCGAACATCTCCGCCACGCCCGTCTCATAAGCCTGTTGCGACTGGGCGAACCCGGTTCGGTACACCCCGTTGTTGATGGTCCGGTAAACGTAATCGTTGATCTCGTCGATTTCGTCCAGCTTGTCGGCGGGCAGGAAATCGACCCACGTCCTGGCCAACCCGCGAAACGCCGGCCCGCCCAGCATGCGGATGATGTCGGCGGATTCGTTGTTCACGATGCCGTCGGTGGCCCGGTCCCACAGGACCGGGACCGTGACCTTGCCCGAATATCCAGGCTCGGCGCGGGTATAGACCTCGTGCATGAAGCGCGCCCCGCCGATCCTGTCGGGCGTCGCGCCCAGATAACCGTCGAAAACCCAGCCGTTTTCCATGTTCACGGGGTGGACGACCGAGATATCGATGACGTCCTCAAGGCCCAAAAGGCTTCGGTAGAGTAGCGTGCGATGTGCCCAGGGGCAGGCGTAGGACACATAGAGGTGGTAGCGCCCGGCCTCGGTCTTGAACCCCCCCTGCCCCGTGGGCCCGGGCGAGCCGTCAATCGTCACCCAGTTGCGGAACGGGGAGGCATTGCGCACGAACTGGCCGTCCCTGTTTACCTCCCTGGTATTGGTGTCCTGCCAGACGCCTTCAACCAACTGTCCCATTGGCCTGCCCTCTTGGTCACCATTGGAATGCTCCGCCGCGGCACGGCGGAGCATTCAACCTTCTCGAGCGTCGACCGGAAGCACCGGTCGACGCGGCATGTCGTCAGATAGACGCCGGGCGCTTTTCAAGCCCCAGCGCTTCCTGCGCGCGCCAAAGGTAGGTCAGATCATAGAAATTCCGCCAATCGATACCTTCCGGCAGTTGCTGCGTTTCCACCAGCGTTGCGACGAACTCGTCCATCTCCTCGGCCGACGCCCAGCCGCCATCGGGGCTGAGCTGCATCAGCTCCACGTCGTAGAGCTCACGGAAGCTGTCCGGGATTTCGTAGCCGAGGTCGATCATGATCTGGTAGGCCTGCTCCTTGTTCGCGGGGTCCATCAGCCACTGGCGCGCCTTGATATCGGCCACGAGCCAGGCTTGGGCCGTATCGGCGTTGGCGTCGAGCCAGTCACCCATGACCGCGAAGCTCTCCTGCGGCGCGCTGACGAGTTCCTCGTAGAGGAACTTGCCTCCACTTGCCTCGAGCGGGGCACGGTGGCGCGGGAACATGCTGGCCGCATCGATGCTCCCGTTTATGACGGCGCCAAGACGCGAATCCGACCCGCCCGAGGCAGGCACGAAAGTCACGTCTTCGTCCGGATCGAGGCCCATCTTCATGAGGATCTGGCGCTGGATGTAGGTGTTGCGGCCGGCGAGGTTGCCGCCGGTGATGGTCTTGCCGATCAGATCCTCGGGCGTCTCGATGCCAGGGCCGACACCCATGATCCAAAACTCCGCGCTGCGATGCAGCGAGATCATCGTGATGGGAAGGCCGCTCGCGTTACCGGCGGCGAGGAACTCGCTCGTGTCACCGTGAGCGATGTCGAGGCTGCGGCCGACGAGGCCGGCGATGTACTCATCGGACAGGATGATCTCGAAATCCTCGATCCCTCCTTCTTCGTAGAAGCCGAGGCTCTGTGCCAGACGGAACGCCCACTGGTTGGCATAGTTTGGGTTGAAGTCGCCCATCTTGATCGCCTTGAGGTTTGCGATCACGTTGTCGGCGCTGGGGGTCTGAGCCAAGGCTTGGCCCGGAAGCGTGCCCGCGGCGATCATCGTGCCGATGACACCCGCGCCCCCCTGGAACAGCGCGTCTCTTCGGTTTAGCCGGATCGGCCCGTTCTTGCTGAATTTGGTCATGGTGACTCCTCCCTTTTTGTGGTCGTTATTTTGCAATGGACGCTCTGACTACATGATCTGCTGCTGGCGCCAGGGCGCGATGTAGACCTCGATCATCTTGGTGATCTTGATGAACGACAGCGAGATGATGACGAGCAGCAGCAGGACCGCGTACATCAGTTCGGAATTGAACGTGTCGGCGGAGCGCACAATCAGGAAACCGAGCCCACTGGAGCCGCCGAAGATCTCGGCGATGATCACTCCCACCATGCCGCGACCGATACCCTGCTGCACCCCCGCGATGATGAAGGGCAGCGTAAAGGGAAGCACGACGTTGGAATAGATCTGGCGCCGGTTGGCGCCGAAAACCTTGGCGGCGGCGATCAGCGACTTCTCCGTCGTTTTCACCCCCGCCCAGGCGTTGATCATGATCGGGAACATTGCCGCCAGCGTCACGATGGTGACCTGCATCTCGACGGTGAAGCCCATGAACAGGATGAAGAGAGGCACCAACGCAATTCGCGGCAGCGACGCCAAGCCCCAGACGTACGGCGACAGGATGCGTTCGACATAGCGGTTGCCCCCCATCAAGAGCCCGCCGGGGATGCCGATCGCGCAAGCCAGAAGCACGCCTATGGTGAGCGTCCGAAGAGTATAAAGCAGATGGTCGATGATCTGCCCTGAAATGATCGCATCCGGCGGCGCCCGCGCGGTCAGCCCCTCGAAGAGGGTCGAGAACATGCCCGACGCGGTGGGGAAAAAGACCGGGTTCACCGCGCCCGAACGGGCGAAGAGTTCCCATAGGCTGAAGAAAATCGTCAAGTTGGCGACCGTGACCGCCCAGGTTCCATATTGGTCCCAAACGGATCCGAAGGATATCTTGACGTCCCTGATCCGGTCGGCATCCGAGAATTCGCCCGAATGCTGTGGTGCGTGGTGCTCGGAATCTGCCATCAGTCCTCCCCGTGGGCGCCCATGCGCGCCTCATCCTTAACAAGGTCCCAGATGCGGTCCCGCAGCTCGGCGTATTCCGGAAGAGACTTCACATCGCCGCCGAAGCGTGGCCTCGGCAGGTTCACGTCGATGATCTCCCTGATGCGCCCCGGGCGGCGAGAGATGACGGCAATCCGGTCTCCCAGGATGAGCGCCTCGTCGATCGAATGGGTGATGAAGACGACCGTCTGCTTGGTATTGCCGACGAATTGCTCGAGCTCCATCTGCATTGCTTCGCGCGTCATCGCATCAATTGCAGCGAAGGGTTCGTCCGCCAGCAGTATGTCGGGCTCGGTCACCAGCGCCCGAGCGATTCCGACGCGTTGACGCATGCCACCCGACAACTCGTAGGGGTAGGATTTCTCGAATCCCGTGAGTTCGACGAGGTCGAGATACCGCGCGATCCGCTCGTTGATTTCCTTGCTGGACAGGCCAAGGTTCTGAAATTCAAACGGCATTCGGATGTTCGATTCCACGGTCCGCCACGGCATCAGGGCATAGTCTTGAAAGACCATCGCCCGGTCCGGCCCCGGACCGGTCACGGGTTTCCCCGCCACCTCCATGGAGCCCTCCCATGGCAGCACGATCCCCGAGATCGCATTGATGAAGGTCGACTTCCCGCATCCCGAAGGACCAAGCAGGCAGACGAATTCGCCCTTGTTGATCGTGATGGTGATGTCGCGCAACGCGGTCAGAAGCTTGCGCTCGCGGTGCAGCTTGTATCCGACGGTGAGGTTCTTGGCGACGATGACCGGCTGCGCGTCATCGGCAGCCGGTCGGTTGCGCCCGATCTGATCAGCGTTTTCGCTGACGGCCAGCTTCATGATTAGTTCCTCCCCGAAACTTGTTGTACCGAGCCTAGCACTTTTGCAATCGATTGCACAACCTTCCTGGCCGGCAGTTGACCAACGACACTCATCACACGACAATGAGGTCGAGGGGCCATTCATCGACGCATTCGTGACCATCTTCCGTAACGATGACGGTGTGGCCGACGAACATGCCCAGACGACCATCCGCACTGATCGGGTTCGGCTCGGGCATAAGCACCATGCCGGGTCTGAGAACGTCGTCGTCCTTGGTTGTTTGCGTCCTGTCCACAAAGACATGCGGTCCGTCCGACACGAAATCGATTCCGTGGGTGACGATCGGTCGGGACTGGACGCCCTTTTCACGAAAGAACTGCGCGGCGACCTGCATGTCCGATGTGAGACGGCCGGGCGCTATAGCTGCCGCGACACGCTCATATCCAGGCTTGGCGATCTCGTCCCAGAACTTCTGAACCCATTCGGGTGGTCGACCGATGCAAATGGGCGTGCCGATTTGCGCAGAGTAGCCACGATACCCGGCCGCCAACTCCATTATGATGATGTCGCCGTCCTGAAGAACCCGTTTCGACGGGCGTGGATTGCCGAAGACCATCGCCGGTTCTGCCATCGGCGTGGACCCGATGATGAGAAAGTCGATGTCGCCCCCGCCCTCGAGAATCGCCGCCCCTGCTGCGGCCCGCAGATCCTGCTCTGTCGCGCCCGGGCGTGCGGCATCGGCCAAGGCCTTCATAGCATTGGTGCAAAGCCTTCCGGCGTGGCGCACGCAGTCCAACTCCTCATCGCTGTGCACCACGACAAGCTCGTGCATGAACCCTTCGGTGAAGATGACCTCGGACTCCGGAAGTTCCCGTTTCAGCGATAGAAACTGATTCGCCGGCATGTAGTCCTTGTTTCGTGCATCGATCTCCACCAACCCGATGTGACCCGACTGAAGCCCAAGCTCTCTTATCCGCTCGGCCATGACGACCGCATGCTGCCCGCCCCGGGCCGACCGAACGTCCGAGATCGCGGCGGAAACCTCCCGCCGAACCGCCTCGATATGGGTCCCGCCGCGGTCGTAGATCAACGTCGGCTCACCCTCTCGCGGGAAGACGACGTAAGCGGCAAGACTGTGCCATTCCCAATGGCCCGACAGCCAGAGCATAGCGCCGCCGAAGCTCCAATGGCTCGGTCCGCCCGGACAGATCAACACATCCAGGCCCTCACGGACCATCAGCTCACGCATTGCGGCAAACCGGCGTTCATACTCCTGACGCGAAAACTGCGGATACACCGCATCGCGGTAATAGGGCGTCTCACGCATGCGGTTGAAGGTCCGAGAATCGTCGAGACTGCTGCAGATATCCTCCCAGTACGGCGACGTGAATCTCTCTTCCATTCTCCCCCCTGCCCTTAAGCGCACCTCCGCGCCAAGATTGTATGACAATCTCTTTCCGAACATTGCACAGATGTTTTCCGAATGCACCATGCGATTTGTGGCTCGGACGATCGCGCTTGTCGTCATCACGAAAATTGTCATACAACTTGGCAACCATTCGCGTCATAAGCCCGACCGAATACCCCGACACGACATGGAAAGCCCTTATGGACTATGTTCTAGATCCGCCTGAACCCGCCTCCATTGCCGTCGCCGGACAGGCGAAAAGGATGCCCGTGCGGCGCATTTTCTGCGTCGGGAGAAACTACGCGGCCCATGCTCGCGAGATGGGCATGGATGACCGGGACCCGCCCTTCTTCTTCACCAAACCCGCGGATGCTGTGGTCGATGGGGGCCAGACAATCCCCTATCCGCCCGGCACTGACAACCTGGCATACGAGGCTGAACTGGTCGCCGTGATCGGCACCGGCGGA
>CAZPPH010000046.1:2217-12972 GCA_964588375.1 uncultured Rhodobacterales bacterium | reverse complement strand
ACGCCAGGATGGAAACCTCAACGAGATGATCTGGAAGCCGCAGGAGGTTATCTCGATACTGTCGAAGATGCTGAACCTGCGCCCCGGCGATCTCGTCATGACGGGGACGCCGGCAGGCGTCGGGATGCTGACGCCCGGCGACGTCTGCGTGATCGAGATCGAAGGACTTGGCGAGATGACCACCACGATCGGCACTCCCGCTCGGTGAAGGCCCCGCACCACCTATGACCCGAAATCTATCCCGTCCTCAGTAGCTTCGTGACGCGAACCGCGCTAAAGGAAGCCGGATGGAAGCCAAGATGAATCTGATCCGCTCCGCAGCTCCAGTCCGAGAGCAGGTTCTCAAGGCGTTACGCACCGAGATAATCGAGGGACGGTTCGCCCCGGGCAGGCGCCTGACCGAGCGTGAGTTGACCGAGATGCTGGGCGTGTCTCGCACGGTCCTGCGCGAAAGCCTCCGTCAGCTCGAAGCGGAAGGCCTGGTCAGGCTCATTCCGAACAAGGGTCCAGTCGTGCGCGCCTTGACCGTGGGCGAAGCAAGAGAACTCTACCGCATCCGAGAGGCACTCGAAGGCCTCGCGGCACGATCTTTCGCGGAGCAGAACGATCCGGACCGGATCGCGGATCTCGAAAGGGCTCTCGAGGCCGTTGAGGTGGCCTACAAGGAAGGGGATCCGCGTTCGATCCTCGCCGCAAAGAACGACTTCTATGACGCGATGCACACGGGGGCGCGCAGTCAGATACTGTCCAAGATGCTTGGCACCGTCCTCGCTCAGATCTGGCGGTGGCGCGCGATGGGGCTGACGCATCCAATGCGCTCGGCGGGGCGTTCAGTCGAAAGCGTCCGAAATCTCCGGAAAGTGGTGGATGCAATCAAGGCCGGCGATGCAGAAGACGCGGAACGCGCCGCCAAGGAAGATGCACGGCGCGCAGCTGCCGAAGTCCTGCGCCTCCTCGATGCCAAAGACGACGACGGTCACTCTTCGGGACGGTCCGTGTTGCAGACCGACTGACGGGATCAGGCTTTGAGATGCCTGTCCAGATAGCCGATCGTGCGATCGATTGCGGCCACCTGGACGTCATTGAGATCATAACTGCCATCGGCGCGCCGGACAGGGTAGATGTATCCGTGCAGGTCGTGATCGACGCTGAACCACTCCGCGTCCTTGCCCGCCTCTTCCAGCAGCTCAAAACTCGTACGGAAGATGCCCTGAAGATGGTCCTCATCCCGGCCAGTCACGAGAATGGGCGTCTTTATGGTCGAAATCCGCTGACGCGCGAGATCCATATCGATGCGACCGCGGACCTTCTCCACCTCCGCCATCTGCATGTCCTCTATATTGCGCAGTTGGGTCTCTTCGTTGACGAATGCCGTGTTGTCGGGGTTCAGGGCCAGGAATTCGTGATTGGCGGGCTCGCTGGCGACGGCAGCGCGGACGCCGTGGTATTCCGAAGTCAGCTTGAAGATCATCTCGCCGCCATGGCTCATCCCGATCAGTCCGATCCTGTCGGGATCGACGTAGGGCAGCGCCTTGACCTGCTCGATGATCGCAATCTCGTCCTCGTATTCGAGCGGCGAGCGATTGAACATCTCCCGACCCTGCCGCCCGTCACGCACGAACGGACCGCCGTTGTTGTAGCCCAGCTCGACCTCGGTCCGATACCGCAACCAGGCGCAGGCATAGCCTGCGTCGACGAGCCTTTGCATGGTGTAGCCTCGGGTCCGAACGGCATCGCGGACCCACGCCATTCCCTCGCCGCCATTTCCGGAGGCGAGCAGGACGGTCGGGAACGGCCCATCGCCCGGGGGTTTTGACAGGCCGATCGGGGCATAGAGGCCATCCCATGTCTCCAGATACATCAGGTGGACCTCTCGTCCGTCCACTGTCTCTGTCAGCACAACCTTCTCGGGGTCGATCTCAAGCGTCATCGAGCTCACTCCTGTCTTTCAGTCTTTGCTGGGGTCGAGGACGCAGGCGACATTGTGGTCGGATCCACGGTCGGTCAGCTGAACCTCGTCCACCGCTTGGAAGCGGATCCGTACGGAAGCACCGTCGATCGACAATTCCTCCATCGCGCGCTGCATCGCGGCGGGCATGGCAGGGGACCGCAAGGCCCCGGCCAGCCGCTCGGCCGAGCCCGTGTCGGAGAACCGCAGCGAGGCATCAAATGCGCTCATCCGCTCGACGCCCGCCAAGGTATCGAACATGCCCGGGCTCTCCTCGAGCCAACGGACCACATCGTCGATTTCCCATCCGCAGATCGGCGTGGCTACCGGACAGCGGGTGTGGAATCGGCATCCCTGGGGCGGCCGGGCCGGATCGGGTATGTTGCCCTCGAGAGCCTGGAGCTTGGCACCGTCTTCGTCTGTCAAGTCAGGCTTGGCGGCCATCAGCGCAAGCGTATAGGGGTGCTGCGGGTCATCGAACACGGTCTTCGTCTCACCGGTCTCCGACACTCTGCCGAGGTACATCGCGACCAGCCGGTCAGCCATGTGTTGGACCACGGCCAGGTCGTGGGTGATGAACAGGTAGGCGAGATTGTTATCACGCTGCAAATCATTGAGCAAATTGAGAATTTGCGCCTGCACTGACACGTCTAGAGCTGAGGTCGGCTCGTCGAGAACGATGAGTTCCGGATCGAGAGCCAAGGCCCGCGCGATCGAGATTCGCTGCCGCTGGCCGCCGGAAAACTGGTGCGGATACCGGTAGAGGTGATGCCGGCCCAGGCCCACCATTTCGAGCAGGGACACCACCCGCTCGGTCAGTTCGGCACCCGAGGCCTCCTTGTAGACCCTCAGCGGTCGCCCGACGATATCGACAACGAGATGCCGGGGATTCAGCGACGCAAAGGAATCCTGGAAGACCATCTGGCAGTTCCGCCGGAAGCGGCGCTGAGCGTCCCCTTGCAGAAGGTCGATGCGGTGGCGAGCCTCGATGTCCGCAATCTCCGACGAGGGCAGCGCGGCCCCGGTGGATTGGTGGTCGTCGACCCGTGCGCAATCGTCAGCACTAATGCCGAAATAGACGCCGCCCGAGGTCGGGTCGCTTAGACCGCTGACGCAGCGCCCCAGCGTACTCTTGCCGCAGCCGCTCTCACCCACGAGGCCAACGGTTTCGCCACGGCGAATGTTGAAGCTCACTCCGTCGACGGCCTTCACGTGACCAACGACCCTTTGAAAAACGCCGTCGCGGATGGGGAAGTGTTTCTTGAGATTCCGGACTGCGAGGACGATATCGTCTGCGCCCTTGCCGGACGGATCGGTTCCGAAGTCGGCCTGCACGTTCATGATGTCCTCTTGTCGAAGCCGGGTGCGTCACCGGCGGGCGCGGGATGATGAATGAAGCAGGATACGGAGTGCTCATCGGCAACCGGATGAAGTGCCGGGTCCTGCATGCGGCAGGCCGATTGCTCGTATTGGCAACGCCCAATAAAGCGACACGACGGTGCCGGGTCAACGAGCTCGGGCACGGTGCCCTTGATCGCCATCAGCTCGCCACGCTTGCGTGCTGCGGTCGGCACCGCCTGCAACAGGCCCCGGGTGTATGGGTGGCAGGGATTCTTGAATACCTGATCGGTGCGGCCGATCTCGACAATCCGCCCGGCATACATCACCGCCACCCGGTCGCAGATCCGGCGGACGAGCGACAGATCGTGGCTGATATAGAGCACCGAGGTCTGGCGGCGCTGCTGGAGGTCGCTGATCAGATCGAGAATACGCGCCTGCACCGTCACATCGAGCGCGGTTGTCGGCTCATCCGCGATCAGGAGGTCGGGGTTGCATGCCAGCGCCTGGGCAATCATCACGCGCTGTCGCATTCCGCCCGACAGCTCGTGCGGATACCGATCCATGACCTGCTGCGGGTTCGGGATATGCGTCTGCGCGAGGGCTTCGGCCACCATTTCGGACAGCGCCTTCAGGATGCGGTCGCGTCGCCCCCTTAGCGGCGGGATCGACAGCAGGAGATTGTCGATCCCGCCATTCCGCTGCGACGCCAGACGCTTCAGTGCCCCGGCACCGAATTCCCGGTCCGCCGCGTCGAAGCCCGACGCTTCGAGCAGATCGTCGGTCCGGTGCTGGAAGAACACCTCCGAAATCTGGTCTCCGATGGTCAGTGTAGGATTGAGGGCCTTACCTGGGTCCTGGAATATCATGGCGATCCGGTCACCGCGTATCTCGCGGATATCGCGATCGGGAAGGCGCAACAGCTCCACGGTCTCCGCGCCACTGTCATCGCACCTACTGCATCCGGAACCTTCGCAGGACGGGCAAGGCACGGGGCAGCGCCCGGTATGCTCACACTCGGCGCAGCCCTCCCCGGTGCAGGATGCACAACGCGCATGAGGATGAAAGTTGACCGTGCCCTGCGCGAGGATACCGGGAGGGATCGGGAGGAGCTGGAGGAACGATCGTCCTGTAACGCTCTTGCCGCAGCCAGTCTCGCCGACGAGTCCCAACGTCTCGCCGTCGTAGATTTCGAAGCTGACCCGGTCCACGGCATGGACCTTGCCCTTCTTTGACTGGAAATGGACGGTCAGATCCTTGACCGACGCAATCGTCGCGGACGAATTTGCGGTGCCCGACTTCCGCTTGATCATGTCTAGCATCAGCGAGAACTCTCAGTTCTGGGGTCTAGCGCGTCACGCAAACCGTCACCGACCAGGTTGAATGCGAGTGCCCAGAGGAAAATCATCAGGCCTGGAAAGGTTGATGCCCACCAGCGCCCCGAGGCGATGCCCGCCTGGCCTTCCGACACAAGAACACCCCATTCGGCGATACCCGCTTCGCCCAGACCGATGAACGACAGGGTCGCAGCGATCAGCACCACGTTGCCCATGTCCAGCGTCGCCTGCACCATCACCGGCGTGAAGGAGTTGGGCAGGATGTCGCGGAAATAGATGTTCAGCTTGCTGTCACCGATGATCCGGGCGGCATCGATGTAGTCGCTGTTCTTTATCTGGATGACGCGGGCCCGCATTATCCGCGCGTATTTCACCCAGAAAACCACGGCGAGCGCGAACATGATGTTGCCGAAGGAAGGCCCGAGGATCGCTGCGATCGCCAGAGCGAAGATCAGCTCCGGGATCGACAGGAACACGTCCACGATCCGCATCAGAACCTCGTCCAGCTTGCCGCCAATGAACCCTGCGAGGCTGCCGATTATCGAGCCCACGACGAGCGTGATCCCCACCACGGTGATCGACAACTGCAACGACATGCGCGTGCCCCAGACAATACCGTAGTAGACATCGCCACCCTCGTTGGTGGTGCCCAGCGGGTAGCCCGGCGTGCCCGGGGGCATGCGCGTTGCCCCCCAGTCCCGCGGCATCTGGTAGGGGTCGGGCGTATTCGCCGTCGTGATCCAAGGCGCGAAGATCGCCATGAAGAACATCGCGACGATGATGGCGAAGCCAAGCACCGTGGCCGGATTGGACAGGATCTTGGCCGTCAGTTCCGTTGAGCGGCGCCAACGGACGCGCAGAGCTGATTCCGGTGCGATTGTATCGATGGCGTTGCGTCGGGTGGATTGCGGGAAATCGACCATGGCTTACTTCCCCAGTTCGACGCGACGGTCGAGATTGGCGTAGATGATGTCGACGACGAGGTTCACGAAAAGGAAGAGAATGCTGGTGAACAGCACGTAGGTCATTAGCGTGGCCTGGTCGCCGCGCAGAACCGAGTCCGCCATCCACTTGCCGATACCCGGCCAGCGGAAGATGATCTCGATCGACACGGTCCCCTGCAGAAGAAACCCGAAGGTCAGACCGATCACCGTGACCGTAGGGATCAGCGCGTTCCTCCGCGCATGCTTCTTCAGCACCAACCGTTCGGGCAGGCCCTTGGCCCGGGCGGCATCGACGTAGTCCTGCTGCAGTTCCTCGACCAGAGAGGAGCGCATCATGCGCGCGATGATCGCCGTGGCGCCGTAGCCAAGGGTGATCGCGGGCAGCATAAGGTGCCAGAGCGCATCGAAGAATGCATTGAGATTGCCGGCGATGAGCGAGTCCACCGTGTACAGTCCGGTTCGCTGGGGCACGGCCGCAAACAGCTCCGGCGACGCCCGGCCGATCGGCGCCCACCCTAGGTTCGCCCAGAAGACGATCAGCAACAAGATGGCGAACCAGAAGTTCGGCATGCTCGCTCCGCTGACCGCGACGATCCGGGTGATATGGTCGGCCGGCTTGTTGCGGCGGGCACCGGCGAAGGTGCCCAGCCAGACACCGATCGCCACGGCAACGATGCCCGACGCGACCGCGAGTTCCATCGTCGCGGCGAGCTTTTTCGGGAATACCTCCGCCACCGGCGCGACCGAGACGCCCGACCAGCCGAAGTCGCCGCTGAGTACGCCGCGCGCCCAATAGAAATACTGCACGGGCAGGGACTTATCGAGGTGGAATCGGGCTTCGATCTCGGCCACCTGTTCCTGGCTCATCTCGTGGCTGAGATAGATGCCGACCGGCGACCCGCCGATCCGCGTCAGGGAAAAGACGACCACCGACACGCCGATGATCAGGAACGGCAGGATGATGAGCCGCCGGATGATGTAGTCTTTGAGCTGCATGACCAACCTCTGTCAGCGTCCGACCCGCGCCCGGGCAATGTGAATCGCGGTCTCGAGGCAGGCGCCGCGGAAAGATCCCGCGACGCCCCGGTTTCATGACCAGTGCCTACTTGTCGAACAGCGCGAACTTGAGGCCGGGCCGCGGCCAAAGTGGCTGCATCGTGAAGTTCTGGACCCAGTCGCGGTGCGCCATGGTCACGCCTTCCTGCGCGCCGATGATCCACATGGGATCCTCGAATGCGAGGCGGGTCAACTCATCGTAGATCTCGGCCCGGCGAGCGGTATCCAGTTCCACCGCACCGGCGTCGATCAGCTCGGCGATCCGGTCAGCCTCCTGATAGCCGTTGCGGAACCCGTGCACCTCGCCCCACGGACCGTCCGGGTGAACGTAGTCCTGGAAGAAGGTGTCGGGGTCGGCACCCGGGTCGGCGTTCTTGATCCACATCGCATATGGCACTGGATCGGAGGCATGAGCATCGTCAAACACGGCTTCGGCCACGGCAAGTACGTTGATCCGGAAGTTCGGGTTCAGATCTTCGATGGAGTCCTTCATCACGAGACCCATGAGGGCGAAGAGGTTGCCCGCCTCGGTGATGACGGAAACCTCAAAGCCTTCTTCCCAGACCCCGGCCTCGCGGAACAGCTCTTCGGCCTTGGCAAGGTCCTGTTCGTACACCGGCTGGCTTTCATCCCAACCGAAGATGCCTTGCGGCAGATAGTGCGGAATCAAGGCGCCGAAGCCTGCGAGCGGCCCCTGCAGGAAGCCTTCGTAGTTGAAGGCATAGTTGAACGCCTGCCGAATTTTCGGATCATGGAAGAAGTCGGCCGGGATTGTGTCGCTGTCCGGAAGGTCCTCTTCATTGATGCGCAGGTTGAACCCGATGTGAATCGGTTCGAGCAGCAGACCTTCCTGATAGATGGTCACGCCGTCGGCACCCTCGAGATCGGCGATGAAGGACGGATCGGTCTCGATCGTATCGAACTCGCCCGCACGCAGGCCAAGAACGCGGACGTCAGGGTCGCCGCCGATCTCGATGCGGACATCGAGACTCGCGGGCTCGCCCCAATACTCCTCAAAGACTTCGAGCCGCATGTTCTCGCCGCGGTTCCAGGTCACGAAACGGTACGGCCCGCTGCCGACCACATTTGTGGCCATGAACTCGCTGAACTCGCCGGGCGCGTACCCGCCGTTCGCCTCGACGGCTTCCTCGCTGACGATCGACGCCACCATAGAGGTCACGATGCGGTTGAGGAAGCTCCCGCTTACCTCCTTGAGCGTCACCTCGAAGGTGTACTCGTCCACGACCCGCATGCTGTCGATGTTGTCGATCAGGATGCGGGCATTACCTTCCGGCAGGTCCATCGTCATGGCCCGCTCCCAGGAATAGAGCACGTCGTCAGCGGTCAGCGGGCTGCCATCGTGGAACACCACGTCCCGCCGGATCGGGAAGGTGTAGGCCAGCCCGTCCTCGGAGATCAGCCCGTTCTCCAGCGTCGGCACCTCCGTCGAGAGCGAAGGCTGCGGATCGGGAGAGCCGGGCACGAAGTCGAGAAGCCGGTCGTAGACCTGCAGCACGATGGTGTCGCCGGCCTCGCCGGGCTCCACCTGAGCCGGATCGAGCGAGGCAGCCTCGTCGTCGGCCGCATGCACAAGAATACCGGGGTTGTTCACTTCCTGCGCCATCGCCGGCGCCGGAACGGTCAGGGCCAGTAGCGCTGCTGTCGCAGCCCAAAGCGCGCCAGTCCGCGCCAATCGCCGATACCATACAGTGTCATTCATTTCTTCGATCCTCCCTTGTGCAGCACAGGTCCGGCCGAGCGGACAGCACCCGCCTTGGCCAATCGCCTGCGTCGACGACGCAATCGATTGCAGCCGACGGTGCCACATTGTTGGCCGAGGTGTCTATCCCTAAGTCTCACACTTTCTTATGACGGTCATACAATTTCGAAAAACCTGTGGATGCAAGCGATGCGGGGACGTGCTTCCACCATGAACGCCAGAGCCACTGCATCACATTAACCCACGCCAGATCAACCTAACCGCAAGCACGGCGAGCAAGATGAGAATCAACCTGTCAAAAGCCTTGGGGGAGAGCTTCTTTGCTGCGCGGTTCCCCAGAGTCAGACAAATCCACACGGGGATGACGGCAAGCGCACTTATGGTAACCCATTGCAGTGTCAGCAGGCCTTCCCACCAGAGGGCGGGCGCCTGCACGATCGAATTGGCCAGAAAGAAAGATGAAATCGTGCCGATGAACATTGGCCGCGCAAGCCGCTGGCTGTTCAGGAACAGCAGGCCGATGGGTGCGGACGTGCCGACGACGCCTTGCATGATCCCGCCGAGAACGCCCGTCGGAAGCCCGAGCCTGTCCGCGGTCCGCGCCGAGATAGAGAACTGCGGATCGACGATCCGCAAGCCCAGGTAGCAACCGATGAACAGACCCAGGCTCAATTGCAGAACATCCTGGGGCGCACTGGCAAGAAGCGCGGTCCCCATGATCATTCCGGGAACCGCGCCCAGGGACAACAGGATTGCCATCCGTGCTGGCTGTATTTCAGAGTAGTAGCTCCAGACCTGTCTGGCATTCATGACGATGTTCGGAACGACCATCACCAGAATCCCCATCGTGACGTCGTAGAAGGCCGCGATGATCGTGACGGCCACCAACGGGGCCCCGGCGCCGGTCGCACCCTTGAAAAAGCCGCCGACGCCGAGAGCGATTACGATTGTCAGCAGCACAATTGGATCGATCGTGTCCAATGCCTTCCCCTATTCAGCTTGCGGGCGTCAGATTGATTCGAGCCGGCGAACCAAGCGCAAGGTCGTTCCCGAAACCGGCATGTACCTGCTCAACAGGATGAAGAGATTCAAATGCGCGCCTTCCAATGACAAAGCCTGAACTGGCGGCTGGCCGCTCCGTGGCAGATTTCAGTTTCCAGGTCGACATCTCCGAAACTGGCATCCGGGCCGCCCTCCCCTAATCGAGCATCAAATCGCCCTTGACGGTAACCGATGCCCCGCCTACCGTCTACGCAATCGTTTGCACATATGGGCTGGTCAAAGTTTTGGAAAGGATCATTCCCTGGATGGCCTGGGCATCCGGAAGTGGAGCTTCATCGAAAATGCGGGCCAATTTTGATCAGTCCTGGCCGGCACCGCACCGAGCATCAGACGCCGCCGGCAACCCGTTGGAAGAAGTAAGACTGGAGAAAGAGCAATGGCAGGACTTGTAATTGGATGGGTTGGCATGGGCCGTATGGGCTATCCGATGGCCGAGCGCCTCGTGAAGGCCGGGTACGATGTCAGAATATGGAACCGGACACGATCCAAGGCAGAGCCCCTCGCCGGGAAGGGCGCGACGCTGGTCGACAGCCCTGCAGACCTGGCCGGTGTCGATGTCTTCTGCACGATGGTGTCGACGGGGCGCGACGTCGAGCAGGTCTACTTCGGTGAGAATGGCTTGCTCTCGGGCGAAAAGACGCCGGGCATCATGATCGACTGGTCCTCGATTTCGACCGAGGAATCCGCCTCCCTGCGCGAACGGGTGACGGCGCGCGGAGCCGAGTTCCTTTGCTCCCCGGTGTCGGGTAATGGCAAGTGCGTGAAATCCGGCAAGCTCTCCGCGGTTGTCTCCGGTCCGGAAGCCACTTTCGACAAGGTCAAGGACATCATCGCCGCGGTTGCCCCCATGGGCGTGGCCTACGTCGGCGAGGGCGAATTGGCACGGTTCTGCAAGATCGCTCACAACGTGATGCTGGGCGTGGTGATACAGAACCTCGTCGAGATCACCGTGTTGGCCGAGAAGGCCGGGATACCCAGAGTGGCCTTTCTCGACTTCATCAACAACTCCGTGATGGGCTCCATCTTCACACGCTACAAGACCAACGCACTGGTAAACCTCGACTGGACCACGACCTTCACTCCGCAGCTTCTGCGCAAGGACCTCGATCTGGGCCTTGGCGCCGGTCGCAGCCTCGAAGTGCCGATGCCGGTCACTGCGGCCACCCGCGAGGCGCTGCAAGCCCACATCGGCCTGGCTCAGCAGACCGACGATCCCGAGGGCTACCTCGCCAAGGATTTCGCGATGCTGCTCGAAACCGCGGCAGCGCACTCGGGGATCACGCTGAAGAGCGAGGAGAGGCCCTACCCCACCGGCTTGGAGATCCCCGAAGCGGCCGAATAGCGCCGCTC
>CAZPPH010000046.1:0-2117 GCA_964588375.1 uncultured Rhodobacterales bacterium | reverse complement strand
CAGCTCAGACCCGAATACCTCGCAATCAACCCAAACGGCGTAGTGCCGAGTCTCATCGACGACGGATCGGTGGTGATCGATAGCGCGGTGATCCTTGAGTACCTCGAGGACACCCAGGGCGACGTCGCCCCGATGCGGCCCGCCGATCCGGTCGACGTGGCCAGAATGCGCGCGATCATGCGCTTCGTCGACGAGGTGCCGACACCGGCGATCCGGGTGCCGTCCTACAACCTTGCCTTCCTGCCGCATTTTAAGGCCATGACCGACGAGGAATTCCAGTCGCTGTGCGACAGCAAGCCGCTCCGCCGGGAATTCCTGATGAAGATGGGACGCACGGGCTTTCCAAGAGAGGAGATGGACGGGGCCCTCGGTCGGCTCAGACGTGGGGTGGACCGACTTGCGGGGTGGCTAACCGAAAGCGGCGGTCCGTGGATCATGGGCGACGAGATCAGCCTCGCCGACCTTTCGCTCATGCCGGTCATGGTTCGGATGGACGACATCAACCTCGGCCACATGTGGGCTGACTATCCCGATGTTCAGGACTGGCTCGGCGGAATTCGCGCTCGGCCCGAATTCGCACCGACATTCTATCATGGGTCGCTCCTGACCGAGAAATACCCACACCTTGCCAAGCTCAAGGCAGGGAGTGCCTGACCTGATCGTGGACGACAGCCGATGACAGCTTCACCCGGCCTCACGAGGATACCGACCGCCAACACCGACACGCGGCAAACCGTCGTGTCGGTCGGAGACGTCGGGGGGGCACTCGCCGGTGGCGCCGTCCCCCCCCGCGCGACGCGACGGACCACAAGACCCGATGCGTCCAAAACCGCCACGGCCTGACCGGCCCCCTGCTCCAGAGGCCCAGATGACAGCAGAAGTCTCCGATACGATCGACCCGCGCGTTGCCTCGGCGGCGGCGCATTGGTCACACAGGTTCGTTGCGAACGGTGTGCCACTGGCAGATTTTCAGGACGTGACAGGATCGATCCGGAGCTGGGATGACTGGTGCTCGGCCTGGGTCGCCCGCGGCGCGGTTCATGAAGACCTCGCCCGAGAGGCCGCCGCGACGGGCCACAAGCTCAGCTCTGCTGCTCACTGGACCACTGCCGGTGTCTGCCACCATTTCGGGAAGTTCCTCTTCGTGCATGACCGGGCGCAGATGAAAGCGGCCCACGACCGTGCCATCGCGGCCCGAAACGCCGCCCTGCCCCATCTCGATCCTCCCGGCGAAAGGGTTTCGATCCCCTACGGTGATCATCTGCTTGCCGGCAACCTGCGACGCCCGCACGGCGTTGCCTGTCCGCCGGTGGTGGTGATGGTAATGGGTCTCGACAGTGCGAAAGAGGAGATGGACACGAACGAAAAGGTCTTCCTCGATCGCGGCATGGCGACGCTTGCTTTCGACGGCCCCGGCCAGGGGGAGGCGGAATATGATCTGCCAATTTGTCCGGAGTTCGAACGCCCCGTTGCCGCCGTTCTGGACTGGATCGAAACCCGTGGCGACCTCGACGCCGATCGGGTCGGCATCTGGGGCGTCAGTCTCGGCGGCTATTCCGCGCCCCGCGCCGCGGCTTACGAGGCCCGGATCAAGGCTTGTGTGTCGCTTACAGGGCCCTTCGATTTCGCGGAAGCCTTCGATCGGGCCCCACCGCTGACCCGCGCCGCCTTCACCGCGCGCAGTTACTCGGAGACGGAAGAAGACGCGCGCGCGGTCGCCGCGCGTATGACCCTTGTCGATGCCGCGACCCGGATCACCTGCCCGATCTACATCGTCGGCGGCAAGCTCGACCGGGTTCTGCCACCCGACCACGCCGACCGGCTTGCCGAGGCAGTATCCGGCCCTGCGGTTCTGAACATGGTCGAGGACGGTACCCATGTCGTGAACAACCGCCCCTACAAATACCGCCCGCAATCGGCTGATTGGATGGCCGAGCAGCTGCGGACACGAGAGGTCTGAAACGATGTCCAGAATGAGGATTATCTCATTCTTTCCCGTAGGCGAGCGTCTGCTTTAGGCCCGAGACTTCAGGAATCGAACGCAACGACCGATCGGCATCTCGCCGGGATCCGGCTCATCACAGGAGAAAGACAATGAACCTCGCCCTGAAGCCCAA
>CAZPPH010000045.1:0-20690 GCA_964588375.1 uncultured Rhodobacterales bacterium | reverse complement strand
AAATCCATGAAACGAGGCGAGCCAGCGCAATCGCCAGAAATGGCGTGGCCACACGCAGCAGGGAATTCCGGCATTGCGCGAAGCCGCTTTCGGACCGGCGACGAGCGTTTGGCCTTGCAACCGCAATGTCATCACGGCGCGCACGGACCGGGCCCGATGCTTGGTGACGCTTCCCGCCGGCAATCCAGCATGATCGTCCGCCAGGTTTCCGGTCTCTCCGTTATGGCCTGAGTTTTCCGAACCGGCCACCTGCCCTCAGGGCGAGGCCGCCGTACACCCTTGGGCGAGGCGGCGGTTCACGCAGCCGCGGCGCGCCGTTTGCGATCGGCCTGCACGCTGACGGGGAGGCAGGTTTCCCGCCCGAGGAGATTGTTCGCGATATCGACGAAGGCGGCGGCCTGGCCGGATTGGCTGACCACCTCGATCGGCTCGGGCCAGTCTCCGGGCATATCGAGCACCCCCTCGATCTCCTTGCGCAGTTGGTCCGGCCCGTCGCCGATTGCGAGCATTCGTGCCCTGTCCGCGGCAGGGTGCTCGACGGTGCCGCCGCTGTCGGTCTGGATCACGCGAATGCCCCGCGCCAGCGCCTCGCGGATCGTGAGCCCGTAGGTCTCCTTCCATTGCGACAGGAACAGGAGCACGTCGATCTCGGCAAAGAAGTCATCCATCGACGCCTGGTCGTAGCGCGGATGCACCGACCACTCCCCCGCGAGCGCGTCGAGCGAACGGTCCCGCCACCAGGAACCGTCGAGGCTGCCCTCGACGACCAGCCCGCGGAAGCCCTCCCGATCGAGCATCGTGAAGGCGTCATGCAGAAGCGGCCAGCCCTTCATCCGCGACGGGCCGCCGACGAAGCCGAAGACGGGCCGCGGGTCCGCCGCCCGCCGGGCCGCCTGGCGCACGAAGAAATCCGGCTCCGGCGGGCGCACCCCGTTCTCCCAGAGCACGGCCCGCTCCGCGGCGAAGCCCGATGCGGTGCAGAGATCCCGCGCGAAACGGCTGGGATAGGTGACCACATCCGCAAGGCCGGCAAGACCGGCGAGGGCGGAATGACGCGCTTCGGCGCGATCGTGATCGTCGACACAGCCGCGGCAGCGCTCGATCCGGATCGGTGACTGACCACACCACCGTCCGTCCGGGCGCAGCATGAACTGGCGCTCGCAGAGCCACCAGAAGTCGTGCACCGACAGGACCACCGGCAGCCCGGCGGCCTTCAGCCGCATCAGGCAGTCAGCCCCGAGGTCCTGCACGCAGTGGACATGGGCGATATCAGGCTCGATTTCGGCGACGATCCGCGCGATCCGTTCACCCGCCTCGGCGTTGACATATCCATCCACGTAACCCCGGCCGGGCGGAAGATTGATGAGCCACGTCGCCATACCACCGACCTCGCCCCGGATCACGGCGTAAGGCCCGAGGTCCGGCCGCGACATGACGGAGATCGCGCTCACCTGCGCGCCCTGCTCCGAAACGAGCCGGCGGCCCACTTCCTCGGCCACCACGGTCGCGCCGCCGTAGGTGTGCGGCGCGAAGAAGACGTTGAGGATGAGAACATGCATGGCGATCTCAGGCAGCGATTTCGGTGACGAGTTCGGGCGAGACAACCGGCATTTCTGTCGAGGCGGACCAGCGCGCCTCGAGATCCTCACGCGCCGCCCGGCCGATCTTCGCCGCTTCGCGCGGGTTGCCGGCAAGCCGCTCGAGCGCTGAACGCCAACCGCCCGGATCAGGCTCCGCGACCAGCCCGGTGACGCCGTCGCGCACCATAGCCTGCCCGTCGCCCACCGGGCCCACCACGCTCGGGACGGCGACTGCGGCGGCGTCGATCACCCGAACCGCGCTCTTGCACCTGTTGAAGGCATCGTCCGCCAAAGGCAGGATCGCGCAATCGGCTCGCGCGAGAGCGGTGAGATAGCCCGGATAGTCCCGGAAAGGCACAACCTCTGCCCGTTCTGCCAGGGCATGCGATACTTGGCCGAGATCGAACCGGCCGAGGATGAGAAGCCGGCGGCCTTCCCCGCCCGCCAGAAATTCCGACAGATCGTCCCGAATGGTCAGAAAGTCGATCTCGTGGCCGATCGAGCCGGAGGCGAACGCAAGAGTGAACCCGTCGCGTTTCACCGTCCTCGCGGCGCGCTCTCCCGCCTCGAGCGTCGCGCGGTCTGCGAAGTTGCGGCGCAGGAACGCCGGCCGAGGCGAATGCGTGGTCGCGGCATCCACGAGCCCCGGCGTCGACAGGCTGAGCATGTCCGCCTGGCTCATGACCGAAAGGTAGGAGGGCGACTGGCCGACAAGATGGCGGCGCAGATCGTCCGGCATCGCCGCTCCGTTTCCGTATGTGGCGTAGGCGGAGAAGGAAAACAGCGGATCGTCGATATCATAGATCACCGGCAGCCTAAGCCGGCGCGCTTCGTAGAGATACATCTCGACCAGCGACGACTGCCCGAGCCTGTAGAGCATCAGATGCGTCGCTCCCTGCAACAGGTCCAGGCAACGCGGAATGTCCTCGTAATGAGCGAACCCGTAACCGATTTCCGCCCGACCCCAGATCTCGTCGAGCTGCTCGACACGGTACTTGCGGCATTGCGGCAGGTTGAGATCGCCGATCATGGCGATCCGTCGCCGCCGCCGGAGCAGGGCGGGCGGCGAAGTCACATGGAATGCGTTGTTCCGCGCAAGGTCGATCCAGACGTCGGTGAGGGCGCAGGAGCCCGTGGCCTGTCCGGCCGGGGTGGCCTCCGGCACGGCCAAGGCAGCGACCGCGCCCGGCACATGGCCATGGCGCGCCATGATCAGATGCTTTCGGGCCGCCCTGAGCGCCGAGCGCCAGCCCTCTGTGCGCCAGACCTCGCCGAAACGCCGCATTCTGTTCAGCCGAACCAGCCTCAATATCCCGATCACCTGGCCTTAACCTCCCTGCCCTAGTTCAGCGCCGAACCGACAAATCGGAGCGACGCATGCGCCAGACCAATCCGTTCGCCGGGAGCACTAGGCAAAGTCGGTTTACAGTTGATTACCGGTCGTCGGTTTTTGACGGAGACCAGGAATGAACCTCCGCGATCCGCTGCTCTCCGGCGCGGCGCGGCACCTCGCGCTGCCGGTCCGGCCGCCGGGCTCAAGGCACGTTACCGTCCTCATGGGCGTTCGCGACGGCGGAGCCTTTCTCGAAAGCCAGCTCGCCTCCATCGCCGCCCAGCGTCACGACGACTGGTCGGTCGTCGTTTCGGACGACGGCTCACGCGACGACAGCCCCGAAACAGTCCGTCGTTTCGCCGCGGCACATCCCGCACGAAGCGTGCGCCTCGTGCCAGGACCGCGCGAGGGGTTTCAGGCGAATTACCTCCGGCTGCTCCTCGAAATCCCGGACCATGCGCGATACGTCGCTTTCTCCGATCAGGATGACATCTGGCTGCCCGACAGGCTTTGTCGGGGTCTCGACGCTCTCGCTACCGTCGATCCCGACTGCCCGGCGCTCTACGGCGCGCGCACGATCCTGACCGATGCGGGCCTCACTCTGCGCGGGCATTCGACACGGTTCCGCCGGCCCCCCTCGTTCCGCAATGCGCTGGTGCAGAGCATCGCGGGCGGCAACACCATGTTGATGAACAGGGCGGCAGCCGACCTGCTCTTCAAGGCGGCGGCGCGCACCGACAGGATCGTCTCGCATGACTGGTGGGCCTACCAGCTGGTCAGCGGCGCGGGCGGGCGGGTGATATACGACGACCGGCCGACGGTGCTCTACCGCCAGCACGGCGGCAATCTGGTCGGCGCCGGGGCGGGGTTGCGGCCGAAGCTCAGGCGTCTTGCAGCGCTTCTTCGAGGAGACTTCAGGGATTATACGAATATCAATCTCGCTGCCCTCGAGGGCGTGCGGGCGCTTCTCGCGCCGGAAAACAGGGCGCTTGTTTCAGCCTTTCGGGCGGCGCGCGACGCGCCCCTTTCCCAGCGGCTCGGGATGCTCGAGCGGACCGGCCTCTACCGGCAGACCGTCGCGGGAACGCTTGCGCTCTGGGGCGCAGCGGTTCTGCGCCGGCTTTGAGCGCGCCCGGCCTGAGCCTCGGCCGGCTGACGTGGGCGAAAAATCCCGCCCGGGTCTGAACCTCCACCGACCGAGGCCGGCCAGTTGGACCGGGAAAGCCGGTTTCAAGATCAGATCGCCCGCTCCGTCACGATCGACCCTTCGGGTGTCTCGGGCCGGGTTCGCAGGAAGCACAGGATGATATCGACCACCCTTTCGCGACGCGCGGCCATCCGCTCGGGCGAACTCACGTCAGTCGCGAAAATGGCCGACAGGGTGAAGCTGTTGGAAAACGAGAAGTAGGTCAGCGAGGCGATGGAGATATAGAGTTCCATCGGGTCGAGACGCCGGGCAAAGCACTCTTCGGCCAGCCCGCGGTCGAGTGTACGACCGAGGCTGCGCCGCAATTCCGCATGCAGGGCCGGAATCTCTTCACTGGTCTTGATGTGGCGCGCCTTGTGGATGTTCTCGTCATTGATCAGCGCCACGAAATGCCGGTTCTCGACGAGGAAATCGAAATTCGAGCGAATGAACGCGGCCATGGCCTCGTCGGGGCTCAGAGC
This sequence comes from uncultured Rhodobacterales bacterium, assembly GCA_964588375.1. GTDB lineage: Bacteria > Pseudomonadota > Alphaproteobacteria > Rhodobacterales > Rhodobacteraceae > JASJAR01. The sequence continues at coordinate 16,109 of CAZPPH010000045.1, read as the reverse complement.
ATCGAGATTCAGCGTGCCGCCGCGCTCGCGAATATCGCGATAGGCCTGTTCGAGCACCTCGGTATAGAGTTTCTCCTTGTCCTCGAAGTAGTAGTAGATCAGCTGCTTGTTGACCCCGGCCATCTTCGCGATCGCGTTGACGCGTGCGCCGCCGAGACCTTTCTGGGAAAACTCGGTGCGCGCAGCCATCAGAATGCGCGCGCGCGTGCGCTCGGGGTTTCGCTGCACTGCCTCGCTCGGAATCTCGCCGGAGCTTTCGCCGGAGACGGGGGCCACCGTATTGGTCATGTCTACGCGTCCTTCTCTCAAACGTCCTGCAACACGCCGTAGTGCCTGGCATGAAACCGGCGCATCCCTATCCTGCGGGCGCAGGCAGCCAATCCGCCGACACGCCGAGATCGTCGAGGATTACCTGTGATGCATTGTAACCCGGCAGCCCCGTGATGTTGCCGCCCGGGTGGCACGACGATCCGCAGAGGTAAAGGCCGGGCAGATGGCCCCGATACTCGCCCGCCCCCGGGAACGGGCGGTTGAACCCTACCTGCCCGTCCGTGAAAGCGCCGACAAGCAGATCCCCGTCGCGCATGTTCGGAAGGGTGCGGGCCGTGTCCAGCGGACTGCGCACGAACCAGTCGACGATGCTGTCGCGCAGCCCCGGTGCGTAGCTCTCCCAAAGCTCCAGCATCGCTTCACCATGGGGAAGGCGGTGGCTGTCCCAGTTTTCCGGATCGCCGTGCAGACGATATGGCAGCTTCTCCCACATGAACGCGGTATGTCGTCCCTCGGGTGCCTGGCTCGGGTCGAACAGTGTCGGACATGCCCCCCACATCACTGGCGGCGGAATGCTCCCGCTTTCGTGGTGGCGCACGATTTCGGCGAACTGATCAACGTGATCGAGGCCAAGGATGACCATGAACGCCCGGTCGAGCGCCGGGTTGGCTTCGGCCGCGGCATAGCGCGGCGGTTCGGTCAGCATCAGGTTCAGGCCGAAGAGCGGCGCGAGAAGATTGTACCTGAATGCATCCGCCTTCCGCCGCCACGCTGCCGGCAGGTGCTCGGGAGCAATGAGATCGAGGAAGGTCTGCTGGGGGTTCAGGGAGGAGGCCACGAAATGACGCGCCTTGAAGACACGCCCGTCCTCCAGCTCGACACCCACCGCGCGCCCGCCGTCCACGAGGATGCGTCGCGGTTCCGCGCTTGTCAGTATGTCGCCGCCATTCGAACGGACCGCGCATTCGAGAGCCCGGGCGAGCCGGGCCGACCCGCCCCTCGCCATCTGCGCCTTGCCCGGACTGGCGAGAAGGGCGGGGATATGATGACCGAACCCCTTTTGCCGCAGGTCCACCTCGCGCAGTCCGTTGAAGAACAAGAGTCCGGCCCGGATCGCGGGGTGCTCGAACTCCCGCATGACAAAGTCGAGCGGCGAGAGTTCGCTGACCGCCAGCAGAAGCCGCCCTTCGCGAGAACGCGACAGCCTCTCCCGGCGCCTTTCGGGCGGCAGGGGCGGAGCCAGCGCTTCGGGCGCCAGCAGATCGCGCACGATCGGCAGAAAATCGTCTCGCCAGCGGCGCAGGCTCTCCGCATCCCGCGGGCTCAGCGCTGCGAAGGACGCGAAGGTCTTCTCGAAATCCGTCCACCACTCCAGCGACTGGCCGTCGCTCAAGACCATCGCCACGTTCAGCTCGGGCTCGATGTAGCCTGCACCGAACTCTTCCAGCGCAAGGTCACGGTACCAGGGCATGGCCGTGATCGCCCGGTGAAAGAAGGAATGGGTATTGTGGAGATAGCCGGGATGACGCGGGTCCTCGACGGTGGCGAGGCCGCCGCCGGCGACCGCGGCTCTGTCAAGCGACAGGACGCGCAGCCCGGCCATGCCGGCATAGGCCTGCAATATCAAGCCATTGTGGCCCGCGCCCAGGATTATTCCATCATAGTCCACGCCACCTTGTTCCCGCTCTGTCGACGAGGTGCACGGGCGCGATCGACAAGGTCTTGCGGCGTCCCGCAACCGGCGTCTACAATTCAACCGTTTGGTTAATAACGCTAACCGTTCTGATCGATTCGAAGCAAGACATCTGAGCAAGGATGATACGGACATTGAAACACGCCGGACTTCCCGAGAGCTTCGACGACGTCGCCGCACTTGAAGACTTCATGACCAAGCCGGGTGCCGCGCTGGTGAGCGACCTCGAAAGTGTGGACGGCGATATCGCCATCCTCGGGGCGAGCGGCAAGATGGGCCCCACCCTCGCGCGGCTCGCGCGCAACGCCGCGCCCGACAGGACCATCTACGCGGTCGCGCGTTTCAGCGACGCCGCGGTGCGGGAAAGCCTCGATGCAAACGGTATTACCACCATCGCGGCGGACCTCCTCGACCGCGAGGCACTCGATGCACTCCCCGACGTGGCGAACGTCATCTTCATGGCCGGGCACAAGTTCGGCGCCAGCGGAAATCCGGGCCACACCTGGGCCATGAACGTGCACCTGCCGGCGCTCGTCGCCGAACGGTATCGCGGCGCCCGGATCGTCGCGCTGTCGACCGGTTGCGTCTATCCCTTCGTCGCCACCGACAGCCAGGGCGCGACCGAAGAGATCGCACCCGACCCGCCCGGGGAATATGCTCAATCCTGCGTGGGACGCGAACGCATGTTCCAGCACTTCTCGGCGATCCACGGGACCCGGGGGCGGCTGATCCGGCTGAACTATGCGATCGACATGCGCTACGGCGTCCTGCACGACATCGCGGCGAAGGTCGCCTCGGGAGCCGAGATCGACGTGACGACTGGCCATGTCAACGTGATCTGGCAGGGGGACGCCAATGCACAGATCCTGCGTTCCCTCGCGCACACCACCGCACCGATTTCGCCTCTGAACATCACCGGCCCCGAAACCGTTTCCATTCGCTGGCTCGCCAACGAATTCGCCCGGCACATGGGCAAGCCCGCGCGCATCGTCGGGGAAGAGGCGACGGCAGGCTGGCTCAACAACTCCGCGAGGGCCGCGGGCCTCTTCGGATACCCCGAGGTGCCGCTCGACCGCATGATCGCCTGGGCAGCGGACTGGACGAAGCGGGGGCTGCCGAGCCTCGGCAAGCCGACAATGTTCGAGGCACGGGATGGGAAATACTGAAGGCCTCCGGAGGCGCGCTCTCGAACATGGTGACATTCCCGACCTGATGGCGCTGGTCGAAGAGGCCGGCTGGAACCAGTCCGAGCGGGACTGGGACCGGATGCTGACCCTCGGCACCGGCCTCGGCCTGTCCGACGAGAACGGCCGCGTGATCGCCTCCGCGGTTGCCCTGCCCTACGACGGGCGGATCGGATGGATCGGAATGGTTCTCGTCGCGAAACCCTGGCGACAGCGCGGCCTCGCGACGGAGTTGATGGAGACATGCGTCGCGCATCTCGCGGCAGACGGACTGATCCCGGGTCTCGACGCGACGCCCGCAGGCGAGAAGGTCTACGAGCGAATGGGCTTTTGCGGCACGATGACCCTGAGCCGATGGCGGCGCGAGGCGCGGTCGGCGGCCGGGTCGGCGATGCCGCAGGTTCTCCCGGAGGACCTGGGGTGGATCACCGCGCTCGACGCGCGCGCCTTCGGGGCCCGGAGGGACGGCCTGATCGCTTCCCTTGCAGCAGGTTGCGGGGCGCTTGCGAACCGCGAAACGGCATTCCTGTTCATCCGGCCGGGGCGCACGGCGACGCAACTCGGGCCGCTCTGCGCCACCGACGAGACCCGGGCGGCGGAGCTTCTCGACCTTGCGAGCGGGACGCTGGAAGGAGCACTTCTGATCGACGTTCCCGACGACCAGGCCGGCCTGCGAGCGCAACTCACCGACCTCGGCTTCACTCGCGAACGGCCGTTTCGGCGGATGTTTCACGGCGACCCGGACGCCATCGGGGACCCGGCGCTTCTCTTCGCGGCGGCCGGACCGGAGCTTGGATAGACGACATGACCCTGCACAGAACAGACCTTCCCGAACCCGTTCAGGCCGCGTTCGCGCGCGGCGTGGCGATCCCCGCCCATCCCCTCGCTCTCGACGCATCGCGGCGGCTGGACCCGCGCCGCCAGCGCGCATTGAGCCGATATTACATGGATGCCGGGGCGGGCGGGCTGGCGGTCGGGGTCCACACCACCCAGTTCGAAATCCGCGAAGCAGGCCTGTTCGAGCCCGTTCTGCGCCTTGCAGCGGAAGAGATGAACGGCTGGACAGACCGCCCCCTGGTCCGGATTGCCGGGCTGGTCGGCAAGACCGAACAAGCGGTGGCCGAGGCACGCCTCGCCCGAAGCCTCGGGTATCATGCGGGCCTTCTCAGCCTGGCCGCGTGGCGGGGGACACCGACCGACGCCATCATCGAGCATGCGAGGGCCGTCGCGAACGAGATGCCGCTCGTCGGCTTCTATCTGCAAGCGGCCGTGGGCGGCATGAAGCTCGGCGCGGATTTCTGGCGCCGGTTCGCCGGGATCGACAATGTCATCGGCATCAAGATCGCTCCCTTCAACCGGTACGATACGCTCGACGTGATCCGGGGCGTCATCGAGGCGCGCGCGGAAGACCGCATCACGCTCTACACCGGCAACGACGATCACATCGTCGCCGACCTTCTGACGCCTTTCACGATGGTGCGAGACGGCGTGCCTGTCACCCTTCATGTGCGCGGGGGTCTTCTGGGACACTGGTCGGTCTGGACGAGGGCGGCGGTCGAACTGCTCGAGCGCTGCCACGACGCCACCGCCATCGGGATGATCCCGCGCGATCTTCTGGCGCTCGACGCTCAGGTCACCGATTGCAATGCCGCGGTCTTCGATGTCCGCAACAACTTCAAGGGGTGCATTGCAGGCTGCCACGAGGTGCTCAGGCGGCAGGGACTTCTGGATGGTATCTGGTGCCTCGACCCGCAGGAGACCCTCGGCAAGGGACAGGCCGCCGAGCTCGACCGCGTCATTGCCGCCTATCCGCACCTGCAGGACGATGCGTTCGTCGCCGGGAACCTCGGCAGATGGCTGGAGTAGGCGGCGCGCCGGAGACGCGCCACCAAGGCCCGGTCAGTTCATCGGTTGCGGCATCTTGATCGACATGTCGAGAAACTCGTTGGTGTAGGCATCGCTCACATCGTAGGGCTCGATGTCGAACGAGGTGGCCACCGCTTCGTAATCGTCTTCCATGCGCTCGGGATCGAAATACCCCAGTGCATTTTCGACGCTCGTCTCATGGGTCATCAGTTCGACCACGAGATTCCAGTTCGCGGTGACGTCCTCGACCTTCTGGCTGCCGGCCTCCGAGAGCACCTTGATGCAGGGTTCGGGCTCGACCACGCATTCCGCATAGGCCCGCTGTGTCACCTGCACGAAGCTTTCCGCAAGCTCCGGCTCTTCCTCGAGCCATGTGCCGTTCGCGATGATCGAGTTGCCGTAGGGATTGAACCCGAGGTCCCTGAGCGCGACGAAGCCCATGTCGTCGCCAAAGATCCGCTGGTAGATGTAGTGCACGTTGTAGAAGTTCGTCGTGGCATCGATCGAGCCCGACTGCATCGCCGCGATCTTGGCATTCGGCTGGACGTTCAGGAATTCGACCGAGTCGGGGTCGATGTCGAGCACCTTTGCGATAGCCGGCCACATCTGCCGGGCCGCATCGAAGGGCGGATTACCGATCGACCGGCCCTTGAGATCATCGAAGCTCTCGATGCCGGAGGATTTCTTCCAGTAGATGCCATAGGGCGAATTGGCGTAGATGTTCATCACCGCGACAAGATCGGCACCCTGACCGCGTGCCTGGAGCATTGTAGGCAAATCGGCGATGCCGACCTGATTCCGGCCCACGCCCACGACCTTGGCCGACGCCCCCGATCCGGTGCCGTCCTCGATGACCAGATCAATGCCGGCATCCTCGTACCAGCCCTGTTCGCGCGCCCAGTAGATCGGCGCGTGGTCGCCCCCGGGCACCCAGTTCAGAACGAAGTTGATGGTTTCCTGCGCCAGGGCCGTGCTGGCACCGAAGGGCACGAATACAGCGGAAATCGCACCGAGTAGCGCAGCTCTTCTCGAACTAGCGAGCATTTCCAAGTCCTCCCGTTTGTGGCCGAGGGCCAGGCCGCCGGCCGGAAATCGTGAATCGGAGTATAGCCGATGATTGATGCCTCTCAACCATTTGGTTAGTATCTCTTTGAAGAATGAATCCGCCCTCGCCGTGAGGCATCAAAATATTGTTAAACTTGAAAAAAATAGCAATCGCGGTGATTGCCCATGCAGCCTTCGTCGGGTTCTGGTGGTTCTATGTCTGGGCTGCGGAAGTGCCCGCCTACATCCTGCCCACGCCGTGGCAGACCCTGCAGACGCTCGCCGTCTCGGAGTACAACTGGATGCGGCATTTCACGGCCACGGCGATCACGATCTTCGCGGGCTACACGCTTGCGGTCGTCGTGGGCGTCTCGGCTGCGGTGCTCTTCACGTGGTCGAAGACACTCGATGAGATGGCGATGCCGCTTCTCGTCACGATCAACATGATCCCGAAGGTGGCCATGGCACCGCTCTTCATCGTCTGGCTGCGCTTCGGTCTGCATACGAACATCATCATCACCTTCACGATCTGTTTCTTCCCGATCCTTCTCAACACCGCCCGCGGCCTTCGCGAGGTCGAGCCGGATCTTCTGGACCTCGTCCGGTCCCTGCACGGAAGCCGCTGGCAGGTCTTCAAGAAGATTCAGCTTCCAGGCTCCCTGCCCTACATCTTTTCGGGGATGAAGGTGGCGACGGTCCTGGCCGTGGCGGGCGCCATCGTCGGAGAGTTCATCCAGTCGAGTCGCGGCTTGGGATGGTTCATGCTGGTGACGCAGGAAGCACTCAACACCGATGCGATGGTCATGGCGCTCCTGCTGGTCACGCTCATCGGTGTCATTCTTTACGGTATCGTCATCGCTCTCGAGAAATACTTCGTCGTAGAGGACGCGCGTCTTGACTGACCCCGCAGGCTCCGGATTGGCGCACCCTGAAACCGGCGCCCCGCCATTCATCGAACTCGATCGGGTCCGGAAGGTCTACCAGACCCGGGAAGGCGAGGTCGAAGCGATCCGGGACGTGACGATGACAGTCAATTCCGGCGAGCTGGTCAGCATCGTCGGCCCGTCGGGATGCGGCAAGTCCACCCTTCTGAAAATTCTCGCCGGTCTCCACGAGCATGATGAAGGAACCGTCAGGATCGGAACCGATCGGGACCCGTTCGACAGGCAGCGCGATGTCGGAATGGTCTTTCAGCAGCCGCTCTTGCTGAAGTGGCGGCGGATTCTCGAGAACGTCCTGTTGCCTGCGGAAATTCTCGGCCTCAACCTGAAGGAGGCACGCGGCAGGGCAAGGGACCTTCTCGAACTCGTCGGTCTTTCGGACTACGCCGAAAGCTACCCCTATCAGCTTTCGGGCGGCATGCAGCAGCGCGCGGCCATCGCGCGCGCATTGATCCACGACCCCAAGCTCGTGCTGATGGACGAACCCTTCGGGGCGCTGGACGCGATGACCCGCGATCGCCTCAATATCGAACTGATGCGGATCTGGCGCGAAAGCGGAAAGACGATCCTGTTCGTCACCCACGGGATCCAGGAAGCCGTCTTTCTAGGTTCCCATGTCGCCGTGATGACGGCCCGGCCCGCCCGGTTGGCCGAATACATCGAAGTCGACCTCCCGGAGCGGGCGAACCTGTCGATCCGGACGACCCCGGAATTCGGTGCCTATACCCGCAAGATCTACCATCTGCTCGATTTCGACTGACGCCTCACGCGATCTGCGGCCTGGCGCGTCCTTCATAGAGGTCACGGCCTTCGACGAGCGCGCGGATCTTGCCGTCGGCGATCGTGCGCGGAAGCATCCAGAAACCGCAATCGGGGTTGATGTAGGTCACCCGCCCCTCGCCGAGGGTCGCCTCGGCGCGCTCGAGCGCGCGGGCGATTTGCTCGGCGCCCTCGACCTCTGTCGCCTTGATATCGACGACGCCCAGCCCGAGGCCAAGGCCCGGGCGCAGCTCGCGGAACGCCGCCAGTTCCTCCACCGGACGATGGGCGTTTTCCATGACGATGTGATCGGCGTGAAGGCCGTTCAGGTAGCCCAGAAGCTTGTCCCAACTGCCTTTCTGGACCGACTGCCCGCCATAGTTTCCGAAACACAAATGCACGGCCGGTGTTCCCCGCACCGCATCCAGAACCCGGTTGATCGCCTCGCCGGCCCAGTCCGCCTCATCGGGATGACCCGGCAGATTGGCTTCGTCGAGCTGAACCACGTCGGCATCGATCAGGGCGACCTGTTCGGCGAGAACGTCGGCGATCGCGAGGGCCAGCTCGGCGACGTCGCCGTAATGTGTGTTCTTCAGCGTCTTTGCCAGCATGTGCGGGCCGGTCACGGTGAACTTCAGCGGGCTCCGCGTCAGCGACTTCGCGCGCGCGGACGCGTTGGGCAGATCGAGCGTGCCATGCCCGACGGGACCGTCGACGACCCCCGGAGGCCGTGTCCGGAACCCCATGCCTTCCTGTCTCCGGTACGCCTGCAACTCCTCGAAGGTGACCTCGTTGCGGATGCCCGACATCGGACGCACGAAATACTCGATCATCCCGTTCGTCTCGGGATGATTGATGTCGAAGCGGTACATCTCGCCGTCGCAGACGACATCGAGCCCGGCCCGTTCCTGGGTCGCCAGCACCGTGCGTGTCGCGTCGACCAGTGCCTGCTCCGAGGGGGCCGCGACCAGCCATGCGGGCAGCGGATAGGACCCAACGACCGTGGTTTTTATCCTCGGCATGCCATCGGTCATCTCGGATGTCTCCCCGCTGCGGGCCGTTCCGGAAATCGGCGACCCATCCTTGCTGCGAAAACTATTGTCGCTCCCTCCGGGGGTCAACGGCATTTTCAACCGTATGGTTGACTCATGGGGCGGCTTCTTCCACCATCCATGCAGGAAGTCCGTTTTCTGATTTCGGTCTCGGGCGCCTCCTCCGGCCGAAGAATGCGATCGGCCGCTGGATGCCCTGGGGTTACTGGGAGGGATCCAATGAAGTTCGTCTACCTTGCAAGCGCTGTAGCCCTTTGTCTCGTGGCTGCCCCCGCGATCGCCAACGACTACCCCTGGACACCGGAGAAACCGATCACGATCATCGTGCCGTGGGGTGCGGGCGGGGCGACCGACCAGGTAACACGGGTGACCGCCGGCGTGCTCGAAGAGGAGCTGGGCCAGCGCGTCGTCATCGTGAACCAGCCCGGCGCGTCGGGCTCGATCGGCAAGAAGAACGCCTGGGAAGCGCCGCGCGACGGTTACACCTGGGCCGCAGGAGCGCCGAAACAGCTGGGAACGTACAAGCTTCTCGGTCAGTTCGACACCTGGGTCGAGGACTGGCGGCTCTACAATACGGTCACCAACGTGCCACTGGTCTCGGTCAATCCCGACACCTCCTATCAGACGATGACCGACTTCGTGGCGGCAATGGAAGCCGGGGATATCGACATCGCGACGGCCGGCGCCGGTTCGTCCGGCCACGCGGCCGCCGAAGCGTTGAAGGGCGTCGTCGGCGGCGATTATACGCACGTGACCTACGACGGCGGCAATCCCGCGATCATCGCGACAGTCTCGGGCGAAGCGGAAGCGACGACGCAGCTTGCCTCGGAACAGGCCGAGATGGTGCGCGCGGGCCGGCTCCGGCCACTTGCGGTTCTGGCGTCGCAGCCGCTCGAGATCGAAGGCTTCGGCAGCGTTCCGCCGGTCACGGACTTCATCGACGAGGATCTGCCGATCCTGTCCACCGCGTTCGGTATCTTCATCCCGGCCGAGGGCGTCCCGTCCGAGGTGATAGAGACCTTCGACATGATCTGGGCCGATGTCATTCCCAATGCCGATGCCCTGCGCAGCTATGCACTGGAAAAGGGCGCGCTATTCACGCCGGCGAGCGGAGAGGCGGCGCAGGAGGCTGTCTGGCCGGAGATCCGGGCTGACGCCTGGTCGTTCCACGCAGCGGGCCGCACGACCATGTCGCCCGAGGAAATGGGCATACCGAAACCGTGATCTGACAGCCCGTCGCGGGCCGAGCGACGTTCGGCCCGCGCACCGCCCCTGCAAACGCGAAGACCATGTCCAGCACGCCACGACGCGCCGATTTCTGGTTTTCGATCTTCCTGATCGCCTTCGGCATCGCCGCCAGCGTGGAATCCTGGCGCATGCCGCGTCTGGAGAACCTCGGCGTCGACCCCCTGAGCGCGCCGGGCCTGACCCCGGGTCTGCTCGCCATCGTCATCACGGTGCTGGGCCTGACCCTTCTGCTCCGGCGCGCGGATGGTCCGCAGGCGACGCCTGAAACCGCACCGGCGGGGTGGGGCCGGCTCGCCCTCGTGCTCGGTCTTTGTCTCACCTACGCCCTCGGCCTTCTCGGCCGCGTCGACTTCCTTGGCGCCACCGCCCTCTTCGTGTTCACGTTCGCCCTCCTCTTTTCGGAAACCGGCGCGTCCTGGGTCCGTCGCTCGGTTGTCTCGGCACTGCTCGCGGTGGGTACGGCAGTGTCGGTGACCCTCCTGTTCGAACGCATCTTCCTGATCCGGCTGCCCTGATGCCGGTGCTCGATGCCTTCGCCTCGCTCGGGCGCGAAATCGCGGGGCTCGCCAGCCCCGGTATCCTGTTCAACATCTTCTGGGCCACATTGCTGGGCATGGTGGTCGGAATGCTGCCCGGGCTAACCGCGACGCTGGGCATTGCGCTTCTGACGACCCTCACCTTCCGGATGACGCCCGACGATGCGATCACCATCCTGATCTGCATGTATGTCGGCGCGATCTACGGTGGCGGGCGCACCGCGATCCTGCTCAACATCCCCGGAACACCAGCCAATGCGGCCTCGGCGCTCGATGGCTTTCCGCTCGCCCGTGCGGGCCGGGCCAGCGAGGCTCTGGGCCTTGCGACGGTCGGTTCCTTCGCGGGTTGCATCATCGGCATGGCCCTCCTGGCGCTGATCGCGCCGCAACTGGCCGAGGCCGGACTGAAGTTCCAGTCCTACGAATTCTTCTGGCTCGCGGTCTTCGGCGTGGTGATCTCGGGGCGCCTGACCGCGCTCGACGACCCGCTGAAGGGCTGGATCGCGGGTTTCATCGGCCTTTTCGCGGCCCAGATCGGCCAGGAAGGCATACACGCCTATCAGCGCTTTTCCTACGGGTCCGTCGATCTCGCAGGCGGACTTGGATTGCTGCCGGCCCTTGTCGGCGCCTTCGGCTTCGCCGAGGTCCTCACCGTGATGAAGCGGCCGGCCCACCAGACCGTGAACACCATCGGCGGGCGCGTATTGCCGCGCGTCTCGACCCTCCTGAAATCCTGGTGGACGATGCTGCGATCGGGTGTGCTGGGCACCGTCATGGGAATTGTCCCCGGCGTCGGTGAGGACATGGGCGCCTGGGTTTCCTATGCCGCCGCGCGCCGGGCCAGCAAGACGCCCGAAGACTTCGGCAAAGGCAGCACCACGGGCCTCGTGGCATCGGAAACCGGCAACAACGCCGCCGTTCCGGGCGCGATCATTCCCGTCCTGACCCTCGCGATCCCCGGGTCGGCACCGGCTGCGGTCCTGCTGGCAGCGCTCTTCATACACGGTGTCCGTCCCGGTCCGCTCATAATGATCGAATCCCCCGAATTCGTGTTCAGGGTCGCGGCGATGCTCTTCTGGGCCGCGGTGGCGATCCTCGTGCTCGGGCTGGCGCTGACGCGGCCGATGCTGCTCGTGCTGCGGGTCCGGCGCGAATACCTGATGCCGATCGTCTTCGTGCTGTGCGTGATCGGCGCGTACTCGATTTCCAGTCGGATCTTCGATGTCTGGGTCATGCTGGGCTTCGGGGTGCTGGGCTTCGGCCTCCGTCAGATGAACTATCCCATGGCGCCCCTCGTCCTCGGTATCGTGCTGGGAGATATCCTCGACAAGAACTTCAGGCGCGGCATGGTGCTGTCAGAAGGCTCGCTCGAGCCGTTCTTCACCCGGCCGATCTCGGCCATACTGGCCTTCGTCACGATCCTCACCATTCTCCTGGGCCTCGGTCCGATCCGCCGGCTGACGGCGCGTCTGACGAACAAGGCGTCATGAAGACGTCGCCGCCGCTTGAATACAGGAAGAGGGTCCGGCAACCCCGCATGCATGGCCGCGCCTGCGCCGCGTGGTCGAGCGGTTACAACCAAGGCGTCATGGAAGGGCTGAGATGAGCGAAAAACCGAAACTCACCGTAGAAGAGATCTCGTTTCACGAGCGCGACGTGCGCCTGCGCATGCCCTTCCGCTTCGGGGTCGTCACACTGACGGAGGCGCCGCAGCTTTTCGTCACCGCCCGCATCCGTCTCACCGACGGCCGCGAAGGCACGGGCATGTCGGCCGAGCTTCTCGCGCCGAAGTGGTTCGACAAGTCTCCCGCCCTTTCCAACGAGGACAACTTCGACCAACTCCGCACCTCGGCGCGCATCGCCGGCAATCTCTATGTGGACGAAACCGCGCCGATGACGGCCTTCGGCCTGCACGCGGCGCTGGACCGGACGCACCGTGCCACCTGCGAGGCCGAGGGATTCCCGGGTCTCGTCGCCAGCTTCGGCACTGCCGTCGTGGACCGCGCCGTTCTGGACGCCCTCTTGCGACTTCTCGGCAAGAGCCTTTTCGCAGGTGCCAACGACAACGTCTTCGGTCTGACAACCGAGCTCACACCCGATCTCGCCGGATTCGACCTCGACGGCTTCCTGGGCGCATTACGGCCCGCAGGAGAAATCGCGGCCCGCCACACGGTGGGGCTGGTCGACCCGATCCGCGCCATTGATATCGCGGAAGAGCAGAGGGTCGGCGACGGCCTGCCCGAAGCGCTCGAAGAGGTCATCGCGGCCTATGGCGTCGATCACTTCAAGCTGAAGGTGGGCGGCGATCTCGACGGCGATCTCGACCGGCTCCGGTCCATCGCGCGGGTTCTCGACACCCTTCCCGGCTACAGAGCAACGCTCGACGGGAACGAACAATATTCCGATATCGCCGGCATCGCCGAACTGTGGAGGGCCGTCTGCGCGGATCCGGCTCTCGCGCGACTGCGCGACGCCATACTCTTCATCGAACAACCCATCGCGCGGTCCGCGGCGCTGCAGTCCGACGTCTCGGAACTCGCCGCGCTCAAGGCGATCGAGATCGACGAATCCGATGACAGCCTCGACGCCTTCCCGCGGGCGATTGCGCTGGGGTACTCGGGAATATCGTCGAAATCCTGCAAGGGCCTCTACCGCTCGCTTCTCAACCGCGCGCGATGCGTCGCGCTCAACGAGGCGGCCGGCGCCGGGACATATTTCATGTCGGCGGAAGACCTGACGACACAGGCCGGGCTGGCGGTGCAGCAGGACCTCGCGCTCGCCACCTTGATCGGTTGCAGCCATATCGAACGAAACGGCCACCACTACGTGCACGGCATGACCGGCGTGCCCGAACCCGAGCAATCGGCGTTCCTCGAAGCCCATCCCGACCTCTATCACCGGCCCGGCGATACGGTGCTGGTGCGGATCGCGGAGGGGCGGCTGCGCATCGGCTCGCTCGACACCCCGGGTCTGGGGAGCGCCGTCCTGCCGGACTTCGCGCCGTGACCTTGCGGAAAACGGCCTGCGCCGAAATCTCGGGCGTTCCGGTCTCGCAGCGCCTAGCGGTGGGTGCGCACCCTCGCGCGCACCTTCGTCTGCACATGCCGCTCGACGATCGGCCGGGGCGTGCCCCCGCCCTCCTCGCCCCACACGATCTCCACTTCGGTTCCGTCTTTCGCGTCGGCCTCGTCGACCATGGCGAGAGAAAACCATGAGCGCCGGTTCGCCGTGTAGACCGTATAGGTCGCGAGACCGACCGTCCGGTCCCCGATCAGGACCTCGTCGAAAGGAAGGATGGCGTAATAGGAGTTGGGCACCTCGAGGTATTTGTAGCGCTCGCCTTCCCCGATCATGCTGCCGATGATCCGCAGGGTGTCGTCCTTGTCCCAGTCAAGCCAGACCTTCTTGCGGTGCGGTGCGTCCTTCATCTCCTCGAGGGCGGCGCGACCGATGAAGTCGTGGTCGAACTTCACGTGTTTGCCATACCCGAGGTCCCAGGGGGTCTGGTAGTAGTCCTCGATGTCCGTGGAGAGAAAGCTGCCGCCCAGCGACGCCGTTGCCTCGAAGCCGTCCGCCGGCAGCCACTGGCGGTAGGGGCGCATGGCCTCGCCGGAATAGATCGCCGGCATGGGCGAAGGGATCCAGCCCGATTCCGGAGAGACGGTCGAGTAGGCGCGGCTTCCCCCCTGGAGCAACCCGAACTCTCCGCCCGCCTCCAGCAGGGCCGAGCGCACCCTCTCGGCATCGGCCATGGGTCCGTGCAACTCGAGCCCGGACATACGCGACATACTGTGATTGAGGGCCCGCACGTCGCACCCCGCGATCTTCAGATCGCCGATATGAAAGAACGCGATATCGGGCAGAGCCCCGCCGGTGACCTTTTCAATCAGCGCTGGCGCGTTGGGCCCCTGGATCTGAAAGCGGTAGAGAAGACGGTCGCCGGGGTTTCCGACCGACCTCTTGTCCCGTGTGACCTCGACGTCATAGTCGCCGGTTTCGGCATGGTAGGCGACCCAGTTCGGGACCGACGGGCGCCCCACGACGCTGATCCGCCTCTCACTGTGTCCGAAGAGGATCGCATCGCCGATCACGTGCCCGCCGGGATTGCACGCCACCAGTTGCTTGGCGCGGTTCGCCCCGAAGTTGCTCATCGAATTGACGCCCACGTCGGAAATCAGCCGGTGCACATCCCGCCCCTCGAACGTGAAATCGGTCATGTGGAACGACTGATCGAAGATCACGACCGATTTGCGCCAGGCCTCCTGTTCGTCCCGCCAGTTCGTATATTCGGAAGGAAAGGGAAACGCGTAGCCCCCTGTCGGAGAGCTGCGCAGCATTTCCACCGGGCTTCGAAAGCCCGCCAGCCGGTCTTCGAGAGTATCCATTCGCGCCGCTCCTCCTCAACTTCCCGCCGGCTCATTGGCGCTTTCAGCAAGAAATCCCGGTGCCTGGAAGACGCCGGCAATCCCTCGGCACCGCATATGTCTGCCAGGACCATGGCCCGCCCGAAGATGATCGCCCATCGCCCTTGTTGATGTCTTTGCGCGAACGGATCAAAATGCCTTTGCAGATTCGGAAGTCGGCGGTGACCTCGCGCAGAACCTCTCCAAAGCCGATCGAGCTCGGCCCGGGCGGCATCCACGTGTTCGAAAGCCGGCACGCCCCCGGTTTCGAAATGGAAATGGGCGTCTGGAGCTACGACAAGCTCTGCTTCGTCCGGCAGGGCCGATGCAGTCTGCTGAGGCCGCACACCAGGACCGCCCTCGTGGCAGATGACATGTTGTTCGTGCCCGCCGGCACCCCGCACAGGTTCACCGACGATCCCGCGAGGCCCGCGACACTGATCCTTGTGTGCTTTCAGTCCGAGACGTTTCGGAAGGCGCCCGGACAATGGGCCGGCTACGAACTCTTCCGGTCCCGCATGCCGTGTCCCCTGCGGACGTCCCAGACCCATCGGCACGCGGCAATCCGCTCATATCTTCAGCGCATGATGTTCGAGCAGACGATGGCGCGCGACGCGCACGAGACCGTCATCTGGGGGCTGATGATCCAGTTGATGGTGACGTTGGCCCGAACGTCGGCGAGCCCGAGACTGCCCGATCCCATGGCGCCAGCGCCCCGGGCATTCGCGCAGACCCTGACCCATATCGACGAGAACTTCACCGAGGATATCCGAATAGCCAACCTCGCTGCCATGGCGGGCGTGAGCTATCGGCACTACACCACGCTCTTTCGCGCGGCGAAGGGCATGACGGTCGGCGCCTATGTCACGAAACTGCGTATCGACTTCGCGAAGAAGCGTCTTCTCGAAACGGACAACATCGTCTTCGCCGGTCTGGATGCAGGGTTCGGCGACCTCTCTCACTTCTATCGCGTGTTCCGGCGCGCCGTGGGAACGACCCCGCGCCGCTACATCGAGGAACATGGCGCGAAGGCGGCCGCTGACGGGTACTGAATATCCCGCATCGGCAAGAATGAAGCGGATCGGGATCTTGTGCCCGTCACCGCCTGCCGGG
>CAZPPH010000044.1:0-21354 GCA_964588375.1 uncultured Rhodobacterales bacterium | reverse complement strand
GACCGGACCGTCAGCGGGCCTGCGCGCGAGTGCGCTGAGCCCAGCGCAGAATTGTGCAGCAAGCGTTACACGGCTCAGCCTTCGGACTCCCCGCACTCCGCTGCATGACATGGCGCAATGGCCGTGGGCCTGTCTCCGAAGCGCTGACTGCGACCGAGCGTTTCCTGTCCGGCAACGGGGCCAATCCGGGAAAGGGATGATCCCGAAAAGCCGAGGTCCCCGACTGCCGGGCCTCCTTCACGGAAGAGGACCTGCGGGGACGCCGCCGGAACTCCGTACGGCTCCCCGCGTTGGGCCGAGGGACCGATTGGCCCGAAACGCCCACACTTCCAAGGGAGGATACCTTCATGACACATCGAGCACGCCCGCGCAGCGCCTTGCCGCTCGTCGCGATCGCGGCCTCTGCCGTATCACTCGGCTCGCAGGCCACCGCACAGGGAGAGGGCATGAACATCACCAGCCTCGGCCATGAGGTCGTGGTGTCCGGTCTGGGAACCCCGTGGGACATGTCGTTCCTGCCCGACGGAACGCTTTTCTTCACCGAGCAATGCGAGGGTTTGTCGGTCAGGCTTCCCTCCGGCGAAATCACCGGCCTGCTCGGGATGGGTGACACCGAAGGCTATGCGACCAATGCGGACGACCTCTTCTGCGACGGACAGGCGGGAATGAACGGAGTGGCGACCGACCCGAATTTCGAGGAAAACCGCCGGGTCTACGTCTACTCGGTCTCCAACATGTCTTCACCGCCCACGAACCGCGTCATGCGCTTCACCGTGGCGGAGGATTTCAGCGACGTCTCAGAACGGACCGACCTCGTCGACGACATCCCCTACAAGGACGCAGCGACCGATCACCCCTTTGGCGACACCGGTGCTCACAATGGCGGCCGCATCCGGTTCAGCCCCGAGGGATATCTCTTCGTCACCACCGGCGACAACCACAACGCCGAGCTTCCGCAAAGCCCCGACAGGCTGGGGAGCAAGGTCCTGCGCATCGACACGGACGGCGAGGCCGCGCCCGACAATGGCACGCCGGAGGGCTTCGACCCGCGAATCTACACCTACGGCCACCGCAACGTCCAAGGCATCACCTTCCATCCCGAAGACGGCACGCCGATCATCACCGAGCACGGCCCGTGGCATTCCGACGAGATCACCGTGCTGGAGCCCGGCGGCAATGGCGGCTGGGACCCGCGCCCGGGCATCTCGGGGCGTCCCGATGACTGCCCGGACGACTACTGCGGCTACATGCCCAACCAGATGGAGGGGATGAACCGTTACGAGCGGGCTTCCTTCATGCCGATGACCGATTTCGACGTCTATCCCGACGCGATGCCGCCGATCTGGGAGAACAACAACTATTCCCAGGGCATCACCTCGATCACCTTCCTCGAAGGCGAGGAATGGGGCGAGTGGGACGGCAACATGGTCGTCGGCTTCATGGGCATCGGCTTCGGCGGCACCCCGATCGGCCAGCGGATCGACGTCATCGAACTGGACGATGACATGTCCGTCGTCGACGTGACCGAGATGACCCTGCCGATGCCGGCCGGGCGGTTCCGCTCGCTGGTGCTCGGGCCGGACGGCAGTCTCTATGCGTCGGTCGACGCAGGCATGATCCACAAGATGACGCCGAACCCGAACTGAGACATTACCGGTCGCGCCGTTCTTCAACGGCGCGGCCATTCCTGATCGAATGCGCGTTCGGCGCCGGCTCAGACGCCCCCTTCTCCTTCACCGGCACACTTGTCGGCTCTGGATTACGGCAGGGTGCACGAGCGGTGGCTTACAGCAGACGATGCTGCGACCCCGCCACCCGATCCGGCACGCCAGCGCCTTCACTCTCAAGACCCGGCAGTCAGCCCCCTTGCCGGGAAATGGCGCCGTTTCCGGTCATGCCGCGCGCTTGAATCGCCTGCGCGACGAAGACCGACGAGGCCGCGACGGCCCCTTGCTCTCACGGCGCTCGGCCCGCTCGGCTTCCCATCTTTGACCACCGTCGACGGCGATCTTCGTCTTCAGAACCTTCTCGATTCCGCGGAATTCGCCCATCTCCTCCTTCGAGCAGAAGGCCACCGCCTTGCCCGAGGCCCCGGCCCGTGCCGTCCGGCCGATCCGGTGCACGTAGTTCTCGGAAACGTTCGGCAGGTCGTAATTGTAGACGTGGTTCACGTCGGGAATGTCGATCCCCCGGGCGGCCACGTCGGTCGCGACGAGCACGGACACGTCGCCGGCCCGGAACTGGCGAATGGCCCGGTCCCGCTGGCCCTGGCTCTTGTTGCCGTGAATCGAGGACGCGTCGAAGCCCGAGGCGACCAGCTTCTTCATCAGCCGTTCCGCACCGTGCTTGGTGCGCGCGAAGACCAGTGCGCGCTCACCGCGATGCCCGGCGAGCAATTCGCCCAGAAGGGCCGTCTTCTCGTCCTGCGCCACGAAGTGCACGGATTGCGCGATCTTGTCGGCGGCGACACCCGGGGGGGCGACCTCGACCCGGACCGGGTCCTTCAGGAATTGCGCCGAAAGGTCCGCCATGAGCTTCGGCATGGTGGCCGAGAACATCATGGTCTGCCGGTCGCGGCGCAGAAGAGGGGCGATCCGCCGCAGGGCGTGGATGAAACCCATGTCGAGCATCTGGTCGGCCTCGTCGAGGACCAGGTATCGCGTTTCATCCAGCCGGACGGCCTTCCGGTCCAGCAGGTCGATCAGACGCCCGGGCGTCGCGATCAGAAGATCGGCTCCGCGCCGCATCGTGTCGATCTGGCGGCCCATGGAAACCCCGCCGACGACGATCGCGACCTTGAGATGGCTGCCTCGGGTGAAGGCCCCGAGCGCCTCCGCGATCTGCTTGGCAAGCTCGCGGGTGGGCGCGAGAATGAGGCCTGTCGCGGTCTTCGGCGCGGGGGCGGTCCCGGCGGCCATCAGCGCATGCAGAAGCGGAAGGCCGAACGCGGCCGTCTTGCCGGTGCCCGTCTGCGCGAGCCCCATCACGTCCCTTCCGTTCATGGCATGCGGAATGGCCTGCTTCTGAATCGGTGTGGGCTCGGTGATCTTGAGCGCTTGCAGTTGAGCGGTAAGGCGGGGTGCCAGACCGAGGTCGTTGAAGTCCATGTCGTCCTTTCAGCGGACCGGTGGCCCGCGATATGTCTTGCCCCGGACGCGACATGCGTCGGGGTGCGGTCAGAGTGCTCCGGCCCATACGGGCGGTGCTGCCTCCTCGCGTGATGTGGGAAACGGTAAGCGCGCGTTTGTGGCGTATGCCTTCTGCTCACGCGGCAGAACGTCAGCGCTTGGTGAAGACGTGATGCAAATCGCGGAAGAAATCAAGGACGGTAATGCGAATTCTCGGCGGGGCGGTCCCGAGGATCACCAGGATAAGGGGGGTGTCGGACCGCCGTGGCTTCGTGGCGGGGGAAGAAGCGCAGGCGATCCGACCGCGAAACCGCAACCGGGTCTCAAGGTCCCCGTTGCGCCTCCCGCACCGTCTGATACCCATTGCGCATTGCAGCGGGGTCGATGATCCGCTTGCCGTGCGACCCGTCGCCTCGCCGGAGTTGCCTATTCATGACGGAGTTCCGTTTCCTTCACACCTCGGACCTGCATCTCGGGCGCAGGTTCGGCAACCTGCCGGAAGAGGCCCGCGGCCTGCTTGCCGCTGCGCGGCGCGATATCGTCCGGTCGCTGGCGGACGCTGCGCGCGGCCACGGCGCCGGCCACGTGTTCGTCGCGGGCGACCTCTTCGATACCGAAACACCGTCCGACCAGGTGGTGCGTCATGCCCTGAACGCGATGGGCGCGGATCCTGCCATTGGCTGGTGGATCATCCCGGGCAATCACGACAGTCTTGCAGCGGAGGCATTGTGGGACCGGTTTCGTCGCGATGCGCCGGGCAACGTCCGGCTCCTCGACCGCGCAGAGCCTGTCGAGATCGTTGCGGGCGTGAGCCTGCTTCCGGCCCCGGCGGTGTGGCGCCACAGCGGCCGGGACCTGACCGAATGGATGGTCTCCGCGGAGGTGCCCGAGGGCAACATCCGGATCGGCCTCGCCCATGGCGCGGTCCAGACCTTCGCGAGCGAGGACGGAGGCTCCGAGATCATTCCCCCGGACCGGGCGGAAACCGCCCGGCTCGACTACCTCGCGCTCGGAGACTGGCATGGACACCTCCGGATCGGCGAGCGCACGCATTATGCCGGCACGCCCGAGCGGGACCGGTTCAAGCACCAGGGGCCGGGTGTCTGCCTCGCCGTCTCGATCGCGGGATCCGGGGCCATCCCGCATGTCGAACCGATCCGGACGGGCCGGTTCGACTGGGTCGATGTCGAGATGCCCGTGACGACGGAGATGGAAGCCGGCGATGCGGTCCGCCGCGCGCTTTCCACAGGCGGGGCCCGGCGCGAGGACACTCTTCTGCGTCTGCGCGCGACGGGCTGGGCCACACTGGACCAACGGCTCGAACTGTCGGCGGCGGTGTCCGCTCTGGCGCCGGACTTCTGCCACTTCGACTATGACGAGACGGAACTCGCGACCGAATACAATGTCGAGGATCTCGACGCGATCGACGTGGGCGGCGCGCTTCGTCTCGCAGCCCGGGCGCTGCTCGATGAAGCCTCGGACAAGTCGCTGGCGGAAGATCAGCGGCGGGTTGCCGAGGCTGCGCTCGTTCGCCTTTACACGATCGTGAAGGAAGACGCCTCATGAAGCTCAGGGCCATCCGGCTGGAGAACGTCCGACGCTTCACGGATCGTGTCGAGATTGTCGGAATCGGGGACGGCCTGAACGTTCTCTCCGCACCGAACGAACATGGCAAGTCGACGGTGTTCGACGCCCTGCACGCGCTCTTTTTCAAGGACCGGAAATCCTGGGACAGAGATATCCGCAGCCTTGCTCCCCATGCCGGCGGCGAACCCTGCGTCGGTGTCGACGCGGAAATCGATGGGGCGGCCTGCCGTATCGAGAAGCGTTGGGCGAAATCCCGGAACGGAGAGCTTCGGGTGTGGAAGGGCGGTCAGCTCTTCAAGCAGGCCGACGAGGCCGAAGCTTGGCTCGCGAGCATCGTCAAGGCTCCGAAGGACGGCGGGCCGGCAGGGCTGCTCTGGGTGCGGCAGGGCCTCACGAGCCTCGGCGACGACGGCGACGCGGGCCGCTCGGCGCGGCGGGACCTGATGTCGTCGGTCGCCGGAGAGGTCGAGGCGATGACTGGGGGCCGAAGGATGGACGCGGCCCTGGAACGGTGCGTCGAAGAACTCGGCAAGTACCTCACAGCGACCGGGCGGGTGAGAGCCGACGGTCCCCTGAAGCGGCTTCAGGATGACGTCGCGGCGCTCGCGGCCAGACGCGACGAGCTTGCCGGTACCGCCGAGAGGCTCAGGAAAGACCTCGAGCGGCGTCGGCAGGTTCGCAGGGAACTCGAAGATCTCGATGCCCCCGAAGCCGAGGAGGAAAGACGTGCTCGCCTGCGGGGCGCGAGAGAACATCTCGAGACGGCAAGGGGCCACGCGGAGAAACTGCGGCGGACCCGGGAGGTCGGGGAGAGAGCGGAAAAGGACGTCGAACAGGCACAAGAGCGGCTCGAGGGACTTCTGAAGCTCCGGGCCGAGCTCGGCCAGGCTGCGCGGGATCTCGAGAAAGCCCGCGAAAGGTCGTCCCGCGCCGGCGAAGACCTGTCCCGAGCCGACGCGGTCAAGGCAGAAGCCGAAAACAGCCATGCCGCCGCGAGGGCAGCCGCCGAGGCAACGGCCGACGCCCTTCGCCGCGCCACGCGCGCCGAAGCGGGGGCCACGGCTGCGGCGCGGCGGGCCGAACTCGCGGAGATCCTGAGATCCGCCGAGGCCTACAGGTCGCAGATGGAAGAGGCGGCGGCGGACGCGCGCCGCGGAATTACCGCGTCCGTGCTCGAAGAGCTCGAGACCTTGGACCGTGAGTTTCGGGCCGCGAAACGCGCCCTCGAAGCGGGCGCGTCCTGGGTCTCTGTCACCTATGAGGATGGTCGGCTCGGGGCCGTGTCACTGGACGGTGCCGCGCTCGCGGGGGGCGAGCGGGTCTCCGTCACGAAGCCCCTTGTGCTCGTCCTGGAGGGCATCGGACGATTGACGGTGAACCCCGGCACGGGCGCGGACGCGTCCACTGTCGAGAGCGCCGGAGAGGCATTCGGAGCGGCGCTTGCGGCGGCGCATGTCGACACGCTGGAGGCTGCGCGGGCCTCCGCGCGGACACGCAGGATTGCGGAGCAGAAAATGCGCGACGCGAAGGCAGCGCTCGATGCGCTTGCGCCTCAGGGCATGGATCGGCTGCGCGAGGCCCTCGCGGCGCTTCCCGAAGCGGACGCGGCGGACGCGGACGCGCCCGACCGCCCGACGGCAGAGGCCCGGGACCGGGCGGCGCGGGGCGCGTTGTCGGAAGCCGAAGCGGCCTTCGAGACGGCGCGGACCGCGCTCGGCGAGATTCAGAGGCGAAGCGCACTCGCGGAGCAGGCCGTCGAGACCGCCGAAGCGCGGCTCGCGCGCGCGAGAGCGGCGCTGCCCGTGACCGATGACCTCGACGGGGAGATCGCAAACCGCGAAGCGACGCTCGAGCGCCTGCGCGTCGTCCTCGCGACGGCGTCGGCCGATGTCGAAAGCCTCACGAAAGACGCACCGGACCTTGCCGTCGCCGAGGCCGCATTCGCGCGGGCGGAGTCCGTCCTTCGCCGGACCGGGGATGACCGACAGCGTCTGCGGCTGGAACTGGGACAACTCGACGTGAAAATCGACATGAGCGCGGGCGAGGCCGTGGAGGAAGAGCTCGCAGACACGGCGAGCCGGCTCGAGAATGCGCGCACCCGGCTTGCTGCGCTCGACTTCGAGGTCGCGCTTCTGAAACGCCTGAAATCGGCCCTCGAGGAGGCGCGCGCATCGGCGCGCGACCGCTACGTCGAACCGGTCAAGCGGGAGCTCGTTCCGCTCCTCCGTCTACTCTGGGACGAGTCCGACCTGCGGTTCGATGCCGAAGACGTTCTGCCCAGATCGCTGATCCGCAACGGGCATGAAGAGGACTATTCGGTTCTGTCGGGCGGAACGAGAGAGCAGATCGCGCTTCTCGTACGCCTCGCCTTCGCACGGATGCTCGCGAAGACGGGAAGCCCGGCACCGGTCATCCTCGACGATGCGATCGTGTATACGGACGACGACCGGATCGAGCGGATGTTCGACGCCCTGACCCGACAGGCGCAAGACCTGCAGATCCTCGTCTTTTCCTGCCGTCAGAAAGCGTTTCGCGAACTTGGGGGGCGAAGCCTTTCCATCACGCGTGCGGCGTTGGAGGTCGCGCCCACCCGATGAAGCAGAGCACGGAAGCGCTCCCACAGCGGCCCTGCGTGCCGGCCGCGGGCTAAGAGGCTTCGGCCACCGCCTTCGCGGCCATGGCCGACACGAGGGCGGCGCGGTAATCGGCCTGGCCGTGAATGTCCGAAGCGAGGCCCTCGGCGGAGACCTCTACCGCGCTGACCGCCGCGGCTGACCAGCCGGCCGCCAGCGCCGCCTCGAGGTTTTCCGCGCGAAACACCCCGTCCTCTCCGGCACCGGTCACGGCCACCCGCGGCCCACGGGTCGTCTCCGCGACGAAGACGCCGGCCATCGGGTAGCGCGACGCGGGCTGCGGAAACTTCGCATAGGCCGACCGGACCGGCACCGGGAAGCGTACGGAGGTGATGATCTCGCCCTCGTCGAGATCCGTGGTGAACATGCCCTGGAAGAACGCCTCTGCGGGAATTTCGCGCCGGTCGGTCACCACTGTCGCACCGAGCGCCAGCACCGCGGCGGGATAGCAGGCGGCGGGGTCGTTGTTGGCGAGCGAGCCGCCGATCGTGCCGCGGTGGCGCACCGCCGCGTCTCCGATGAGCCCCGCGAGCGCGGCGAGACCCGGAATCCGGTCGCGCACAAGAGCCGAGCCGGCGACCTCGCCATGGGTCGTCATCGCACCGATCTCCACGGCATCACCCGCTTCACGAATGCCCGCGAGTTCGCTTATCGCGGAGATGTCGACGAGGTCGCTCGGTGCCGCCAGCCGGGCCTTCATCGTCGGAACGAGCGTCTGGCCGCCCGCCAGCAGAGCCCCGTCCTCCGCTCCGGCGAGAAGTTCGAGGGCTTCGGCAAGGCTCCCCGCCCGGTGATAGGTCAGTTCGTACATGCCGCCCTCACATCGCTTTCGCAGCGGCGTCGATCGCCCTGACGATATTGTGGTAACCCGTGCAGCGGCAGATGTTGCCCTCGAGTTCGTGTCGGATCGCGGCCTCGTCGAGCTCCCGGCCGTCCTCCTTGTACCGTCGCACCATGTCGATGCCGGCCATGATCATTCCCGGCGTGCAGAAGCCGCACTGAAGCCCGTGGTATTCGTTGAACGCCGCCTGCATCGGGTGCAGCGCGTCGCCGTCGGCGAGGCCCTCTACGGTGCGGACCTCGGCCCCTTCCGCGGCCGCGGCAAGCACGGAACAGGACTTCACCGCCTTGCCGCCCATATGGACGACGCAGGCCCCGCACTGGCTCGTCTCGCAACCCACGTGGGTTCCGGTGAGGCCCAGCGTCTCGCGCAGGAAATCGACGAGCAGGGTATTGTCCGGCACCTCGGCCCGCACCTCTTCGCCGTTCACCTTCATCGCAACATCCGCCATCGCCGGTCTCCACAGTGGTCCGTCGCGGGCGACCCTAGCCACGCCCGCGCCAAGCGCAACCCGCGTTCACGGCGAGACCATCACGCCGAGCGACACGTCGGTGATACCGGCCGCCCGCAACCGGGCGAGAAGCGCGGCAAGCGCCTGACCGTCGAAGTCGCGGTCGACCCGGAGCGGCAACGGAGCCTCCTCCCGGGCCGCGTCCGCGAGCGCGGCGAAGACTGCCTCACCTCGCGTCGCGCCATAGGCCAGTTCGCCGTCCGGACCGACGTGAAGCACGGTCTCACCGGCTACCGGCGTGCCGCCCTTCGCCTCGGGAAGCGTCACCTCGACCGGCTCGGGCGGCGCGATCTGCGCCACGAGGAGAAAGAACACGAGCAGGAGAAACGCGACGTTGATCATCGCCACCGCATCCCCCCGTACCCGGCGCCTCGGCGGCGGGCGGAACGAAAACCCGCTCATCGGACGATGACGAGGCCGGTGAACCCGGCCTCCTGAAGCAGGTCGATCACGGCGACGAGGTCGCCCGTGCCCGCCCCCTCGCGCGGAGAGATCACGACCGGATCGGCCTCGCTCGTCACGAGCCGTTCGAGCGCCGCGGGCAACCCCGCGGCATCCGTGCCCACCCCGTTGAGCGTCACGCCTTCGGGGCCGACGCCGACGAGCCGCGGCGGCCCGCTCCAGGTCCCGCCGCCCCCGCCGAGCGCGAGCGTCAGCCCTTCGTCTGGGCCGAAACGCGAGGCGAGCATGAAGAAGAACAGCAGAAGGAACACGACATCGACCATGGGCGTGAGGTTCGCGCCGCGGCGCAGGGTCCCCCTCCGCGCGAGCTTCATTCGGCGGCCCGCGCGGCGGTGGAGGACGGCGTGGCGAGAAAGACCCGTGTCGCGAGGTCTTCCATGTCGGCGGCGGCGCGGTCGATCACCCCCTCGAACCACGCCAGCGCGACCCCGGCGGGAATCGCCACGCCCATGCCCATCGCGGTCGTCAGAAGCGCCACCCAGATGCCGCCCGCGAGTGTCGAGGGGTCGGCCCGCGCGCCTGCGGCCTCGAGCGCCTGAAACGCCTCGATCATGCCCAGAACGGTGCCAAGGAGCCCCATCAGCGGGGCGACGGTGACCACGAGATCGAGCCCGCGCAGGCCGCGCCGCGCCGCCTCGAGCCGCGCCCGCGCCACCCGCTCGACCTCCTCGCGCTGAGCGGGTTCGGGGGCCGGTCCGAGACGGGCCTCGATCGCCGCGCGGACGACTCCGCCCCGAAGCGTCTCGCGGCCGTCGACCGCCCGGCGCGCCGCCTCCGCCTCGCCGCGCGAGAACGCGGCCACCGCCGCTTCCGCAGCCGCACCGCCCGACCACGCGCCCGCGCTCACAAGACGGCCAGCCTTCCAGATGATCAGCGTGAGTGTGGCCACCGAAACGGCCAGAAGCGCCCAGACCACCGGTCCGCCCGCCACCAGAAGCCCGCCTTCGGTTTCCATCGCTTTCTCCACCTCGACCGGACGGGATCGTGCCCGTCGCGGCAATGCTTGGCAATGCCGCCCGTCAGGGCGCGAAGATCGCTCCGGACATGCCGCCCGGAACGATCCCGTCCTCCGTGATCCGGACCTCGCCCACCGCGGGGCCGACCGGCCTGACTTCGTGCGGGAGGCTCAGCGTCTCCCGCGTCTGTCCGAGGTTGAAGACGCAGAGTCGCCGCTCGCCACCGCTCTCGCGCCAGAACGCGAGGAGGCCCTCGGGGGCCTCGATGAACTCGATCTCGCCCGCGCGCAGTGCCCGCTCACCCTGTCGGAAGATCAGCAACTCGCGGTAGAATTCCAGCACCGATCCCGGAACCCCGGCCTGGGTATCGACCGCGCGATCCGCATGGGGCGGCTTGACCGGCAGCCATGTGGTCTCCGCCGCGCTGAAGCCCGCGTTGGGCGCGTTCGCCTCCCACGGCACCGGCGTGCGCGCCCCGTCTCGGCCCTTGTGCGAGGGCCAGAACTTCAGACCGACGGGGTCGGTGAGGTCGGAATAGGCGAGCTCCGCCTCGGGCAGGCCGAGTTCCTCGCCCTGATAGAGGCAGATCGAGCCCTTGAGGCTCAGCAGAAGCAGCGCCGAGAGCTTCGCGAGCCGGTCGAGGTCCTCGCAATGATCGGCCCAGCGGGTGACGTGGCGCGCCACGTCGTGATTGGAAAAGGCCCAGGCCGGCCAGCCCCTGCCCTCGCAAGCCGCGTCGAAAGACTCCACCGCCCGGCGGAAATGCCCCGTGGAGAACTTCGACGTCAGGAGTTCGAAGGAATAGGCCATGTGCAGCCGCTTGCCGCTCGCATAGGCCGCCATCGTCTCGAGCGAGCGCGACCCGTCGCCCACCTCCCCCACCGCGATCGCGTCGTATTCGTCGAGAAGCCCCCGGAAACGTTCGAGAAACGGCAGGTTCTCGGGCCGGGACTTGTCGTAGACATGCGCCTGGTAGCCGTAGGTGTTCTCATGGCCCATCTCGCGCTCGGCATCGCCGATCGGCGGATTGTCGCGAAGTTGCGGGTCATGGAAATGGTAGTTCACCGAATCCATCCGGAACCCGTCGACACCCCTCTCGAGCCAGAACCGCGTGGTCTCCAGCATCGCCGTGGCCACGGCCTCGTTGTGGAAATTCATCTGCGGCTGAGAGGGCAGGAAGTTGTGAAAGTAATACTGCCGACGGCCAGGGTCCCAGGTCCAGGCCGGCCCGCCGAAGACCGACTGCCAGTTGTTCGGTATGGAACCGTCGGGTTTCGGCTCGGCCCAGACATACCAGTCCGCCTTTTCGTTCTCCCGGTCCGCCCGGCTTTCCTCGAACCACCGGTGTTCCTCGGAGGTGTGGGAATAGACCTGGTCGATCGTCACCTTCAGCCCCAGGCGATGCGCCTCGACGACCAGCGCGTCGAAATCGTCGAGCGTTCCGAAGTCCGGGTCGACCGCGCATTGCTCGGAGATATCGTAGCCCATGTCGGCCATCGGCGAGGGAAAGAACGGCGAAATCCAGATCGCGTCGACCCCGAGGTCGGCCACGTGCCCGAGGCGGCGCGTGATGCCAGGAAGGTCGCCGATTCCGTTGCCCGACGTGTCCTGAAACGAGCGCGGGTAGATCTGGTAGATCACCGCGCCGCGCCACCAGTCGCTGCCGCTCATCTCACGCTCCTTCGGGTCCGAGTCGCGGGAACGTGACCGCCGGAGCCAACGAGGTCAATCGCAGGTCCGGGGCAGGATGTTCCACTTTTGACGTCGGCAGGGGAAAAAAGCGGTCGCATCCGGGGCCTTGCCGCGACTATTGTCCCCCCGGGAGGAGACGCCAGCATGAATGCAGAGCCAAAACTCGACCTGTCCCCGAAGCCCTCTGACGAGGTACGCAAGACCACCTGCTACATGTGCGCCTGCCGCTGCGGGATCGACGTGCACATGAAGGACGGCGAGGTCGCGTATATCGAGGGCAACCGGGACCACCCGGTCAATCGCGGCGTGCTCTGCGCGAAGGGTGCCTCGGGCATCATGCAGCACACCTCTCCCGCGCGCCTGCGCGCCCCGATGCTGCGCGACGGTCCGCGCGGCTCTGGCAAGTTCAGGGAAATCAGCTGGGAGGAGGCGCTCCAGACCGCCACCACGTGGCTTTCCGAAATCCGCCACACAGCACCCGAGAAGCTCGCCTTCTTCACCGGCCGCGACCAGTCGCAATCCTTCACCTCATGGTGGGCGCAGGCCTACGGCACCCCGAATTACGCCGCCCACGGCGGCTTCTGCTCGGTCAACATGGCCGCCGGCGGCATCTACACGATGGGCGGGGCGTTCTGGGAATTCGGCGCGCCCGACTGGGAGCGCACGAAGCTCTTTCTCATCTTCGGCGTCGCCGAGGACCACGATTCGAACCCGATCAAGATGGGAATCGGGCGGCTGAAGGAACGCGGCGCCAAGGTCGTCGGCGTCAACCCGATCCGCACCGGCTACAACGCGGTGGCCGACGACTGGATCGGCATCACGCCGGGCACCGACGGCCTGCTCGTCCTGTCGCTCATCCATTGCCTGATGAAGGCCGGGAAGATCGACGCAGATTATCTCGCGCAGTGGACGAACGCCCCCTGCCTCGTCAACGCCGACGAAACCTCGGCCGAGCACGGGCTTCTTCTGCGCGATGTCGCCGGCAAGGAACTCGTGATCGACCGGAACACCGGCGAGCTCGTTGCCTTCGACACCCCCGGCGTGCGCCCCTCGCTCACCGCCACGCACGTCTCGGGCGGCGTCACCCACCGCACCGTGATGGCCCACATGGCCGACGAATACCTTTCGGCCGACTACGCCCCCGAGGCCGTGGCCGAGCGCACCGGCGTCTCCGCCGACCGCATCCGCAGTCTCGCCGCCGAAATCGCACGCGTCGCCTTCGACGAGGCGATCACCATCGACCAGCCCTGGACCGACTTTCGCGGCGAGCGGCACGAGACGATGACGGGACGGCCCGTCTCGGTCCACGCCATGCGCGGCATCTCGGCCCATTCGAACGGCTTTCAGACCTGCCGCGCCCTTCACGTCCTGCAGATACTCCTCGGCGCGGTGGAAACCCCCGGCGGCATGCGCTTCAAGCCGCCCTACCCCAAGCCCGCCACGGCCCACCCCAAGCCCCACGGCACCCCCCGGCCGGGCCAGCCGCTCGACGGGCCGCACCTCGGCTTCGTCCACGGCCCCGACGACCTTCTCGTGAACGAAAACGGACTGCCGCGCCGCATCGACAAGGCCTTCACCTGGGAAAACCCGATGTCGGCCCACGGGCTGATGCACATGGTGATCTCGAACGCCCATGCGGGCGACCCCTACAAGATCGACACGCTCTTTCTCTACATGGCCAACATGGCGTGGAATTCGTCGATGAATACGTCGAGCGTCATGGAGATGCTCACCGACACCGACGAGAGCGGCGATTACGTCATCCCCCACATCATCTATTCCGATGCCTATTCGTCGGAGATGGTCGCCTATGCCGACCTCATCCTGCCGGACACGACCTATCTCGAACGCCACGACTGCATCTCGCTTCTCGACCGGCCGATCTCGGAACCCGATGCGGCCGCCGACGCCATCCGCTGGCCCGTCGTCGAGCCCGACCGCGATGTGCGGGGCTTCCAGTCCGTGCTGCTCGATCTCGGCCACCGCCTCGGTCTGCCGGGCATGTCCGACGAGGACGGAACGCCGACCTATGCGGATTACGCCGACTACATGACCCGCCATATCCGCCGCCCCGGTATCGGCCCGCTGGCGGGCTGGCGGGGTGACGGCACCGGCGCGGGACGCGGCGAGCCGAACCCCGACCAGCTCGAGCACTACAAGGAAAACGGGGCGTTCTGGGCATCGCACATCCCCGAAGAGGCGCAGTTCTACAAACCCTGGAACGCCGCCTATCAGGACTGGGCGGTGAATATCGGCCTCTACGACGCTCCGCAGCCCTATCTCTTCTCGCTCTGGTCCGAGCCCTTGCGCCGCTTCCAGCTCGCCGCCGAGGGAAAGCACCGGCTGCGCCCGCCCGAGCACCTCCGCGAGCGGCTCCATTCCACGATGACGCCCCTGCCCTCGTGGTATCCGCCCTTCGAGGAAACACTGGTGGACGAGACGGAATATCCTCTCCATGCCCTGACCCAGCGCCCCATGGCGATGTATCACTCCTGGGGCTCGCAGAACGCCTGGCTGCGCCAGATCCACGGAATGAACCCGCTCTACGTCCCCGGCAAGCTCTGGGAGGAGCACGGCTTCTCCGAGGGCGATTGGGCACGCGTCACCTCCCCCCATGGCGAGATCGTCGTGCCCGTGGCGCGCATGGACGCGGTGAACGTCAACACCGTCTGGACCTGGAACGCCATCGGCAAGCGCAAGGGCGCCTGGGCGCTCGACCACGACGCGCCCGAGGCAACGAAGGGGTTCCTCCTCAACCACCTCATCCACGAGCTCCTGCCGGAGAAGGGCGACGGCCTCAGGTGGTCGAACTCCGACCCCATCACCGGCCAGGCCGCCTGGTTCGACCTTCGGGTGCGGATCGAGCGCACCGTTCCGCCACCGGCCAGCCAGCCGAGCCATCCCGCCCAGCGCTCACCCGTTCCCCGGGCGCCGCGCCTCCTGCGGCGGCATACCGGCCGCGCCGACTGAAGGGCCTGACCATGCTCCGCCTTGCCGCCATCGCCCTTTGCCTCGCCAACCCGGCCGTCGCCAAGGACATCGATACGCTGGCCGAAGACTATGTGAACCTGCCCGCGAACCAGCAGATGATCACCGAGATGTTCTCGCCCGAGGCCATGGCCGCCCAGTTCGCCACCGGACTGCCGCCGGGCGTCACCCTCACCGACGCCCAGCGCACCGGGATCGGCAGCGTCTTGCCCGGCGTTCTCACCGACATGCGCCCCGAGCTCGAGGCGGCCATGGTCGAGGCCAGCGCTGACCGGTTCACGCAGGCCGAGCTCGAGGCGCTGATCGGCTTTTACAGTTCCGACGTGGGCGCCTCGGTGCTCCTGAAGATGCAGCCCTACTTCCAGGACTACATGGCCGACATCCAGCCCGGCATGATGGACCGCATCCGGTCCGCCCTGCCCGAAATCACCCCGCATCATGGAAGGCGAATGAGACCAGAATGACCAGCCTGCCCGCAAAGACAGAAAAACGCCTCGGCCTCGCAATCGACCTCGACACCTGTGTCGGCTGTCACGCATGTGTCACCGCCTGCAAGGGCTGGAATACCGAGAACTACGGCGCCCCGCTCGCCGACGCCGACCCCTACGGCGCCGACCCGACCGGCGCCTTCCTCAACCGCATCCACTCTTACGAGATCACCCCCGAGACGGGCCCCGCCCAGCTCGTCCACTTCCCGAAATCCTGCCTCCACTGCGACGACGCGCCGTGTGTCACCGTCTGCCCCACGGGCGCCTCCTACAAGCGCGCGGAGGACGGTATCGTGCTCGTCAACGAGAGCGCCTGCATCGGCTGCGGGCTCTGCGCCTGGGCCTGCCCTTACGGTGCCCGCGAGATGGACCCGTCCGAGGGCGTCATGAAGAAATGCACCCTCTGCGTGGACCGCATCTACAACGAGGAGATCCCCGAGGTTGACCGTGTTCCCGCCTGCGTGCGGACCTGCCCCGCGGGTGCGCGCCACTTCGGCGACTACAACGACCCCGAGAGCAGCGTCTCGAAACTCTCCGCCGCCCGGGGCGGGATCGATCTCATGCCCGAACAGGGCACGAAACCCGTCAACCAGTACCTGCCGCCGAGGGCCCGCGACGCGGCGGCGCCCGAGTTCGACGTCCTTTCCCCTTTCCTCGAGCCTGTCGCCGAAGAACCGAAAGGCTTTCTCGGCTGGCTCGACCGCACTCTCGAGCGGCTCTGATGACGCAAGCGACACATGCCGCGGGCCCGACGCCCGGGCCCCGACCCTGAGGCGCTGACCCATGCATCCCGCCCCTTCGATCATCGCCTTCACCGTGCTTTCGGGCCTCGGTTTCGGGCTTCTGGCCTTTCTCGGGCTGGGCCTTCCCTCGGTCACCGGCTGGACGGCGTTCGCCTTCTTCGCCCTCGCATACATCCTCGCCGTGGGCGGACTTCTCGCCTCCACCCTGCACCTCGGCCACCCCGAACGCGCGCATCTCGCCCTCACCCAGTGGCGCTCCTCGTGGCTCTCGCGCGAAGGGGTCCTGGCGATACTGACCCTTCTGGTCATGGCCGCTTACGGCGCGGGCCTGGTCTTCTGGGGCGTCCGCCTCGCCCCCCTCGGGTGGCTCGGCGCGGCCCTCGCCCTCGCCACGGTGGTCGCCACCTCCATGATCTACGCGCAGCTCAAGACCGTGCCGCGCTGGAACCACTGGTCGGTCCCGCTTCTGTTTCTCGGCTATTCCATCGCCGGCGGGGCGCTGCTCGCGGGCCAGACAACCCTCGCGGCCCCCCTCCTTCTCGCCCTCGGCGCGGGCCAGCTCGCCGCCTGGCAGTCGGGCGATGCCCGGTTCGCCCGGTCGGGCACGACGCTCGCCACCGGCACCGGCCTCGGCGACCGCGGCCGGATCCGCTCGTTCGAAAAACCCCATACCGGGAATAACTACCTCACGACCGAGATGGTGCACGTCGTCGGCCGCCGCCACGCCGGAAAGCTCCGGATCATCGCCTTTCTCCTGCTCACCGCCCTGCCATGGCTGATCCTGGTCGTGCTGCCATTCTCCCATCTTTTCGCAGCGATTGCGGTTCTCTCGCACCTCGCCGGCGCCATCGTCGCCCGTTGGCTCTTCTTCGCCGAGGCCGAACATGTGGTCGGCCTCTACTATGGTGCCCACGCCCCGACCCCGGAGAGCCTTTGATGAAGAACCTGATCGTTGCGGTTGGCATGCACGATGCCGACAGTATCCCGACGGAATGCCGCACATCCGCCACGGAGGTCTCGCCATGACTGCCCCCCGCTTTCCAGACCTCGACGGCGCTTCGGTCTTTCTGACCGGAGGCGGCTCCGGCATCGGCGCCGAACTGACCCGGGGGTTTCTCGAACAGGGCGCGCGGGTGACCTTCGTGCAGCGCTCCGACGCCACCGGTTTCGTCGACGAGATGGAGGCGGCGACGGGCAACCGTCCTACCTTCATCCCCTGTGACGTCACCGACACCGACGCGCTCAGAAAAGCGATTTCAAGAACTTCGGAGGTTCAGGGCCCGATCACGGTTCTGGTGAGCAACGCCGCCAACGACCAGCGGCACACCACGCTCGAGGTCGACGAGGACTTCTGGGAGTGGTCCACCGCGATCAACCTGAAGTCCTATTTCTTCGCCGCCCAAGCCGTCATTCCGGGGATGCAGGCGGCCGGCGGCGGGTCGATCATTCTCTTTTCATCGATCAGCTACATGATGGGCAATGCGGGCTACCCGGTGTACGCCACCGCAAATTCCGGCATAAACGGGCTCACCCGGTCGCTGGCACGCGAGTTCGGGGGCGACCGGATTCGCGTCAACGCGCTCGCGCCGGGCTGGGTGCTGACCGACAAGCAGCTCGACAAGTGGGCGACCGACGAAGATCTCAAGGCTCATCTGGGCAGGATGTGCCTCAAAGAGCACCTCAAACCACAAGATATTGTTGCGCCCTGCCTCTTTCTCGCGTCCTCCGCCTCGGGCGGCATGACCGGACAGGCAATGGTGGTCGATGGCGGCGTCGTCGTCACCGGATGAACGGTTCGGCGACATACTGCGACTGGGTCGCGGTCGACTGGGGCACTTCGGCCTTGCGCGCCTGGGCGATGCGGGGACATGAGTGCGTGGCGGAGGAACGATCAGACAAGGGCATGAACTCGCTGGAGAAATCCGGCTACGAGGCGGCCCTTCTCGAGCTTGTCCACCCCTGGCTCGGTTCCGGGCCGACGCCGGTTCTCGTTTGCGGGATGGCCGGTGCCCGGCAAGGCTGGGCAGAGGCACCCTACCGCGCGGTTCCCTGCAAGCCCCTCGCGGGCAAGGGCGTCCGGGTCGCCACCGCGGACTCGCGGCTCTCCGTCACGATCCTGCCGGGGCTGAAACAGGAGGACCCGGCGGATGTCATGCGCGGCGAGGAGACCCAGATCGCGGGGTATCTGTCGGAGCGCCCGAGCTTCGACGGGGTCGTCTGCCTGCCCGGAACCCATTCGAAATGGGCGGAAATTTCCGCCGGTGAGGTGGTGAGCTTCCGCACATTCATGACGGGCGAACTCTTCGATCTCGTTGCCCGCCGGTCCGTCCTGCGCCATTCAACCGGCACTGGCTGGGACGCGGGCGCCTTCGCCGATGCCCTCGCCGACACGCTCTCGAGGCCCGAGAGCCTTGGCGGGAAGCTGTTTTCCATCCGCGCCGAAACCCTGCTGCACGACCTCGCACCAGCCGCCGCGACCGCGCGGCTCTCGGGGCTTCTGATCGGGGCCGAACTCGCTGCTGCACGGCCTTACTGGCTCGGTCGTGAGCTGATCGTCATCGGCGCCGAACCGCTGGCGACCCGCTATTGCGAAGCCCTGGAACTGCAGGGGGTACCGGCGCGTCATGTCGATGCGGAG
Source organism: uncultured Rhodobacterales bacterium (assembly GCA_964588375.1). Classification (GTDB taxonomy): domain Bacteria; phylum Pseudomonadota; class Alphaproteobacteria; order Rhodobacterales; family Rhodobacteraceae; genus JASJAR01. The sequence goes on along the minus strand of CAZPPH010000044.1, from coordinate 2,687 downwards.
ACCATGACCCGAGCCGGGCTCTCCGCCGCGCGCAGCGCCGCCCGGGAGGTCGCAGAATGAGCCGGCCCCTCATCGCCATCCTGCGGGGCATCACCCCCGCTGAAGCCGGGCCGGTGGCCTCGGCCCTGATCGACGCGGGTATCGACCGCATCGAAGTGCCGCTCAATTCACCCGACCCGCTCACCAGCATCGAGCGTATGGCCACCGCCCATGGAGCGACCGCGCTGATCGGCGCGGGCACCGTCCTTTCTCCCGCCGAAGTCCGGGCGGTCGAGGGCGCGGGGGGCCGCCTCATCGTCTCGCCCAACACGGACCCGGAGGTGATCTCGGCAACGAAATCCCTCGGCATGCAGTCCTTTCCGGGGGTCTTCACCCCGACCGACTGCTTTTCCGCCCTCGCTGCGGGAGCGGACGGGCTGAAGGTCTTCCCGGCTTTCCTGATGGGCACGGATGGGCTCCGGGCGATCCGGGCGGTCTTGCCGCCGGAAACGGCCGTCTACATGGTGGGCGGCATAGGCGAGGCGGAGTTCGGCAGCTTCCATGCCGCGGGCGCCACCGGCTTCGGCCTGGGGTCCACGCTCTACAGGCCTGGCTTTTCCGCCAACGAGGTCGCCCACCGCGCGGCGAACGCCGTCGCCGCCTGGGACGCGCTGCAATGATCGCGGCCGTCTACGATGCGACGCGTTGCGAGCTTGGCGAGGGACCGCTCTGGCATCCCGAACGCCAGCAGCTTTTCTGGTTCGACATCATCGCCGGCCGCCTTCTGACCCGCGAGAACGGTGAGACGCGGCACTGGCAATTCGACGGCCATGTCTCCGCGGCCGGCTGGGTGGATGACACCACGCTTCTCATCGCCTCGGACAGCCGGCTCATGCGCTTCGACATCGAGACCGGACAGACCGAGGACATTCTTTCGCTCGAGGCCGGCAACCCCTCGACCCGCTCCAACGACGGGCGGGCCGACCCCTGGGGCGGGTTCTGGATCGGGACGATGGGAAAGGCCGCAGAGCCCGGCGCCGGAACGATCTACCGCTACTGGCGGGGCGAGTTGCGCGAACTTCATGACGGCGTCACCATTCCCAACGCCATCGCCTTCGCGCCGGACCGGAGCGTGGCGTATTTTTCCGACACTCCGACCCGGCGGATAGAGCGCCAGCCCCTCGACCCCGGGACAGGCTGGCCGTCGGGGCCGGCCGAGCCGTGGCTCGACCTCGCAACCGCCGGCCTCGTGGCCGACGGGGCAGTCACCGACGCCGCGGGCAATCTCTGGGTCGCCCATTGGGGCGCAGGCCGGGTGTCGGCCTACAGTCCCGATGCAAAGCCCCTGAAATCGATAGAGATCCCGGGGCGCCACAGCTCCTGTCCGGCTTTCGGCGATCCTGACTACACGACACTCTTCTGCACCACCGCGATGCAGGGTATCGACCCCGCGACGCGTGCGGCCGAGCCCGCTCACGGGCAAACCTTCGTGGCCACCGGCGTGGCGACGGGCCGGCCGGAACCGGCGGTGGAGCTGTGAGCCCGGCAGCCATTTCTTGCGGGATCAACGGCGAGGAAAGCCCATGACAGTAACGACGCACCCATTCGGCGCTCTGACCGACGGACGGGCTGTGCAGGCGATCGATCTCGTCGCGGGCGACCTCGCGGCGCGGGTCCTCGACTATGGCGCGCGTCTCGTTCTCTACCGGCGCGGGGACGGCCCCAACGTCTGCGTGGCAAGCGACGATCTGGCCGAGTTCGAGGGGGCACTGCACTATGCGGGGCCGATCATCGGCCCGGTCATCAACCGGATCAGCGGCGCGCGGGCTGAGATCGCGGGTCGGACGTTCACCTTCGATCCCAACCAGGACGGGCAGCACACGCTTCATTCCGGTCGGCACGGCACCCAGTACGCGGTCTGGAAGATCGCCGGAACCGGCCCCGCCGGGGTCACGCTGTCAGTGGACCTGCCCGATGGCGAGGGTGGCTTTCCGGGCAATCGCCGGATCACCGCGCGCTATGCGCTCGAGGACGACGGGCTGACCCTCGAGATCTCGGCGACGACCGATGCACCGACGCTGATGAACCCCGGTTCGCACGGGATCTGGAACTCCGACGGGGCGGAGGACTGGTCCGGCCTCAGGCTCATGATACCCGCAGAACGCTTCCTGCCGGTGTCAGCCGACACCCTTCCCACCGGCGAAATCGCCCCGGTGGCAGGTACGGTGTACGACCATCGGCAGCCAGGGCCTCCGGACCCCTCGCTCGACCACAATTACTGTTTCGACGCCAGCTTCGGCCTTCGCGCGCGACTCGAAGGCGCGCACGGCGCGCTCGAGATCCGCTCCGACGCGCCGGGGTTGCAGGCCTTCGCCGGAGGCTCTCGGGGCATCGCGCTCGAGCCCCAGCTCTGGCCGGATGCGCCGCACAACCGTGGCTTTCCGTCGATCCTTCTCGGCCCGGGCGATACTTTCGGTCAGCGAAGCCGCTTCCTGTTGAAGGCTTGAATCGCTCCGGACGCCGGCAGGAATGTCTTTTCTTCGTCGAAACAAGCCCCTAGACGAAATGCACGTATCGAGAATCGCTGGCAGATCGCGCGCCGGGTCTCGAAGTGACAGGACGCCAGCGATGACTGACAGCGAACCGCCTTCACCCCGGCGTATCATTCTCGCAGGGATACTGGCCGTCGCCGCTGCCGGTGTGGCGGG
>CAZPPH010000043.1:0-22182 GCA_964588375.1 uncultured Rhodobacterales bacterium | reverse complement strand
GAGATGGCCTATTTCGAGTGCCTTCACGAGGTGAAGCTCATCGTCGACCTCATCTACGAGGGCGGCATCGCGAACATGAACTACTCGATCTCGAACACCGCCGAATACGGAGAATACGTCTCCGGCAAGCGCGTGCTCCCCTACGACGAGACGAAAGCGCGCATGAAGGACATTCTGACCGACATCCAGTCGGGCGCCTTCGTGCGGGACTTCATGACCGAGAACACCGTCGGTCAGCCCTTCTTCAAGTCCACCCGCCGCAACAACGACGCCCACCAGATCGAGGAAGTCGGCGAGAAGCTGCGCGGCATGATGCCCTGGATCGGCTCTGGCAAGCTCGTCGACAAGGCGAAGAACTGAGCCTCGAGCGTCGCTGGGGCATTGCCCCTTTACGAGACAGGAAAGGCCCGGCGCACCGCCGGGCCTTTCGCTTCCGGGAAAGGGCTGCGCCTCAGGTGTCGGCCGGTTTGCCGGACACCGTGTCGGGCATGTCCGAAGAGAGCGTGGATTTCGGGGCGTTCGGGTCGTTCTTGCGACGCCAGGTCGCAACCGCGTTGTAGTAACCGAACCCTGCCACGATCAGCAGCGTCAGCAGGCTCAGCAGCGGAATGAAATCGGCGGTTTGCATGAGCACTCCTCCTTGGTTTCCGTGCGTGTCCCCTCATACGTAAGCCACGAGAGGCGACGACAACCGTCCGAACCTGCGCAAACCTGTCGCGGGTCAGACCGCCGCAGCCTCCACCGCGGCGACCACGCCTGCGACCGTGGCGGCCAGAAGCCCCTCGTCCTCGCATTCCGCCATCACGCGGATGAGCGGCTCGGTACCGGACTTGCGGATCAGAAGCCGCCCGGAGCCGTTGAGCGCCCCCTCCGCCTCCGTGATTGCCGCGATCACGGCGGCCGCCGAGAGCGGGTCTGCCCCGGCGGCGTAGCGGACGTTCTTCAGAAGCTGCGGCACCCGCTCGAAAGAGGTCGCGAGCGCCGAGGCGGGCTTTTCCTGCCGCACCATCTCGGCGAGAAACTGCAGCCCCGCGATCAGCCCGTCGCCGGTGGTCGCGTAATCGGTCATCACGATATGGCCCGATTGCTCGCCGCCGAGGTTGAACCCGCCCGCGCGCATCGCCTCGACGACATAGCGGTCGCCGACGCGCGTGCGGTGCAGCGAAAGACCGCGGCCGCCGAGATAGCGCTCGAGGCCGAGGTTCGACATCACGGTAGCCACCAGCGTGCCCGCGGCAAGCCGGCCTTCGTCGGCCCATCGGGCGGCGAACAGCGCCATGATCTGGTCGCCGTCGGCGAGCCTGCCCGCCTCGTCGAGGATCATCACCCGGTCGGCGTCGCCATCGAGGCAGATGCCCACATCGGCGCCGTTCTCCACGACCGCACGCGCGGCCACCGCCACGTCCGTCGAACCGCAGCCGGCGTTGATGTTGCGCCCGTCGGGTTCCACCCCGATCGGGATCACCTCCGCGCCGAGTTCCCAGAGCGCCTCGGGAGCGGCGCGGTAAGCGGCACCGTTCGCGCAGTCGATCACCACCTTCAGCCCCGAGAGTCGCCCGGGGGCGGGAAACGTCGTCTTGGCATATTCGACATAGCGGCCGAGCCCGTCGTCGATGCGTCTCGCCCGGCCGATGTTCTGCGGCTGGGCAGGCTCGATCTCGCCGGTCGCCAGCGCCTCGATCGCGGCCTCGGCGGCATCGGAAAGCTTGAACCCGTCCGGGCCGAAAAGCTTGATGCCGTTGTCCTCGAACGGGTTGTGGCTCGCCGATATCATGATGCCGAGATCGGCCCGCATCGAATGGGTGAGAAGCCCCACTGCCGGGGTCGGCACCGGCCCCAGAAGCAGCACGTTCATGCCGGTGGAGGTGAGCCCGGCGGTCAGCGCGTTTTCGAGCATGTAGCCCGAAAGCCGCGTGTCCTTGCCGATCACGACCCGGTGACGGTTCTGACCGTCGGTGCGGAAATGGCGCCCGGCCGCCGCGCCGAGCCTCAGCGCCATGTCCGCGGTCATCGGGTAGGTGTTCGCGGTGCCCCGCACCCCGTCCGTTCCGAATAGCTTCCGGCTCATCCGCTCTGCCCCGGGTTAAGTGTCCTTGGCGCGAAGCCTAGCACGTCCGGAGGCGGGCATGAACATCACTGTTACTGCACCTGGGCGCTGACGGTGTAGACCGGATTGCGGTAGAAATGGTGCGCGTCGATCGTCACCGTCCGGTCGAACACCCGCGACCAGCGCGGGCTCACAGCCTTCGTGTGATAATAGGTCGCCCCGCCGGTGAGATCGCGCGGCATGCCGTCGAGCATCAGTCGCGCGACCTTGCCCACGCGTTCGTAGGCGCGCGCTTCGGTGATCGTCTCGGCGCGCCCGTCGCAATTGTAGGAGAACTGGCAACGGTAGCGCTCGCCGGTGCCCTGGTTGATCACGGCGCAGACCGTATCGGGGTAACGCCCGGTGTCGACCCGGTTCAGGATCACCTCGGCAACCGCGAAGATGCCGCGAAGGCTTTCGCCGCGCGCCTCGAAATAGAGCGCCTCGGCGAGACAGGCCCATTCGTCGCCACCCCTCGCGACGGGTTGCGCATCGATCCACCCGGTGTTGAAACGGCGCGCTACAACCTCCCGCCCTACCGGCGGATCAACTATGTTTTTCAGCCGGTTACCGGACATTCTTGAGATGGCCTGCTTCTCCGCGCTGACCAGTTCCCTGAGGCTTGCGCCGAGGTCCGCAGTCGGGTCGTTCGACTGGCTGAGCACCATGTCGGCGCTGACCGGTCCAGCGAAGGTGAAAAAGAATATTCCGGCCGCAACTGCGCGGCACGTCTGACCAAACATTGTGGAGCCCCCTCCGGTCCAGCACCCGATAAATCGTTATTACATCCGAAATGAGCTAGCGGATTTGGTCGCGAGGGTAAAGCGATGCGCGAGAAACGGTCCGTAACCCATCAGGAATAGGCTACATTCCGCTCATTCAGCTGCGGATTGATGCTGCACGTCCGAGCGGTCCGCGATGGCCTGGTGCGCCGCGGCGAGCCGCGCGACGGGCACCCGGAAGGGCGAACAGGAGACGTAGTCGAACCCGAACCGGCGGCAGAAGGCGATCGCCTCGGGGTCGCCGCCATGCTCGCCGCAGATCGACAGGGTGACGTCCGGCCGCCCCTTGCGCCCGCGCTCGCCGGCGATCATCAGAAGCTCGCCCACCCCGTCGAGGTCGAGCCGGTGGAACGGGTCTTCGGGGTAGACCCCCTCGCGCACATAGGTGCCCATGAAACGGCCCGCGTCGTCGCGAGACAGCCCGTATGTCATCTGGGTGAGATCGTTCGTCCCGAAGGACAGGAAGGCCGCGTGCTGTGCGATCTCGTCGGCCCTCAGACAGGCGCGCGGCGTCTCGACCATCACCCCGAGCCGGTAGTCGAACTCCTGCCCGGTCTCGGTGCGCACGGCGGCAGCGACCGCGTCGATCCGCGACTTGACGAGCTCGACCTCGCGCTTGGCGCTGACGAGGGGGATCATCACCTCCGGCACGACCGCGGTGCCCGTCTCCCCGGCGATGGCCGTGGCCTCGAAGATCGCCCTGGCCTGAACGTCGTAGATCTCGGGGATCGTGATGCCGAGCCGCACGCCCCGCATTCCGAGCATCGGGTTGAACTCGGCGAGCGCCTCGACGCGCCGGGTGACCTTCGCGAGAGGCAGGTTCAGAACGTCGGCAAGCTCGCGCATCCCCTCCCGGTCGTCGGGCAGGAACTCGTGCAGCGGCGGGTCGAAGAGCCGGATGCACACGGGCATGCCCCGCATCACCTCGAAGAGCGCGGTGAAATCCGCCCGTTGCATCGGCAGGAGCCGCTCCAGCACCGCCGCCCGGTCTTCGGAGGTGTCGGCGAAGATCATCTCGCGCATGACGGTCAGCCGGTCGTCCTCGAAGAACATGTGTTCGGTCCGGCAAAGGCCGATGCCCTCGGCCGCGAACTTCTGCGCCATCCGCGCATCCGCCACCGTGTCGGCATTCGCGCGCACCCCGATGTCGCGCGCGTCGTCTGCCCAGCCCAGAAGCGTGCGGAACGCGTCGTCGAGGGCCGGCTCGAGAAGCTTCGCCGCCCCTGCCAGCGCCTCGCCCCGGCTGCCGTCGATGGTGAGAATGTCGCCCTCGCCGTAGACCCGCCCATCGTCGCCCGTGATCGTGCGCTCGCGCGTGTTGAGCCTGAGGTTCGAGGCCCCCACCACGCCCGGCAGGCCGATACCGCGGGCGATCACCGCGGCATGGCTCGTCATGCCGCCACGTTCGGTCAGCACGCCCACCGAGGCATGCATTCCGCGAATGTCCTCGGGCCGGGTTTCGCGGCGGACGAGGATGCAGGGCTCCTCGCGGGCCGCGGCCGCCTGCGCCGCCGCCGCCGAGAACACGATCCGTCCGGTCGCCGCCCCCGGGCTCGCCGCTATCCCGCGCGTGAAGACGTCCCGGTCGCTCTCCTCGTCGACCTGACGGTGCAGAAGGTCGATGAGCGTGTGCGGAGCGACCCGCATCACCGCCTCTTCCTGCGAGATCACCCCGTCCTCGGCCAGCGCGACGGCCACCCGTGTCCCCGCTCGCGCGCTGCGCGGTACCCGCACGGCGTCGAGCACCGACAGGGTCCCCGAATCGATGGTGAACTCGATCTGCATTTCCTCGCGCAGCCGCGTCCGGCAGAGTGTGCCGAACTCGAGAAGCTCGGCGAAAAGCTCCGGGCAGAGCTCTTCGAGCGACTGACCGCGGGGATCCCGGGTAAGGTAGAAGGCGCCTTCGCTCTGCGCCAGCGCGTCGCGCCCCTGGCTCTGGCTGAGATACCGCCCGGTCACCTGCCGCGCGCCCGTGCGGTCGTCGATGAACTGGATGACCCCGGCCCCGCTTTCGGGCCGGCCCACCCCCAGCGCCATCGCCTGCACCACGAGGCCGAGGCCGGCATCGCCCGGCGCGCCCTTCGCCTGGCGCAGGAGCCGCGCCGAGGTGCCGTCCCAGACCCGCGCCATCGAGCGCAGGACGTCGCCGAGCTGGCGCGCGGGGTCCTGCGGAAACGGCTCGTCGGTCTCCGTCTCGTAGAGGGCGAGAAACCCCGCGACCGTCGCGCAATCGTCGAGAACGAAGACCTCCGGATCGAGATGCGCGACCTGAAGCGCGTAGGCCTGGATGAACCTCAGATAAAGCGCGTCCGCCGCCTGCGCGCCCCGGCTCCGGGCGAGTGCCGCATGGCGCGCGTCGTTCATCCCGATGTTGAGAACGGCCCCCGGCCCGCCCCAGTCGGCGACCTCCGAAGACGGGCGCACCGATACCAGCGGCGCATTGCCGAAAAGGGCGAGAATATCCCCCGGCTCGGCCCCGTGCCCGGCCGCGATCTTGCGGACACCGTCGAACGACAGCGCGACGGTGCGCGGCACCGGCAGGCCGAAGCGGATAAGCCTTTGCAGGCATTTCGCACGGCCGCCATGGGTCGACGCGGCGACCGCCGCGGCGGGCGTCACCTCGGTGAAATCGGTGATATGGGGTTGTTTCTGCACTGCGGCATGCCTTCCACGTCCGAACATACGCCGTCAATGCGACATGACAAGCGCCGCGCGCGTTGCCCGTGCAACTCTGTCGCGGAATGTGCGCCCGCTACCCTTCGAGACGCGTGAGGTCGGCGACCTGTCCGCAGATCTCGCGGATATCGTTCAAGAGGTTCAGCCGGTTGCGCCGGACGACCGCGGCCTCGGCATTGACCTGAACCGCCTCGAAGAACGCGTCGATCGGCGCGCGAAGACGCGCCATCGCGTGCATCGCGGCCTCGAAATCCTCCGCCTCCATCGCCGGGGCGATCTCTGCGCGGGCGGTCTCGAGGGCCGCGAAAAGCGCGCGTTCCTCGTCGGTCTCGGCGAATTTGGGGTCGGCCCCGAAGGAATATTCCACCCCGTCCCGCTCCTCGGCCTGCGCAAGAATGTTGTTGGCGCGCCGGAACCCCTGCACGAGGTTCTCCCCGTCGTCCGTGGCGAGAAGGGCGTTGAGCGCCCGGGCGCGCTTTTCGAGAAGCACGAGGTCGTCCGCCCCGGGCATCGCGAGCACCGCGTCGATCACGTCGTGACGGATGCCCTCGTCGCGGAAGTGGACCTTCAGGCGGTCGTGGAGGAAGGCGAGGAGCGCCACTGACTTGTCGGGCACCGCTTCACCCATTTCCCGCAATCCTTCCGAAACGCTGCCACCGTTCCTCTTCAGAATGGCCCGGAACGCCGCGCCGAAAACCCCGTGCCCGGCGATCTCGTCCAGGAGTTCAGCAACTTCGCCATCCTGTACGGGCTCCACGAGCCGCACCTTGTGGCGCACGAACTGTGCGCCGATGAAGCGGTCGAGCCCGAGCCTGAGGCCGTTCTCCAGAACCAGCCGGATCACCCCCAGCGCCGCGCGCCTGAGCGCATAGGGGTCCTTCGACCCCGTCGGCGTCTCGTCGATCGCCCAGAACCCCGTCAGCGTGTCGATCTTGTCCGCCAGCGCGACCGCCACCGACAAGGGGGCTGTCGGCACGTCGTCCGACGGCCCCATCGGCCGGTAATGCTCGGCCGCCACCGCCGCCACCTCCGGGGCATGCCCGGCGGCCTCGGCGTAATGCACCCCCATCACCCCCTGCAATTCGGGGAATTCGTAGACCATCTCCGAGGCGAGGTCGGCCTTCGCGATCAGTGCGGCCTCTTCCGCCCGGTCGGGGTCTGCCCCCACCACGGGCGCGATCTCGCGGGCAAGGGCCGCGACCCTGCGCATCCGCTCGCCCTGACTGCCGAGGCGCCCATGAAACGTCACCTTTTCAAGTGCTTCCAGCCACGGCTTCATGCCCGCTCTGGCGACCGCCAGGTCGTTCTCCCAGAAGAATTTCGCGTCCGACAGCCGCGCGGCCAGCACCTTGCGGTTGCCCGCGAGAATGGTCGCCCCGTCATCGGGCGCGTCGATGTTGGCGACGGTCGCGAAATGGGTGATCCGGCCGTCCCCGCCCTTCAGCGAGAAGAACTTCTGGTGCTCCTTCATCGAGGTCTGCAGCACCTCGGGGGGCAGCCCGAGAAACGTCTCGTCGATCTCTCCCAGAAGCACCACGGGCCACTCGACGAGACCCGCGACCTCCGCCAGAAGCCCGTCGTCCGCGACCGGCGCGAGGCTCCGCGCGAAGGCCTGCGAGGAAAGTTCGGCGCGAATGGTTTCAGCCCGTTCTTCCGACCTGAGAAGCACGTTCGCGCGCTTCAGCTTCGCCTCGTAATCCTCGAAATTCGAAACAGAAAAAGCCTCCGGCGCCATGAACCGGTGGCCCGCCGTGACATTGCCCGCCACGATCCCGTCCACCTCCAGCGGGACCACCTCGGCACCCGCCTCGTCGGACAGGATGCAGACGATGCCATGGAGCGGCCGCACCCAGCGCAGCGACCCTCCCCCCCAGCGCATCGACTTCGGCCAGGGAAAGTCACGGATCGTTGCGGCGAGCACCTCGGCCACAATCTCCTGCGCCGCCCGCGCCGGCGTCTCGATCCGGGCGAACCACACCGCGCCTTTCGGCGTCTCCCGCGCCTCGAGGTCGTCCCGCGAAAGGCCCGCCCCGCGCAGGAAGCCTTCCACCGCCTTCTCGGGCGCGTCCACCTTCGGCCCCTTGCGCTCCTCGACATGACGCGGGCTCTCGGGCGGGAGACCCTCGACATGCAGCGCGAGCCGCCTCGGCGTCGCCTCCGCCGCGGCGCCGGCGTAGCTGAGCCCCGCCTCGACGAGCCCGTCGGTCATCAGCCGCCTGAGGTCGCTCGCGGCCCGCGCCTGCATCCGCGCGGGAATCTCTTCGGAGAAGAGCTCGATCAGCAGGTCGGGCATCACTCTGTCCTTTCGGGCGGCGGCGGGCAGCCTTCGGGCGGCGGACGGCCCTCGAACACCTCCGCGCCGCAGGCGTTGATCTGGTGCCAGGACCGCGCGCGCCCGTCGCGGAACACCGCCACCACCCGGTCGATCCCGTAGACGACGTTGCTCTCGCCCAGAAACGCCACCGCCTCCCCGGTCTCGAGCGCCGCGCCGACCTCGCCGGCATCGTAGCAATCGAACCAGCCCGGCGCCTCGAGCGGTACCGGCGCGGGGTAGGTCACGTATCTCTCCCGCAACTCCGTCACGGACTGCATGACATCGAAGCACGCCCGGTAGCGCAGGGGTGAGCTGTCGGCGTCGATCCCCTGGTAGTTTTCATACGCAACAGGTTCCGACATGCCCGAAACGAGGCCCGTGAGCTGCACATCCGCAACCTCGGGGTCCACGCGTTCGTAAAAGGCATGGACCTGCGTCCAGTACATGCCCGCCCCCGCGAGAAGCCCCGAGACGACAAGCACGATGGCGATGATCTTGCCGTTCATCAGCCCCGTCCCGCCTCGGTTTCGAGCCAGGCGTCCGCACAGGCCTTCGCGAGCGCGCGGACCCGGCCGATGTAGGCCTGCCGTTCGGTGGGCGAGATCACCCCGCGTGCGTCGAGAAGGTTGAAGATGTGGCTCGCCTTGATCGCCTGGTCATAAGCCGGATGCGCCATGACGATCTCCCGGCCGGTCCTCGGGTCGGTCGCGGGATGGGAGAGAATCCTCTCCGCCGCGACTTCCGCGTCCTCGAAATGACGCAACAGAACGTCGGTGTCGGCCACGTCGAAATTCCACCGCGAATATTCGCGCTCGGTCTGGCGGAACACGTCGCCGTAGCTCAGCGCGATCCCGGCGCCCGGGTCGTTGAACGGCATCTCCATCACATGATCGACGCCGAGCACGTACATCGCCAGCCGCTCGAGCCCGTAGGTGAGCTCGCCCGTGACCGGCCTGCAATCATGCCCGCCGACCTGCTGGAAGTAGGTGAACTGGCTCACCTCCATCCCGTCGCACCAGACCTCCCAGCCGAGCCCCCATGCCCCGAGCGTCGGACTCTCCCAGTCGTCCTCGACGAAGCGGATGTCATGAAGGCCCATCTCGATCCCGATCGCCTCGAGCGAGCCGAGATAGAGCGCCTGAAGGTCCGGCGGCGAGGGTTTGATGACAACCTGGAACTGGTAATAATGCTGGAGCCGGTTGGGGTTGTCGCCGTAGCGCCCGTCGGTGGGTCGCCGGGACGGCTGCACATAGGCCGCCGCCCAGGGCCGGGGCCCGAGTGCCCTCAGCGTCGTGGCGGGGTGGAAGGTGCCCGCGCCGACCTCCATGTCGTAGGGTTGCAGCACGGCGCAGCCCTGCCGCGCCCAATAGGTCTGCAACCTCAGGAGAATTTCCTGAAAGGACCTCGGTCCGTCTGCCGCGCTCGTCATGTTGCCTCGCCTGAAATCGACCTTTCCATAGGGAACGGGCCACAGAGGGTCAATGAGATGCACGCCTCGGCGCGCCCGCACTTGACGCCGCATGGGAAACCCGGTTGTCAGGTCCGGCACCGATGCCCCGGGGGACGTCACCGAATGAAGCATATCCTGAGTGTTCTGGTCGTTCTGACCGCAGGTCTCGCCGCAACGGCCGCCGCCGCGCAGGAGGCCTGGATCCAGATCGAGGCCCGCCCGAGCCGGGCCGAGGCCGAGGCCCGCGCGGCGGAATGGGACACGCGGCTCGACGACGTCGCGGGCTTTTCCACCGGCGGACGCTGGTATGCCGTCGCGCTTGGCCCCTACACCGAGGACGCGGCACGCGCCCGGCTTCTCCAGCTTCGCGGCCAGGGTCTCGTTCCACCGGACAGTTTCGTCTCCGACGGTGCCTCGTTCGGCATGCAGATCTACGCCGGAGCCCGCGGCCCGGCCGTTCCGGGCGCGGAAATCGCCGCCCCGACGGCCGAGCCCGACCCCCTCTTGCCCGCCGGGGAGACCCTGGCACAGGCGCGGGCCGCCGAGCGCAGGCTCACCGGGCCGGAGCGCCGCGAATTGCAGCGCGCGCTGGCCTACGAAGGCTACTACAACGCCGGGATCGACGGCGCATTCGGCCCCGGCACCCGCCGCGCCATCGAGGCGTGGCAGAGGGCCAACCGCTTCGAGGCGACGGGGTTTCTGACGACCAGCCAGCGGGCCGGGCTGCTCGGCGGCTACCGCGACGACATCGCGAGCCTCGGGCTCGAGCGCGTCACCGACCCGCGTGCGGGCGTCGAGATAGACTTGCCGCTGGCGATGCTCGGCGCGCCGGTCTACGACCCTCCCTTCGCCCGTTACGAGGCCGATGACGGCTCGGGCGCGATGGTCCTTCTGATCAGCCAGCGTGGCGACCAGGCGACACTCGCGGGGCTCTACGACATCATGCAGACCCTCGAGATCGTGCCGATGGAGGGCCTGCGCGAGCGGCGTCGCAATTCGTTCGTGCTGACGGGTGCCAACGGAGAGATCACCTCGCACAGCTTCGCGCTGACCGATGGCGAGACGGTCAAGGGCTTCACCCTGGTCTGGCCCGCCGACGACATGCAGCGCCGCAGCCTCGTCCTGTCCGCCCTTCAGGAAAGCTTTCGCCCCGTCGAGGGGGTGCTTCCCGACGTCGTCGGCGCCGATACCCAGAGCATCGACCTTCTGGCCGGCCTCGAAATCCGGCGCCCCGAGAAGTCGCGCTCGGGCTTCTACGTCTCCGGCAGCGGCGCGGTCGTGACGACGACCGAGGCAGTGGGCGCCTGCGAGCGCATCACCCTCGGCGAGGACACCGATGCCGACATCGCCGCCGAGGACGCCGCGTCGGGCCTCGCGCTTCTGACCCCCCGCGCCGACCTCGCGCCGCTGGCGGTGGCCCGCCTTTCCCCGGACCGGCCGCGGCTTCAGTCCGAAGTCGCCGTCGCCGGTTATTCCTTCGGCGGCGCGCTCGGGGCCCCCACCCTCACGTTTGGCAGCCTCGCGGACGTGCGCGGGCTCGACGGGGACAGCCGCACCGACCGTCTCGCCCTGTCCGCCGAACCCGGCGACGCGGGCGGCCCGGTGTTCGACACTTCCGGCGCGGTGGTCGGCATGCTGCTCCCCCGCGAGACCGGGGGCGCGCGCGTGCTTCCCGGCGACGTGAGCTTCGCCACCGATGCGACGGTGATCGCCGAATTCCTCTCGGGCTCCGGCATCTCGGCCGCCGCCGCCGACGCCGGTGGCGAAATGGCCCCCGAAGACCTCACGCTTCTGGCCGCCGACATGACCGTGCTGGTCAACTGCTGGAACTGACCGGCCCTTCATCCTGGTGGAAATACCTCCGGCGAACGGCCGGGAAGGCGCGCGCCGGTTCTCGCGTCACCCCGCCCGCTGCCCTCACGCCTGCCAGAACCGCACCGTCACGACCGCGTAGACCACCATCAGCTCGAGGCGCCCAAGCAGCATCGCGACGATGAGGATCCATTTCGCGGTGTCGCCGAGCGGGGCGAAGTTGCCCGCCGGCCCGATGATCGGGCCGAGCCCGGGGCCGATGTTGGCCACCGCCGTCGCCGCCCCCGAAAGCGATGTGACAAGGTCGAGACCGGTCGCGGCGAGCAGGACCGCGACCACGCCGAGCGTGACGATGAAGAGCACGAAGAAGGCCATCACCGACGAGACCACGTCCTCGCTGATCGGCCGGCCCTCGTAGCGCGGCGTGAACACGCCGTGGGGCGAGTGGATCGCCTTGATCTGCGCCCGGATCGCGGCGAACAGGATCTGGTAGCGGAAGATCTTGATCGAGCAGACCGTTGAGCCCGAACAGCCTCCCACGAGACCGGCGCAGAAGATCACCACCATCGGAAAGGCGCCCCAGAGCTGGTAGTCGGCGCTGGCATAGCCCGTACCGGTGATGATCGAGATCCCGTTGAACAGGGCCTCGCGCAGACTTGCCTCGGTGATCTCCCCCGTCGCGGCGGCGAGATAGACCACGAGCATCAGCGTGACGGCGACTATGAAACCGATAAAGGCCCGGACCTGGCTGTCGGCGAGGAGCGGGCGGGCATCGCCCGCGAGAAGCTGGACGTAGCGGACAAACGGCAGCGCGGCGAGAATCATGAAGACCGAGGCCGCGTATTCCGGCGCGCCCCGGAAGGCGCCGAACGAGGCATCACGGGTCGAAAACCCGCCCGTGGCCAGCGACGTGAGCGCATGGTTCACCGCGTCGAACCCCGGCATTCCGAGCACCCGGTAGGTGACGGCGGCGACCACGGTCAGAAGGACATAGACCACCGAGATCCGCGCCGCGATGCTCACCGCGCGGGGCAGAACCTTGCCCGAGGTCTCGAAAGCCTCGGACCGGAAGATCTGCATCCCGCCGATCCTGAGTTCGGGCAGGAACACCATCGCCACGACGATGATCCCGATACCGCCGAACCATTGCAGCATGCTGCGCCACAAGAGAAGGCCCTGCGGCATGATGTCGAGCCCGCCGATCACCGTCGAGCCGGTCGTCGTCATTCCCGACATCGCCTCGAAATAGGCATCGGTGAAGTCGAGAGCGGGGGCGCCCGCCATCATCGGCAGCGCCCCGAAGACCGGCAGCACGACCCAGACGCCCGACGCGATGAGGAAGGTCTGCTGCAGCGTGAGCCGCTCGCCCACCCCGTTGGCCGAAGACAGGGTGAGCGAAAGCCCCACCAGCACCGTCACGATCCCGGCTTCTGCGAAAGCGCCGGCATTGCCCGTCCCGTAAAGGACATCGGCCGCCAGCGGCAGCGCCATCGCCGCCCCGAGGAAGGTGACGAGCAACCCGATCACGTATCCCACGGGGCGAAAGTCGATCATGGGGGCGATGCTTGGGGCGGGCGACGCGGCCGGTCAACCGTGAAACGGCGCCCCGCTCGCCGACCCCGGCGCCTCGGTCGAGCCACCGGGGCGAGCCGGCCGAGCTTCACCCGCCATCCTGACCACTCCGGAGAGAGCTCCCCGGACAGACCCGAAAGGTCGGGCGCCGGCACCGCTGTCACGGCGTCTCGGGCAAGCGGCGCAGTCCGGGCTCGCTACACTTCACCCCACATGAAACAGGCTCTGGAAGAACCGCGGGTCGAGGCTTTCTGCCGCGAAGGTCTCTCCCTCGGTCAGGACGCTCACGGCGTCGTGGGAATGCAGGCTCTCCTGGTGGCTGGCGGCCACCCGGAAATCGCCCACCCGGGGGTCGGCCTGCAATTCGGCGGCGAAGAGCCGGGCGGCATCCTCGACGAAGACCGGGTTCGCGGCGTTCAGTTCCGCGAACGCCTGCTCGTCCTCGCGCTTGACCATCACCTGCGTCTCGGTCGCCACCGCGTTGCGCGCGGCTTCGACGAGGTCCTCGATCCAGAGCGTGCCGGCATCCCCGGCAAGCTCCACCGAAATCCGCGCGACGGAGCGCTGCGAATGCGGCGTGGCGAGTTGCCCGCGCGTCGCCCGGGCATGTTCGGAAAGTTCCAGCGAGCAGGGGCAGGTCGAGGAATAGACGTAGTCGAGATGCATCACCCGCTTGCGCACCCCCGCCGTCTCCACCAGTTCGAGGGCGATGTCGTAATACTGCCAGCCGACGAGCCCGGAGCGCAGGCTCTCCACCTCCATCGGGTAGGAAAAGCGCAAGGCGATGCGCGCATCGAAGCTCTGAAGATCGCGCTTGTAATCGTCGAGCGCGGCCTCGATCACCCCGAGCGAGAAGGCGGTGCCGGCATGGGCGTAGAAGCTTCGCATGATCCGGGACATGTTGATGCCCTTCTTCTCGGCTTCGAGGCTCACCGTGCCGGTGACGCTTGTCTCGAGCGTCATCTCGCCGCCGCCCTTCGTGCGGTAGCGCAGCGGCAGCCGGAAGTTCGAGATGCCGACATGCTGGATCTCGCGGCGCGCGCCCCTGATGAGGCTCTCGGGGCCGTTCTGAAGGTCCGGCAGCGTTGCGCGGTAGGCCGCATCCGCGCGAAAGTCTTCGGGGTAGCTGCGCGACAGCGCGGGGTAATCGACGCCGTCCCGTCCCGGCAGGAGCCGCGCGAGTGCCGGGTCGAGCGTCGATATCTCCTCGTCGCTCGCCTCGGCCGCCCACCGCCGCAAAAGGGTCAGGGCCGACGCCGCGTCTTCGCGGTCGGGCAAACGATCGAACTCGGGTGTGTGAACGTTCATCTCTTCCTCTCCGCCTTCCGGAGCCGACAAGATGGAGCGCCGTCGCCGGATTTAAAGCGCTGAAACCGCCGATTTTCGCTCAGCGGTAGCGCTCGACGAACCGCGCGAGAATCCGTGGCGGCACGTGCACCTCGGCGGCGTGCGACATCGCCGCGAGCCGCTCGGCGTCGCCGGGGTCGAAATAGCCCCGGTCGCGGTAGATGCGGATGCGGGTCTCGAACACGTCGCCGTCCGCCTCGGGGTGGAACTGGGTGGCATAGACGTTCCGGCCCACCCGGATCATCTGGTAGGGACAGGTGCCCGACGACACGAGATGCACCGCGCCCTCGGGCCGCTCCTGCACCGCTTCCTTGTGGCCGACGAGGGCGGTGAACTCCGCTTCGAGCCCGGCCAGCAGCGGGTCGACGGCGCCGTCTTCGGTCATCCTGCACATCACCGGCCCCACCGGTTCGCCGTATCGCCGCTTCGACACCTCCGCGCCGAGGTGATGGGCGAGAATGCCGATGCCGTAGCAACACCCCATGAATGGCATGTCGCGGGCGACGATCTCGCCCATGATCGACAGGCATTCGGCCTCGATCCGCGCCTCGACGGGGTCCTTCGTCTCCGGCGCATCGCTGACGCAGCCGGGGCCCCCGCCGACGATGACGCCTGCGTAATCCTCGAGCCGAAGGTCGGCCGGCAGCGGTTCCTCGTCGAGCCGGATGCGGCGCGCCTCGCCCCCGCTCAGCCCGCCCTGCCGGAGAAAGGCCGCGAACTCGTCGTCCGAAGCCTCCGTCTCGGGGCGAAGTTGCAGGACGAGGAACTTCCGGCTCACGCGCCGCCTCGTGGCAGGTGGATTGCGGCAGCCCCGCAATTCTGCTGCATCAGCACAACATCGTTCCTTTTTCCCACCAGTTGCGACTTTCCGTTCACGATATGCCGAATTGCACGTGGCCGGGATCGGCGTATTCCCGGGTTACACTCACCGCAACCCGCAGGCCCCAGATGGAGACGACATTACGCAGCATTGTCAAGGCTTTGACCTGGCAGGGGCTTGGCCTCATCACGATGACGGCCATCGGCTACGCCATCACCGGCTCGGCGCGGGCCGGCAGCGCCATGGCGCTCGCGAGTGCCGCTTCGGGTCTTGTGACCTTCATCTTTCACGAGCGGCTCTGGGCGCGGGTCCGATGGGGCATGACCGGCACCGTCTCAGACCGTCGCCAGCGCCCGTGACAGGTCGGCGAGAAGATCGCCCGCATCTTCCAGTCCGCAGGACAGCCGCACAAGCCCCGGCCCGATCCCCAATGCCGCCCGCCGCTCTTCGGAGAGCCGCTGGTGCGTCGTCGTCGCGGGGTGGGTCACGATCGATTTCGCGTCGCCGAGATTGTTCGAGATGGTCACGATCTCGAGCGCGTTGAGAAACCGGAACGCCGCCTCCTTCCCGCCCGCGATATCGAGCGAGACCACCGTGCCCCCCGCACCCATCTGCCGCCTCGCCACCTCGTGTTGCGGATGCGACGGCAGGTAGGGGTAGAGCACCTGCGCGAGCTTTTCGTGCCCCTCGAGATTGCGCGCGAGATGCAGCGCCGTCTCCGCCTGGGCACGGACCCTGAGATCGAGCGTCTCCAGCCCCTTCAGCATGAGCCAGGCCGTGAACGGGCTCATCGCCGCCCCGGTGTGCTTGAGGTAGGGCTCGGCGGTCTTGCGGATGAACTCGGTCGTCCCGAGCACCACGCCGCCCAGCGCCCGGCCCTGCCCGTCGATGTGCTTCGTCGTCGAGTAGATCACCACGTCCGCGCCCTGCTCGAGGACGCGGCTGAAAACCGGCGTGGCGAAGACATTGTCGACGATCACCGCAGCACCCACGGCATGGGCGATGCCCGCGACCGCTTCGATGTCGATCACCTCGAGCGTGGGGTTGGCGACGCTTTCGAGAAACACGCAGCGAGTGTCCGCCCGCACTGCCGCGCGCCACTGGCCGAGGTCGGTGCCGTCGACGAAAGTCACCTCGACCCCGTAGCGCCTCAGCACCTCCTCGAGAATGTAGAGGCAGGATCCGAAGAGCGCGCGCGACGACACCACGTGGTCGCCAGCCTTCAGCATCGACATCAGGGAGGCGTTCACCGCCGCCATTCCGCTCGCCGTCGCGAAGGCGTCCTCCGCGCCCTCGAGGGCCGCGATCCGCTCCTCGAACATCCGCACCGTGGGGTTGCCGTAGCGGGCGTAGATGAACTCGTCCGGCCCGGCTTCGAGAAACCGGGCCTCGGCGGCCTCGGCACTGTCGTAGACGAAGCCTTGCGTGAGAAAGATCGCCTCGGAGACCTCGCCGTAGTGGGACCGCCGGATGCCTTCGTGGACAAGCGTCGTCCGCGGTTTCCAATCTGTCGTCACGGGCTGCTCCTTCCCCAAGAAACCCAGGTCCGCAAGAGCGCCGGGGGCCGTGAAGCATCCCAACCTCTTTAGCGGCATGTTTAACGTGGCCCGCAATCCGGTGCACAAATCGCCACGTTTTCACGGCTAATCCCGTTGCCTGTGGCGGTCAAGCACCGTCACGCAGCGGTCACGGGAGCTTCACCGGGCTGTCGTATGCCTTCGCTACGTCCCGACCACAAGATGTAGTGGAGCGTTTCATGCCCCTCCTGCGGGTCGACGCGGAAGACGGACGACCGGTCGGCGCCGACCGGTCCGACGCCGGTCCCGCCCTGGCCTCCGCCCTTCGCGATCTGCCTCCCGACGCCCCGGTGATGGTGATGATCCACGGCTACAAATACGCGCCCGGCGTCCCGGGGCGTTGCCCGCATAGCTCCATCCTGGCCCTCGCTCCCTCGGCGGATCGGCCCCGGCGCTGTCTCTCCTGGCCACGGGCGATGGGGTTCACCGGCACGACCGCCTCCGAGGGTCTGTGCATCGCCTTCGGCTGGCGCGCCACGGGCACGATCTGGCAGGCCGTCCGCGCGGCCGACAGGGCGGCCGTCGCGCTCGGCGCGCTCGTGGGCCGGGCCGGGGCAGCGGGCCGCCCGGTGCACGTGCTCGCCCATTCCCTCGGCGCACGCGTCGCCTTGGGCGCGCTGCCCGCGCTGCCCCGGAGCACCGTCGGCCGGATGGTGCTGCTTCACGCCGCCGAATTCCGCTCCCGCGCCCGCGCCGCCCTCGACACGCCCGCCGGACGGACGGCGGAGGTCGTCAATGTCACGACCCGCGAGAACGACCTCTTCGACGCGCTCCTTCGCGGCTTCGTCGGGCCTCACCGGCCCTTCGACCCCGCCCTCTCGGCGGGCCTGGGGTTGCGCGGGCCGAACTGGCTCGACATCCGCATCGACGACCCCGCCTCCCGCGAGGCGCTGGGGGAGATGGGCTTTGCCATCCCCCGCCCCGAGGGCCGTGTCTGTCACTGGTCGGCTTACATGCGTGCGGGGATGTTCGACCTCCACCGCGCCCTTCTGCGCGCGCCGGAGCGCATGCCGCTGCCGCTCCTCGCGGCGCGTCTGCCCGACGGCGCACGGCGCGGCGCGCTGGAGGCGGCCCTCGCCCGGCTGCGGCCCGCCCCCTTGTCAGGCCCCTCCGGCGTGCCATCCTAAAAGAGGCAGTCAACACCGGAGACCAACGTGGCAGACCCGATCGAGCTTCATTACTGGCCCACGCCCAACGGCCACAAGATTTCCATCGCACTCGAGGAGATGGGCCTGCCCTACGAGGTGCATCTCGTCGACATCGGCGCGGGCGACCAGTTCGACCCCGCCTTCCTCGCGATCTCGCCCAACAACCGCATGCCCGCCATCGTAGACCCCGACGGTCCCGGCGGCGCGCCGGTCTCCGTCTTCGAGTCCGGCGCCATCCTGCAGTACCTCGCCCGCAAGACCGGCAGGTTTTACGGGGCGGACGAGCGGGCCCGCATCGCCGTGGAGGAATGGCTGATGTGGCAGATGGGCGGCGTCGGGCCGATGGCCGGCCAGGCCCACCATTTCATCAAGTACGCCCCGACGATGGACCCGCCCCGGGTGCTGCCCTACGCCCAGGAGCGTTACCGCCGCGAAGTCGGCCGCCTCTACGGCGTGCTCGACAAGCGGCTTGAGGGCCGCGAGTTCGTGGCGGGCGAGTATTCCATCGCCGACATGGCGCTCTGGCCCTGGGTGAAGGGCTGGGAGCGGCAGGAACAGACCCTCGACGACAAGCCGAACCTCGCCGCCTGGCTCGACCGCGTCTCGGCCCGGCCCGCCGTGGAACGGGGCATGGCGGTGGCGGCCGAGCACGCCGGCGGCGCCCCGCCCACGAAGGCGGCACAGGAGATTCTGTTCGGCAAGTTCGAGGATGCCGATTGACCCGCACCGGCGGAGGGGGCTTTCGGCCCCCGCTCGCCTCCGGCGAGCCCCCCGAGGATATTTCCGGGCCGATGAGGAACCCGGGGCCCGTCATCATTGGCCTTGAAATATCCTGGGGGAGGCCCGCACGGGCCGGGGGCAACGCCCCCTGACGCCGCGGCTACTTTTTCTCGGGCTCGATGAGGTATTTCTGCAGGCCCACGATCTGCAGCCAGAGGAACAGAAACAGCGCGAGCGGGAAGCCGAAGGTCTCGATCTTCACCCAGGCGTCGGTCGACATGGTGCGCCAGACCACCTCGTTGACCACCGCGAGTACCGCGAAGAGGGCGGCGAGGCGGCGGGTGAGGATCATCCAGCCCTCCTCGCGCATCGGCAGGAATTCCGCCATCACCCAGGCGAGATACGACCGTCCCTGCAGAAGTCCGACCCCGAGGATCGCCGCGAAGATGCCGTAGACGATCGTCGTCTTCATCTTGAAGAAGCGCTCGTCGTTGAACCACACCGTGAGCCCGCCGAAGACCACGACGAGCACGGCGGTGAAGACCTGCATGCGCGAGAGCTTGCCGGTCAGTTTCCACAGGATCGCCATCGACAGAAGCAGGATCGGCACGAAACCGGCCGCGGCGACGATGAAGCCGTCGTAATCGATCCCGCCGAGGGTGTAGGTCTCGTCGCGCACGTAGAGATAGGCTGCGAAGAACAGCAAAGGGGGGCCCAGTTCGAGGACCTGCTTCAATGCCGGGTTGATCGCGCGTTCAGACATGTCTTTCCTCATCCGCCCACCTCAACTATCACGGCGCCCGCCGCGATCAATGCCATGAGTGTCAGCCGTCGCGGGCCCACCTTCTCGCCGAACATCACCCAGGCGATGCCGGCGGCGAAGACCGTGGATGTCTCGCGCAGGACCGCCGCCTCGCCGACCTTGTCGAGCCGGGTCGCCAGCAGGATCGACCCGAAGCTGAGATAGGCGAGCACCGCGCCGGGCAGCCCGAGCCGCACCCAGTCGCCGACCCGCACCGCCGGCCGGCGCACGAGGGCGACATAGACCGGCATGAAGAAGGCGTCGATCAGGAAGAACCAGGCGATGAAGGTGAAGGGGTCGGTCGTGGCGCGGATGCCGTAGGCGTCCCAGGTCGTGTAGCCCGCGACGAAGAGCCCGGTCAGCACCGCCAGCGCCAGCGCCCGCCGCAGGGTGGCGCGCTGCACCTCCTGGAACACGAGATTGTAGGCCGCGAGACCCAGGATGCCGGCCATCAGCACGAACACCCCGAGCCACTGGACCGGCGTGAACACCTCCTCGAAGAGAAACCAGGCCCCGATGATGGTGAAGAACGGCCCCGTGCCGCGCACCACGGGATAGACCACGGTATAGGCCCCCGCGGAATAGGCCGAGGCCTGGGAGAGCTTGTAGCCGGTGTGCACCAGAAAGACGCCCGCGAAGATCGGCCACATGTGCGGCTCGGGGAAGGGCACGACGAAAAGCACCAGCGGCAGGGCGAGGACGCCGTAGAAGATGTCGATCGCCGCGCGGCTCTCCCAGGGGTCGAGGCGCGGCCCCTTCTGGATCGCCCCGAAGAGCGCGTGGACGACCGCGGCGAAGAGCGCCAGTGCCATCGCGAGCGTCTTGCCCGCCTCGGTGCCCTCGAGCCCGGTGATCCATTCCGCCATGCCGGGGCCGTCTCAGCCGGCGGCGGCCGGGCCGGCGCTCACGCCTCCGACCCGGTCAGCGCGCGGGCGAAGTCCTCGGGGTCGAACGGGGCGAGGTCGTCGATCTGCTCGCCCACCCCGATGGCGTGGATCGGCAGGCCGAAACGGTCTGCGAGGGCCACGAGCACGCCGCCGCGCGCGGTGCCGTCGAGCTTCGTCATCACGAGGCCCGAGACATCGGCGATCTTCTGGAAGATCTCGACCTGTCTCAGCGCGTTCTGCCCCGTCGTCGCGTCGAGCACGAGCAATGTGTTGTGGGGCGCCTCGGGGTCGCGCTTGCGGATGACGCGCACGATCTTCTGCAACTCCTCCATGAGGTCGGCGCGGTTCTGAAGGCGGCCCGCGGTGTCGATCAGCAACAGGTCGGCGCCCTCGGCCTCGGCGCGGGCCATGGCGTCGAAGGCGAGGCTCGCGGGGTCGGACCCCTCGGGGGCGGTCATCACCGGCACACCCGCGCGGTCGCCCCAGACCTGAAGCTGTTCGACGGCGGCGGCGCGGAACGTGTCGCCCGCCGCGATCACCACCGACTTGCCGGCCGCGCGGAACTGCGAGGCGAGCTTGCCGATGGTCGTGGTCTTGCCGGACCCGTTCACGCCGACGACGAGCACCACCTGCGGCTTTTTCGGGTAGAGCGGCATCGGCCGCGCCACCGGCTCCATGATCCGGGCGATCTCCTCGGCGAGGAAGCCCTTGATCTCTGCCGTGGAGACCTTCCGGCCCATCCGCCCCTCGGCGAGATTCGCCGTCACGCGCATCGCGGTATCGACGCCCATGTCGGCGGTGATGAGCAATTCCTCGAGGCTTTCGAGCATGTCGTCGTCGAGGGCCCGGCGCATGACCGGCTCGGCGGCGCGGCGGCCGAACATGCGCCCCAGAAGGCCCGGACGCCCCGAAGTCTCCGCGCCATCGCCGGTGATCTCGGGGGTGTCGTCGATCGGGATTTCGAGCGGAGCGCCGTTGTCCGGCATCTCGGCGGGTCGGGGCGCCGGCACCTCGTCGGGCGCGGGCGGCACCTCGTCGGGGCGCGGCGGCGGCGTTTCGTCGGGCGGTTCGGGGTACGGCCGGGGCTCCGGTTCGGGCACGCGCTCGGGCTCAGGCGGTTCGGGAACGACCGGTTCGGGCTCCTCGGGCGGGGCGGGTTCGGGCGCGGGCTCCGGGCCCGGCGGCACCGGGGTCGGCTCGGGCTCGGGCGCGGGCGGTTCGGGCCGGGGCTCCTCTTCGGGGCGCTCGGGCTCGCCCGCCGCGAGTTCGCCACCCTCCTCGACGATCGCGTCGATGCCCTCGTCGAGCTTCGACGACGACTTGAAGAGCCGGTCCTTCAGTTTCTGGAAAAACGCCACGCGAGCCACCTCCGTTCAGGCACGGACCTAATACCACCGCGCGGCGGATGGAAGCCTGCCCGCACCGGTGCCCGCACCGCGACTCCCCGCTTTTCGCACGCGAAACCGTTGCCGCACCGTGCGGTGGCGGCGCGAAAATCCCGTTATGGCACGGGGTGTTGGCGCCTTGACAGGGCGCGGGGCACCGCGCGGAGCCGGAAGCGTTAACCGCTCCGGAGATCAGATCTCGTCCGGAAAATGCTTGATCGTCAGGCGGATGGGGTTCGGTGCCGCCTGCCCCAGCCCGCAGATCGAGGCATCGGCCATCGCCTGGCAAAGGTCTTCGAGAAGCCCGCCGTCCCAGGTCTCCGCCTCCATGAGCTTCACGGCCTTTTCGCAGCCCACCCGGCAGGGGGTGCATTGCCCGCAGCTTTCGTCCTCGAAGAAGCGCAGCATGTTGAGCGCGGCGTCCTTCACACTGTCCTTGTCGGACAGCACGACGACGGCGGCCGAGCCGATGAAGCTGCCATGGGGCTGGAGCGTGTCGAAGTCGAGCGGGACGTCGTCGAGGCTTGCCGGCAAGAGGCCGGACGACGGGCCGCCGGGCTGGTAGGCCTTGAGGCTGTGGCCCTCCGCCATGCCGCCCGCCGCCTCGACGATATCGATGATCGTGGACCCGGCCGGCAGGAGGTAGACGCCGGGCCTCGCGACCCGCCCCGACACCGAATAGGACCGAAGGCCCTTGCGGCCGTTCTTCTCGGTGGCCGACAGGACCTCGGGGCCCTCGCGGCAGATGCGCGCGACCCAGTGGAGCGTCTCGATGTTGTGAACGAGCGTGGGCCGGCCGAAGAC
>CAZPPH010000042.1:0-22214 GCA_964588375.1 uncultured Rhodobacterales bacterium | reverse complement strand
TTGCCGGTGAGACGAGCGCGCAGATCAGAAAGGGTGATGGTCAACGCGAGCGCATGACCGTCGATACAGCAATCGGGCGCGCCCGCGACAAGTTGGCCAGTGGCCTTCGTGAGATCATCCAGGGTCTGCGTCAAGAGATCGAGCTGTTGAAGGCGCCTCGTCTCTTCCGCCGTCAGGTAGCCTCCGACCGTCAGCGTGGCGGTCAGGTTCTGGACGTCGTCCGCGATTCTGGCGAGGCTGTCGAGTTCCCGCGACAATTGCCCGAGAAGGTGGGCAAGCGGTAGCGTCTGCTCGCCTGTCGGAGGGACAACGCTCGATCCGGGATGCGCCGCCATCACAGACGGCCGACGATCGCCTCGATCGCGCTCTTCAGTTCGTCCGGCTGGAACGGTTTCTTTATGAAGTTGTTCATGCCGAGGCGCCGGCCGTGGTCTATGATCTCCTTGTCCGCACGGCCGGTGATCAGAAGAAATCCGACCTTCGCGGTTTTCGGAGCCGTCCTCAGCGCATGCAGCAGGTGGAGTCCGCTCATATCGGGCATGTTGTAGTCGGAAATGACCAGGTGGACGGGGTTCGCTTCTATCAGGCGTAGCGCACTCGGCCCGTCCGCGGCCGAAGCGACGCTGCGGACACCCATTGCGTCCAGCGCCTGGTTGATGAGGCCGCGACTGGTCGACATGTCGTCCACCACCATCACGCGAAGCTGATCTCGAAGCGACATCCGTTTTCCCTGCGATTAGGCATTCCGGGTTTGTGCGGGCCCGCGCGGCGGCCGGATGGATGCGGTTGCGGACGCGGTGAAGGTTGTCACACCGCTGGGTCGGAACCCGAGGAGAGAGGGGTTCGGCACCCGTTCGGAATGACCCACAAAAAGCAGACCGTCGTCTACGAGTGCATCGCGGAACCGTGACCAGAGAGCGGCCTGGGTCGCTTCATCGAAGTAGATGACCACGTTGCGGCAGAAGATTGCGTCGAACCTGCCTTTCATCGGCCATTGTCCGAGAAGGTTCAGTTCGCGAAAGCTGATCAGCTTGCGAAGGGCTTGCGACACACCGAACGCTCCACCCGCCGCGGTGTTGAAATAGCGTGCTCTGAGAAGAGATGAAACGCCGGCCATCTGGCGTTCGTCAAAGGTGCCCTTTCGCGCGACATCCAGTATAGTGGGGTCGATATCGGTCGCGAGAATTCGGAGATCGTGGGTTCCCGCCCGGCTGTCGGCTTCCAGGAGCGTCATCGCGATTGAGAAAGGTTCCTGACCGCTTGAGCAGCCGGCAGACCAGATTCGAACCTTCTCGCCGGACCTTGCGCGATCAAGAAGGCCGGGGGCCATGTCCGAGAGTGTGTCGAAATGATGCTTCTCCCGAAAGAATGCGGAGACGTTGGTGGTCAGCACGGAAATCATGTTGCGTCGTTCACTGCCGCCGGTCTCGGATTCAAGCAGGCCGAGATAGGCATGGAAATCCGACATTCCCAGCGCGCGCAGACGACGGGAGATTCGAGATTGCACGAGCGGGTGCTTCGAGGCCGGGATCATCAGGCCGGCCTCGGCATGTGCCAGCTTCGAGATCGCCGCGAAGACATCTTCAGGCATCTCGCCGGTGGGTGCCGCGCCCCCTAAGTGATCGCCCATACTTCTCAAGCGGCTGCCTCGGTGCCCGGAGGCAGCACCGCCTCGAGGTCGAGCACCCGCACCATCCGGTCCTCGATCATGATGAGACCCCGTACAAAGCCGCCGCTTCCGTCGCTGAGCATTTCAGGGGGTGGCTGCAGGGCCTCTGTCGAAATCGACAGGATGTCGGACACGGCATCGACCCTGACGCCGACGGTGCGTTCCGTCAGGTCCAGCACAATGATGACGCTTCGTTCGCCGGGCTCTTCCGCTTCGAGACCGAGCCTGCGGCCGAGATCGACCACCGGAAGAACTGCGCCGCGAAGATTGATGACGCCGTGCACGTAGCAGGGTGCATGAGGCAGGGACGTCGCTCTTGTCCAACCGCGGATCTCGCGCACAGACATGATGTCGACCGAGTATTCATGGGTGCCGATCCGGAACGACAGCAGTTCGACTTCGCTGTTGTGCTTCTGGCTGTCGGGCGCGTGATCCTGAGTCATCATTTCTTGGTCCTCTATCCCGCTTTCCGAAGCGCCGCATCAGGCGCGCTCTGCCCAGAGGCATTCGCTATGAGATCGGACGGATCGAGAATGAGCGCGATCTGGCCATCGCCGAGGATCGTCGCCGCGGCCACCCCGGGCACGTGGCCGTAGCTGTCCTGAAGCCCCTTGATCACGACTTGACGCTGGTCGTCGATCTGGTCGACGACGAGGACCGCACGGGTGCCGTCTTCCTGGGCGAGAAGCAGCGCGATCGAGCCCGCATAGCTTGCTCTCGGACGCCGGTAGCCGAGTTCCGCCCCGAGGTCGAGCAGCGGCACGAAGGCCTCGCGTACGAGCACGACCCGCGTGCGCGGCCCGACAGCGCGAATGTCCTTCTCGCTCAGCGTCAGTGTTTCGGCGATGGTATTGAGAGGCACGACCATGGTCTCCTCCCCGATCCGGACGACCATACCGTCCAGCACAGCGAGGGTGAGCGGCAGGCTGATCGAGAAACTCGTGCCCTTGCCGGGTGTCGACGCAATGGCGATCCGCCCGCCCAGCGAACTGATCGAACTCTTGACAACATCCATTCCGACCCCCCGACCCGACAGGTCCGACACTTCCTGAGCTGTGGAGAACCCCGGCAGAAACAGCAGGTTGTCGATCTCCTGGTCGCTGAGCGCCTGTCCGGGGGGAATGAGCCCCTTTTCTTCCGCCAGCGCCTGAACCCGCGCCCGATTGATGCCGCCGCCGTCGTCGGACACCTCGATCACCACCCGACCCGAGCGGTGGCCGGCAGTGAGCCTGACCGTTCCTCGCTCCGGCTTGCCCGCCGCCTCGCGGTCGGTCGGGCTTTCCAGCCCGTGATCCACCGCGTTGCGGATCATGTGCGTCAGCGGGTCCGACAGGCGTTCGATGACTGTCTTGTCGATTTCGGTCGCTTCGCCATCGGTCACGAGGCGGGCGTTCTTCATCACCGCGGTCGATGCTTCGCGGACGATCCGGCCCATGCGCTGGAACAGCGATTTGACCGGTTGGGCGCGAATCATCATCACGCTTTCCTGGATGTTCCTTGTGAGGTGCTGGAGGTCGTCGAGCCCGTTCGAGACCGGGGAATTGGTCGGCAGTCCGGCCTCCGTCACCGACTGGGCCAGCATCGCCTGGTTGATGACGAGTTCGCCGACCAGGTTGACCAGTCGGTCGATCCGCTCGAGGTCGACCCGAACCGTCGGGGATTTCGAGGCCATGCGCGCCGTCGGCGAGGCGGTCGCGGCCGCACTTTCGGCAGGTTTGGGAGGCGGCTCTTCGGCGGCCGGCGGCGCGGAATCTTCGGGATCTGAATCAACCGGAATCTCGCCGGGAGCACACGGGGTTTCCGCCGGTGCGACGGCAGGCACGGAGTCCGCGACAGGCGCCCGTGCAACTGCCTGTGGGACCGGAATGTCATCCGAGGTATCCGTGATCTCGAGCTGGCAGAGCCCTTCGACGAACTCGAATATCTCGGCGACCGCCGACCTGTCGACTTGCGCGCGCAGCGTCATGGTCCATGTCAGAAGGGCATCATTCACGCGCAGTTCATCCAGCGCGGGCAGGGTCGAGCCGGCTTCGACACTCGCCGTCAGTTCTCCGAGGTCCGCCAGAAGACGGAACAGAAAGAGCGGTTCGTTCCCCCCCGAATAGAGCTCGGGTTCGGGCGAGAAGACGATCCGGAAGGTCGTCTCGTTCCTTTCGTCGATGGGCGTCCCATGCGACGCGTCGCTGTCCGTGGAAGAAACGGCGTCGAGGGCGGGAAGGTCGCCCGGCAACGCAAGGTCCCACATGTCGTCCCCGGCGCCGGCGAGGCCGTCTACTCCGTCGAGGTCGAGAGAGAGTGCGGTCGGCGTGAATTCGATCGTGTCCTCGACCTCATCGCCTTCATCTCCTGTCAGCTTGAGCAGTTCTTCAAGTACCGGTTCGATGGTTGCGGGATCGAGCGCCTCCTCGTCCCGCGCGCTGCGCACAAGGTCTGACAGGATGTCGCCGCACCTGTAGAAAAAGCTCACCAGAGCATCGTCCACGGTGAGTTCGCCCGCGCGGACCGCGTCGAGCGCATTCTCGAACTTGTGGGCGAACCTCACCAGCTCATCCAGCCCGAACGCACCCGCACCGCCCTTGATGGAGTGCACCGCGCGGAAGACGACATTGATTGTCTCTGTTTCGGCAGAGCCATCCGACATCGTCTGCAGGCCGTCCTGCAGCGCCTCGAGAAGTTCCTCGCATTCGACGAAGAACGACGCGCGGATTTCCTGCATGGGGTCTGTCATGGCGGTTTCCTACCCGGTCACCATGCGCAGCGCGCGCACGAGCTTTTCGGGGTCGAAGGGCTTCACGATCCAGCCCGTCGCCCCGGCGCGACGGGCCTTCGCCTTGAGGTCTTCCGCACTCTCGGTCGTCAGAACGAGAATGGGAGTGTTGCGCAACCGGTCAATGCCGCGAACCGCGTCGATGAACCCGAAGCCGTCGAGTCGCGGCATGTTGATGTCGGTGATGATCGCGTCGGGCTCGAGCCCGTCGAGCACTTCGAGGCCGTGCCGGCCGTCTTCGGCGAGATGGGCCGTCATGCCCGATTCCACCAGCGCGAGGCGAAGCATGTCGCGCATGGTGCGGCTGTCATCCACCGCGAGAACCGAGATGCTCATCGAATATCTCCTTCGGTGAGAACGTCGGGGGCGGTGCCGAGGAGCCGCAATTGCTCGCGCACCTCATCAGACACGTGCTCGAGCGTCAGGCTGTGGCCGGCGTCCTGCCAATCGTTCGCTGCCACGATGATGGCCTGTACGGCGAGCCCGCCGACCTGGGTGAGAACCGTCGCGTCGAGTGCGAGGTTCGCGCCCTGGGACTCGCGAAGTGCCGCGATGAGGCCGGGCACCGCTGCCGTATCGAGTTTCTCGGGAAGCTCGTGGCGCCGTGTCACCGGGCCGCTCTCCGCCGAGCAAGGGTCGTGAACGTCATCCCGCCAAGTCCTCCGCCGCCATCTTGGCGCAGGGTCTAGGTCCGGCCAGGTTAAGGCGCGGTTACGGGGAGGCCGTTTTCGATCCCAGAATCCGCGACAGATGCGCCGCGCAGCCCGAAAGGGCAGCGAAATCGTCTTCCACGACGGTCACGCGGAAGTTCTGCATGAAGCCTGCAAATCGGCCCTTGTCGGTGAAGGCGGCTTGAAAACCGAAGGGTTCGTAGTAGGGCGTGAAGGCCCGCGATACGCCGCCGACAAGGAAGATCCCGCCGAAGGGCAGATGAATCAGCGCGAGGTTGCCTGCGACCGTGCCGAGAATGCGCACGAAGGTCCGCGCCGCCTCGGTCGCCCGTGGGTCGCTCCCGTCCGCGCAGCGCACCATGATCTCGGCCGAGCCGAGTTCCGCAGGGTCGCCCGCGCGACTGCCGAGCCAGGCGTAGATGCGTTCGAGGCCGCGGCCCGAAAGCACGTCCTCGATCGCGGGAAAACCGTGGGCGGTCTCGACGAAGCGCAGCAGTTCTAGGTCCGCCTCGGTCCGGATCGGCATGTTGGCGTGCCCGGCTTCGGCGGGCGAAACCAGCCGCTGGGGCCCGAGCTGGTAGACCGGGGCGCAGTTGAACCCGGTGCCGACCCCGATGACGAGCTTGTCACCGTCGTCCGGCGCAGGCGCGGCAACGATCTCGCGGAGGTTTTCCGGCGCGATCCGGCCAATGGCATGACCCTGCGCCTGCAGGTCGTTGAGCACGGCCACGGTGCCGGCGCCGGTGGGGCGGGACACGGTCCCCGCGTCGATCGTCCAGTCGCGGTTTGTGAGTGCCGCGCGCCCGTCGCGCACCGGTCCCGCGACGGCGACGCAGGCACCCGCCACCACCCCGGGCGCGGTTTCCTTCACGAATTCACGCAGGATGCTTTCGAGCCCCGGGTAGGTCTCGTTGCGGTAGCGCCGGATCGTGTCGGCTCTCAGGATCTCGCCCGAGGCCAGCGCGACGCGGGTGTTCGTGCCGCCGATATCGGCGACAACGAGGTCCGGAGATGTCGTCGGGGTCATGTCAGTCGCGGCTGCCCAGCATGCTGGCCAGCGCGTGATAGGACGCTTTCGGCGTGCGCTTCAAGGTGTCGAAGTCGACATGGACGAGGCCGAAGCGCTTTTCGTAGCCGAGCGACCATTCGTAATTGTCCATCAGGGACCAGACGAAATAGCCCTTCACAGGCACTCCATCGGCGATCGCTCCGCGCACTTCGGCGAGATGTGTGTCGATATAGTCGATCCGCGCATCATCCGCGACCGTGCCGCCGGAAACCGCATCGGGGTTGGCCATGCCGTTCTCGGTGACGTAGATCGGCAGGTCGCCGGAGTACTCTGTGCCGATGCGGCGGAGAAACCTGCCGAGACCTTCGGGGTAGATCTCCCAGCCCATCTGGGTCTTCGCAAGCGGCCCCTCGACCTCGGTGTGGGACGGCCAGGGACCATCCGAGGGGGCGATGAGCTTGCGGGTGTAGTAATTGAGTCCGACCCAGTCGACCGGCGCGCCGATGGTGGCGAAGTCGTCTTCCCAGCCCGGGGGAAGGTGCGGGCCGAGCCCATCGAGGACGTTCTCGGGGTAACGCCCATGAAACATGCCGGACAAGAAGAAGCGATTGTAGTAGCCGTCGTAGAGGTCGGCGGCTTGTCCGGCCGCGTCCGAGCCGTCCGCGGGGTCGGCCCATTCGTTGTTCACGACGGCGCCGAGATTGCTCATGCCCAGCCCCCGCATCACCTCGATGGACCGGCCATGGGCGAGAAGGACATGGTGCATCGCCCGCGCGGTCGCGCGGATGTCGCGCAGGCCGGGCGCGTGCTGGCCGAGAAAATGGCTGAGCCAGCCCACGCACCAGGGCTCATTGACCGGGGCAGCGGACCAGACCCGGTCGCCGATCCGGCCCATCATGATCTCGGTGAAGTCGGCGAACCAGCCGGCGATATCGCGGTTGCGCCAGCCGCCGAGGTCGGCGAGCTGCGAAGGCAGTTCCCAGTGATAGAGGGTAGCGGCGGGCTTCAGACCCCGTTCGAGCATCCCATCGACGAGCCGGTCGTAGAAGTCGAGCCCGTCGGCGTTCACCGCGCCGCGCCCTTCGGGCAGAACGCGCGCCCAGCTCGTCGAAAATCGGTAGACGTCCAGCCCTGCGTCGCGGACGAGGTCGAGGTCCTCCTCCCAGCGGTGGTAGTGGTCGCATGCCCGGTCGCCGTTCTCCGCCCGCACCACGTTGCCGGGCGTGGCGGAGAAACTGTCCCAATGGGTCGGGCCGGCACCGCCGAAGCCGTGACCCTCTATCTGGTAACTCGACGTCGCCACGCCGAAGAGGAAGTCGTCGGGAAAATCGTGCCGACTGCAGGTGAAACGGGTCATGCTGTCTGGGTCGCCTTCCGTTGAAACACGTGATCGGGGCAGGGGCCGATGGAGGGCCCGTCGACAAGCTCCGCCTCGAGAAGGCGGTGCGGGGGAGGGCCCGGCTCGCCCCTGATCTGCCCGATCAGCAATTCCGCCGCGATCCGCCCCGCCGCGCGCACGGACGAACGGGTGGCCGCGAAGACCGGCATGTCGCCGCCGTTCCGGAGATAGGAGAGGTCGTCATCGTGGGTGATGAGCGAAAGGTCACGGCCGAGGATGAGGCCCGCCTCGGCGGCCGCCCGGGCGATGCCGAGGGCCGATATGATCGAGGCCGCGAGCATCGCAGTGGGCGGCTCGGGCAGAACGAGCATCCGGCGGGCGGTCTCATAACCGTGGCTTTCGGTCATCTCGCCCTCGACGATGTAATCCGGCCGCACCGCGACACCGGCCTCGTCGAGAGCGGTCTGGTACCCCTCCCGGCGGCGGCGGGCGAAGTCCAGCGCTCCCAGTCCGTTGACGAGGGCGATGCGCCGGTGTCCCAGCCCGACGAGCCGGTGGGTCGCGGCGCGGAAGGCCTTGCGGTTGTTCACGTCGACCCAGGAATAGGCGGCGTCGTCACCGAACGAGGCGCGGCCGTGGACGACGAAGGGAAGCCCGATTTCCGACAGGAGCGGAATCCTCCGGTCCCCGGTGAGCGGGGCCTGCAGCAGGACGCCGTCCGCGGACCGCTCCGCGGCGATGTTTCGGAAGACGCGCTCCTGGTCGGAATCGGCGACCACCTCGAGGCGGATGTGATAGCCTGCGGCCTGGTAGGTTTCGCTCGCTCCCGCGATGAAGTCGCCGTGGACCGGGTTCATCATCTCGTGGCGGTCGGACAGGGTGAGGATATGCGCGACGGTCATCGTGCGACCGGTGGCAAGCGATCTGGCGCGCGCCGAGGGGCGGTAATTCATCCGCTCGGCGGCAGCCACCACACGGCGACGGGTGGCCTCCTTTACTTCCGGAAAGCCGTTTATCGCACGGCTCACGGTCGTTTGCGACAAGCCCAGTTCGGCAGCGAGATCTTTGAGAGTCTTGGCCAATATCCCGTGCATCCAGAGCGCTTGCGACGGCGGCGACCTTAGACGGCGATCTTCCACCGCGTCAAACGCATGCCGCCTTCCGAAGCACTGGTGTGGGCGCTAACGTCAACCATTACAAGCGGATTGACAGGCTTGCCGCTCTGGGCGAGGGTCACCCTGTCCAAAGCGCTTTGGCCGGATTCAGCCGAAGGCGCGGGCGGAAAAATGGGCGGCAACGACCGCCTTGGGATTATCGGGAGGATACCCATGCGACACACATTTCTCGCCGCGTCAGCGGCAGTTGCCCTTTCGGCCGGCGGCGCGCTGGCTCAAGATCTTGTCTTCACGCCCGGCGAGGGCGACTTCAACTGGGAGAGTCTCGAGGCGTTCGCGTCCGAATTCGACCTCTCGGGGCAGGAACTGACGATCACCGGCCCCTGGATCGGCAGCGACAAGGACCTCGTGGACACCGTCATCGCATATTTCGAGGACGCGACGGGAGCGGTGGTGGAATATTCCGGCTCCGACAGTTTCGAAAGCGAGATCCGGCGGGCGTCGCAGACCGGAGGGCTTCCGAACATGGCGGTCATCCCGCAGCCGGGTCTCCTCGCGGACCTCGCGGCGTCAGGCGATGTCGCCCCGCTCTCGGAAGATACCGAAGAGTGGATTCGCGAGAACTACGCCGCCGGCGATTCCTGGGTTGCCCTGGCGACCTCGCATAACGAGCAGGCCGGCGAAGAGGCGCTGAACGGGTTTTTCTACAAGGTCGATGTGAAGTCGCTTGTCTGGTACTCGCCACCGGTTTTCGAGGAGCTCGGCTACGATATCCCGACCTCGATGGAGGAGCTGATCGCGCTTTCGGAACAAGCGGTGCAGGACGGGTTCACGCCCTGGTGCATCGGGCTCGGCTCTGGCGGCGCGACCGGCTGGCCGGCGACCGACTGGGTCGAGGACATCATGCTTCGCACCCAGCCGCTGGAGACCTACGATGCGTGGGTCGCCAACGAAATTCCCTTCGACGACCCGGCGGTCGTGAGCGCGATGGAAATTTTCGGATCCTTCGCGCAGAACGAGAACTTCACCGGCATGTCCCCGGCCGAAGTCGTGCAGACCGACTTCCGCGATTCGCCTGACGGCGTGTTCGAATTGCCGCCCCAGTGCCTGATGCACCGTCAGGCGTCGTTCATTCCAACGTTCTTTCCCGAAGACGCGGAGTTCGACTTCTTCTACTTCCCGGCTTTCGCGCAGGAGGATCTCGGCAGCCCGGTGCTCGGCGCAGGAACCGTCTGGGCGATCACCGACGACAACGAGGCCGCCCGCGCCTTCATCGAGTTCATGAAAGCGCCGATCTCCCATGAGATCTGGATGGCGCAGTCGGGCTTTCTGACCCCTCACAAGGGCGTCAACACCGAGCTCTATGCCGACGAGACGCTGAAAGGGATGGGCGAAATCCTTCTGGAGGCGACGTCGTTCCGCTTCGACGCCTCCGACCTGATGCCCTCCGAAATCGGTGCGGGCGCATTCTGGACGGGCATGGTCGAATACATGCGGACCGGCAATGCGCCGGCTGAAGCCGCCGAGATCCAGAGCGCGTGGGACGCCATCAAGTAGAGTGCGCGCCAGTGCACACCGGTCCGGCCGCCGACGCGGCCGGACCCTCGAAGACCAGAACGCCCCTCCGGCTCTCGTGGCCGGAACGGACCGGGTCGAACCCGGCAGGGGCACGGGTGCCGCGTCGCACCGACAGGGGATAGGGAGGAGACCATGCTCGACTCGGTGATCGTTTCGGGGATCATTACGATCCTCATCGGAGTGGGCGGGATGTTCGCCTACTTCTGGATCTCCAACTATGTGCTCGACAACGTTCTTTTCCCGGCAAGGGGCGAACGGGCAGGGGTCAACATAAACCGGGCCAACATGATCCGGCCCTGGCTTTTCGTGTTTCCGGCCGCCTTCGCCCTCGGCCTCTATCTCGTTGTGCCGGTGTTCTACTCGTTGTGGCTGTCGCTCACCTCCGGGGTGGCGGCCGACGGCGGGTGGTACCGGAACTACTCCGAAATCTTCCAGAACCAGACGTTTCGCGTCGCGCTTCTGAACAACATGCTCTGGGTGCTCGTGGTGCCCGCCGCCTCGACGTTCTTCGGCTTGCTGGCGGCGCAACTGACCGACCGGCTGTCCTGGGGCAATATCGCGAAATCGCTGATCTTCATGCCCATGGCGATCAGTTTCGTGGGCGCATCGCTGATCTGGTCCTTCGTCTATCATCCCGACATCGAGATCGGCGTGGTCAACGCGATCCGCGGATTGTTCGGGGCCGACGAAGGCGTGACCCTGATAACGGGGCGGATCACCGACAGCTTCCTGCTCATGGTGGTGCTGATCTGGATCCAGACCGGTTTTGCCATGGTCATTCTTTCGGCCGCCCTGCGCGGTGTGCCCGAGGAGACGATCGAGGCGGCCATCATCGACGGGGCGAACCCGTTCCAGATCTTCTTCAAGATCAAGGTGCCGCAGATCATGCCCACGATTCTCGTCGTATGGACGACGATCACGATCCTCGTGCTGAAGGTCTACGACATCGTCGCTGCGATGGGCAGCCAGTACCGCAACCTCGAGATCCTGCCGACCCAGATGATGCGGTATTTCGACAGCGGCAATTACGGGTTCGCCACGGCGATCTCGGTGGTGATCATGGTGCTCGTTCTGCCGGTGATGGTCTGGAACATCCGGCAGGCACGCGCGGAAGTGCGCTGAGCGGAAGGAGAGCGACATGGACAACATCGCCGGCCAGAAATCAGGCCTCGGACTCGCAACTCACATCACGACCCTTCTGCTCGTCATCATCTGGATCGTGCCCACCCTCGGCTTGCTGTTGACCTCCCTGCGCGACCAGGACGCGATCTCCCAGACCGGGTGGTGGATGGCGTTGCAGGGCTCTCCGCAGAACATCTCGGTCGAGGTTCCGACCGATGCGCAGGTGCTGGACGGCGATCTGTGGCGTCTGGAGACGAATGTCTTCGATACCGAATGGGCGCAGGAGAACCTTCCCGCGGACGTGCTCGACCGGCGTCGTGTCGCCGCATTCGGAGCCTCCCGCCTGCGCGGACCGAACCTCGACCCCGGAGAAACCGTTGAAACCCGCGGCGGCGTCACCGTCACGGTCGAGCCCGACGGCACGCTGGTCGCGTCTTCGCCCGAGCCCTTCGACGACGCCCTCACCCTGCCGATGGCTCTCGTCGCCCCGCCGCAACTGACCGTTCAGAACTATGCCGAGGTGCTCACCGACATGGACGCCGAGGAGCGCGCCGAGGCGCGCTCCGTGGGCCAGAGACTCGACGAGATGCTGTTCTCGGACGAAGCGCTGTTCGGGCCGTTCATCAACACGATGACGGTCGCCATTCCCGCGACGGTGATCCCGATCGTGATCGCCGCGTTCGCGGCCTACGCACTGGCATGGATGGACTTTCCCGGACGCGGCTTTCTCATCGCGGTGGTGGTGGGCCTGCTGGTGGTGCCATTGCAACTCGCCTTCGTGCCGCTGACCATCATCCATGGCTGGATCGGCATCGAGAAGAGCTTCCTCGGGATCTGGCTCGCACATACCGGTTTCGGGCTGCCGCTCGCGGTCTATCTCCTGCGCAACTACATGGTCGGCCTGCCCAGAGACATCATCGAGAACGCCAAGGTCGACGGGGCCACGGATTTCCAGATCTTCGTGAAGATCATCCTGCCCCTGTCGTTCCCCGCGCTCGCGTCCTTCGCGATCTTCCAGTTCCTCTGGACGTGGAACGATCTCCTGGTGGCTTCCGTCTTCCTGCCCGCCGATACCGAGAGTACCGTGATGACCCGCTTCGTGGTCACCAACCTTCTCGGATCACGCGGGGGCGAATGGCACATCCTCGCCGCGGCGGCCTTCGTGATGATCGCGGTGCCGCTTGTCGTGTTCTTCGCGATGCAGCGCTTCCTCGTGCGCGGCCTCTTGGCCGGCTCGGTGAAGTAGAGGGACCGGCGGATGAGTTATGCCGAGATCGAACCCCGGCAGGAGGCGAGGCTTGCCTCCGATCCGGACTGGTGGCGGGGTGCGGTCATCTATCAGGTCTATCCGCGGTCGTTCCAGGATTCCAACGACGACGGCATCGGCGATATCGCCGGCATCATCCACCGGCTGCCCCATCTCGCTTCGCTCGACGTCGATGCGATCTGGGTCTCGCCGTTCTTCCGCTCGCCGATGAAGGATTTCGGCTACGACGTCTCCGACTACCGCGATGTCGACCCGATGTTCGGCACGCTCGGTGATTTCGACGCACTCGTCGAGCGGGCCCATGGCCTGGGAATCAGGATCATCATCGACCTCGTGCTGTCGCACACCTCGGATCAGCACCCCTGGTTCAAGGAGAGCCGCTCGTCTCGCGACAACACGAAGGCAGACTGGTACGTCTGGGCCGACCCGAGGCCTGACGGGACTCCGCCCAACAACTGGCTGTCGATCTTCGGCGGATCGGCGTGGGAGTGGGACGGCCAGAGAATGCAGTATTACCTGCATAACTTCCTCACCGAACAACCCGACCTGAACTTCCATTGCGATGAAGTGCAGGACGCACTGCTCGACATGGTGCGCTACTGGCTCGAACGCGGTGTCGACGGATTCCGCCTCGACACGGTGAACTTCTACTTCCATGACGACGAACTCAGGGACAATCCTGCCCTCGAACAGGAGGCGCGCAACGACAAGATCGCGCCATCGGTGAACCCGTACAACTTCCAGGACCATCTCTACGACAAGACCCAGCCGGAAAACCTCGATTTCCTGAAGCGGTTCAGGTCGGTCTGCGACGAATTCGAGGCGATCACCTCGGTGGGCGAGGTGGGTGAGAGCCAGCGCGGGCCGGAAGTGCAGGCGGCCTATACCGCCGGACACGAACGGCTGCACATGTGTTATGATTTCGATCTGCTGTCGAACGTCTACCCGAGCGGCACCTGGCTGGCCGACGTGATGACACGCGCCGCCGAGCCGGGCGCCGGCTGGGCCTGCTGGGCCTATTCGAACCACGATGTCGCGCGCCATGCCAGCCGCTGGAACCTGCCTCGGGCCGCTCAGAAGTGCTATGCCGCCCTACTGATGTCGCTTCGCGGCACCGTCTGTCTCTATCAGGGCGAGGAGCTTGGCCTTACCGAGGCATATGTCGCCTACGAGGACCTTCAGGATCCGTACGGCATCCGGTTCTGGCCGCGCTTTCGGGGCCGCGACGGATGCCGCACACCGATGCCCTGGAGCCACGACAAGACCAACGGAGGGTTCAGCGACGCCAAACCCTGGCTGCCGGTCGCGGTGGAGCATCTCGAGCAGGCGGTCGATCTGCAGGACCGGGAGTCCGCATCGACCCTGTCGTTCTACCGCGCGATGGTCGCGTTCCGCAGGGCCCACAGGACGTTGCTGAAGGGCGGATTCGAGGTCGTCGAGGCAACCGACGACTTTCTTGCCTTCATCCGCGATCATGACGGCGAGAGGCTTTTCTGCGCGTTCAACCTGTCGCCCGGCGAGCGACGCATCGTGTGGCCGGAAGGCTCATGGCGGCCCGATCGGGGGGCGCCCTTCGAATTGAGAGAAACCGTCGACGGTTTCGTGTTGCCGCCCTGGCAGGCGGCTTTCGCGATCGCCCAGACATAAGAACCGGAAAGCGGGGGAGGACACCATGGCAGAACTCAAACTCAAGGACGTCGCCAAATCCTACGGCAGCGTCGACGTTCTCAAGCATATCGACCTCGATATCAAGCAGGGCGAACTCATCGTCTTCGTCGGCCCATCGGGGTGCGGGAAGTCGACCCTCCTGCGGATGATCGCGGGGCTCGAGAAGATCACAGGCGGCACTCTGGAGATCGACGGCACCGTCGTGAACGACATGCCGCCCTCGCAGCGCGGCATCGCCATGGTGTTCCAGTCCTACGCGCTCTACCCGCACATGACGGTCTACGACAACATGGCCTTTTCCTTGCGCATCGCCAAGAAATCCGATGCGGAGATCAAGG
This sequence comes from uncultured Rhodobacterales bacterium, assembly GCA_964588375.1. Classification (GTDB taxonomy): domain Bacteria; phylum Pseudomonadota; class Alphaproteobacteria; order Rhodobacterales; family Rhodobacteraceae; genus JASJAR01. Next base: position 7,671 of record CAZPPH010000042.1, on the reverse strand, counting down.
AGGCGGTGAACGCCGCGGCGAACAAGCTGCAGCTCGGCAGTCTTCTCGACCGGCTTCCGAAAGCCCTCTCGGGCGGGCAGCGCCAGCGGGTCGCCATCGGCCGGTCGATCGTGCGCGACCCCAAGGTCTATCTGTTCGACGAGCCGCTCTCGAACCTCGACGCGGCGCTCCGTGTGGCCACCCGCATCGAGATCGCCCAGTTGAAGGAGGCGATGCCCGACTCGACGATGGTCTACGTCACCCACGATCAGGTCGAGGCAATGACGCTGGCCACGAGGATCGTCGTGCTCGCCGGCGGCGGCATCGCCCAGGTCGGCGCCCCGCTCGACCTCTACGAACGGCCCGAGAACGAATTCGTCGCCCAGTTCATCGGCTCTCCGGCGATGAACCTTCTCAAGGGCAAGATCACCGGTACCGGCGAACAGACCACGGTCGCGCTCAACGAGGGCGGAACGGCGGTCTCCGACATACCGTCGTCGGACGATCTCATGGGCGCGTCGGTCCGTGTCGGTGTCCGGCCCGAGGACTTCGTCTCGGCCGGGGAGGACAGCTACATCTACGAAGGCGAGGTGAACATCACCGAGGCGCTTGGCGAGGTGACGCTGCTCTACTTCCAGCCGAGCGGCGACCACGACCCCGTGATCGCCAAGCTCCACGGCATCCACAAGGACAAGCGCGGCCAGATCGTGCGGCTTACCGCCGAGCCCTCGAAGGTCCATGTCTTCAAGGACGGCGTGTCTCTTCTGTTCCCGGACGCCAAGAACATCACCGTCGCGCCCCACTGAGCGCCGCCGAAAAGCACCGGCGCCGTCCCGGCCCCGGTTCGCGCGCCTTTCGCGCTTCGCGACAATTGCACTTTCCGCCGGCTCCCGGCCATGCGATAGGAAACCGCCAATCGGACACGTCGCCAAGGAGTAGTGGATGACGATTCGCGAGGCACTTACCTTCGACGACGTTCTTCTCGAGCCCGCCGCGAGCAGCGTGCTGCCATCGACCGCGGATACGCGCACCCGGCTGACGCGGGACATCGAGATGAACATCCCCCTCATCTCATCGGCGATGGATACCGTCACGGAAAGCCACATGGCGATCACCATGGCGCAGTGGGGCGGAATCGGGGTGATCCACCGCAATCTCGACCTCGAGGTTCAGGCGAAGGAAGTGCGCCGCGTGAAACGCTTCGTCTCCGGCATCGTCTACAACCCGATCACGCTGACCCCCGACCAGACGCTCGCCGACGCCAAGGCGCTGCAGGAACGCTACCGCGTCACGGGCTTCCCGGTGGTCGAGGAGGGCGGACGGCTCGTCGGCATCGTGACGAACCGCGACATGCGGTTCGCCGAGGACGACGCGACGCCGGTGCGGGTGATGATGACCGCCGACAACCTCGCCGTGCTCACCGAGCCGGCCGACCTCGACGAGGCCAAGAGCCTGATGAAGGCGCGGCGCATCGAAAAGCTCCTTGTGACCGACAGGGCGGGCAAGCTCACCGGGCTTCTCACGCTGAAAGACAGCCAGCAGGCGGTGCTGAACCCGGCCGCGTGCATGGACCACCTCGGGCGGCTGAGGGTCGCGGCCGCCTCGACCGTCGGCGATGCGGGCTTCGAGCGCTCCGAACAACTCGTCGACGCGGGGGTCGACATCATCGTGATCGACACCGCCCATGGCCATTCCTCGGCCGTGGCGGAGGCGGTCCGCCGCGCCAAGACCCTCTCGAACGAAGTGCAGATCATCGCCGGCAACGTCGCAACCGCGGAGGCGACCCGCGCGCTCATCGACGCGGGCGCCGACGCCGTGAAGGTCGGGATCGGCCCGGGCTCGATCTGCACCACCCGCATGGTCGCGGGCGTGGGCGTGCCGCAACTCACGGCGATCATGGACTGCGCCGCGGCCGCCGGCGACGTGCCGGTCATCGCCGATGGCGGTATCAAGCTTTCGGGCGATTTTGCCAAGGCCATCGCCGCCGGGGCCTCCTGCGCCATGATCGGCTCGATGCTGGCGGGGACCGACGAAAGCCCCGGTGAGGTCATTCTCTATCAGGGCCGGTCGTTCAAGGCCTACCGCGGCATGGGTTCGCTCGCGGCCATGGCGCGGGGCTCGGCGGACCGGTATTTCCAGAAGGACGCGGCCTCCGACAAGCTCGTTCCCGAGGGCATCGAGGGTCAGGTGCCCTACAAGGGGTCCGCGGGTACGGTCATCCACCAGCTCGTGGGGGGCTTGCGTGCGGCCATGGGCTACACCGGCTCGGCGACGGTCGAAGACATGCGGTCGGGCTGCAGGTTCGTGCGGATCACCGGGGCCGGCCTCAAGGAAAGCCATGTGCACGACATCCAGATCACCCGGGAATCGCCGAACTACCGGACGGGATAGGGCCACGTGACGCCCGCCGCCCGGATTGCCGCGGCCATCGAACTGCTCGACCGCATCTCGGGCGGCGCCCCCGCCGAACAGGCACTCACCACCTGGGCGCGTGGCAACCGCTTCGCCGGCTCCAAGGATCGCGCGGCGATCCGCGACCATGTCTTCGACGCCCTCCGACACCGCTCCAGCTTCGGCGTTCTGGGCGGCGGCGAGGACGGGCGGGCGCTGATGATCGGCGCGCTCCGCGCTGCGGGCCGTGATCCGGCCGAAGTCTTCACCGGAGAGGGCTACGCGCCCGCGCCGCTCACATCGGAGGAAGCGGCTCACACGCCGCCGCCCGAGGCCGACTGGCCACGCCCCGTCCGGCTCGACTACCCGGCATGGCTGGAAGGTGAACTCGTGCGCAGCCTCGGGGAAGACCTCGAACCGGTGATGGAGGCCCTGAAGACCCGCGCGCCGGTATTCCTGCGCGTCAATGCAGCGCGGACCGACCGCGAAACGGCGAGGGCCACTCTTCTGGAGGACGGCGTCGTCGCGGTCCCCCATCCTCTCGCGTCGACAGCGCTCGAGGTGACCGAAAACGCACGGGCGATCCGCCGGTCGCGCGCCTGGCTCTCCGGCCTCGTGGACTTGCAGGACGCCTCCTCTCAGGCGGTGGTCGAAGCGCTCGGCGCTCCGACAGGGCGGGGCCGCGCCCTCGACTATTGCGCCGGCGGCGGCGGCAAGACGCTCGCGCTCGCCGCCCTCGGCTGGCGTGTGACGGCCCATGACGCCGAGCCTCGTCGGATGGCGGACCTGCCGGCCCGTGCGACGCGCGCCGGCGCCGAAGTGGAAATGGTGGGCGCCGATATGCTCCCCGGGCAGGCGCCCTTCGATCTCGTGCTGGCCGACGCGCCCTGTTCGGGCAGCGGCGCCTGGCGCCGGCAGGCCGAAGCGCGCTGGAGGCTTGTGCCCGAGGGGCTGGACGCGCTCGCCGCCTTGCAGGACACGGTACTCGACGCCGCGGCCGCCCATGTCGCGCCCGGCGGACGGCTCGCCTACGCGACGTGCTCGCTTCTCAGGTGCGAGAACGACGACCGTATCGAGGCGTTTGTCTCTCGCCACTCAGGCTGGCGCAGCCCGCGCTCATATCGGTTCTCACCGCTCGACGACGGCGACGGGTTCTACCTCTCGTTGCTAGAAAAGTGCTAGGAGAACTCTCCTCTTGGTTGTGATCGCGCGCTGATTTAAGGTCGGATTAAGGAAGATCGGCCGACAGTCACCGGACCGAATCACCGACGGGGAAGCGCTTTGTCTCAACGGGCCGGACCTGCCATCACCCTGGCGCGCACCGCGCTGGGGCTCGCTCCACGGGTCGATGTGCTTACGGCACTTGCCGGAACATGTCTCGTCGGCGCCGCGGTTCTTGGCGGATCGCCCGGCGGTCAGATGCTGCTTTTCGCCGGCGGGGCTGTGGCCGCTCTCGGTGGCCTCGTCGCAATTGTCGGCTGGGCGCGGCAACGCCATCTGCGGGGCTTGCGCTCGATCCTGTCGCGCGTGGTGGAGAACGACGCGGTTCCCTGTCTTGCAGCCGATGCGGAAGGACGGCTCATTCACGCCAACGCCGCGGCGCGGGAGCGTTATGCCCCGGCGGGGGACGCCACGCTCGTCTCCGTGGTGTCCGACCTCGTGGCTTCGCCCGGCCCGCTTCTCCACCGCCTGCGCGCGCGTGCGGAGGACGCTGGGGCGGCAACCGAGGACGTGGTGCTGCGCCGGGGCTACCTGCGCCTGGCGGTCCACGCGCTCGGGGCCGATTGCAGCCTCTGGCGCCTCGAGGACATGGCTGACAGGCCGACTGCGAGGGGGGACGGCGAGACGATCAGCCTGCCGATGTTCACCATCACCAAGGCCGGCACGGTACCGACGACGAACGAGGCGTTCTGCCGCCTCGTCGGGCCGCGGCGCGAGCAGCTCTCCGACATCGTCGCCGACCCGCCGGTTCGCAGTGGCGCTGTCCATCTGATTCTGGGCGATGCCGGCCCCTTCCGGGCGATGCTCCACGAAGAGACCAGCGCTTCGGGGCGGCGCGAGGTCTATGTCCTCCCGGCCGTCGAAGCGGTCGCGCCTGCGAGCGACTGGCAGTTCTTCGATGCGCTGCCCGTGGCGATGCTGAAGATCGCGCGGTCCGGTGATGTGCAGATGGCCAACCGTCTCGCGCGCGAGCTTCTCGCCCACCGCGCACCGCTCGGCAGCCATCTGTCCGACCTCGTCGAGGGTCTCGGCCGCCCCGTGAGCGACTGGCTCGACGACGCCACCCGCGGCCACGGGCTCAACCGAACCGAGGTCGTCCGGGCCATTCACCCGTCCAAGGACGTGTTTCTCCAGATCACTCTGGGGCGGATCGAGGATGACGGGGAGACCGCGCTCGTGGCGGTTCTGAACGACGCGACCGAACTCAAGACCCTCGAGGCGCAATTCGTCCAGAGCCAGAAGATGCAGGCAATTGGTCAACTTGCCGGAGGCGTCGCACATGATTTCAACAACCTGCTCACCGCGATCTCGGGCCATTGCGACCTGATGCTCCTGCGCCATGACGAGGGCGACCCCGACTTCGGGGACCTCATCCAGATCCACCAGAACGCCAACCGGGCGGCGAGCCTCGTGGGTCAGCTTCTCGCGTTCTCCCGCAAGCAGAATCTCCAGCTCGAACTTCTCGACCTGCGCGACACGATGTCGGATCTCACCCACCTTCTGAACCGTCTGGTCGGTGAAAAGGTGACGCTCGAGCTCGACCACGATGCCGACCTCAAGCTCGTGCGGGCCGACAAGCGCCAGCTCGAACAGGTCATCATGAACCTCGTCGTCAATGCCCGCGACGCGATGCCGGGCGGTGGTGTCATCAAGATCGAGACGCGGCTCGTGGCACTCGCGGACGGCCTGGCGCGCGACCGGGTCGAGATGCCCAAGGGGGAATACGTCGTCGTCCGCGTGACCGATGAGGGCGTCGGCATGGCCGCCGAGACGATCTCGAAGATCTTCGAGCCCTTCTTTTCCACCAAGAAGACCGGCGAGGGAACGGGCTTGGGCCTGTCGACGGCCTACGGCATCGTCAAGCAGACCGGCGGGTTCATATTCGCCGACAGTGTTCTAGGTGAGGGAACGACCTTTACCATCTACCTGCGCGCCCAGGAACGGCCTGCCGAGAGCGCGGCGGGTGCGGTTGCAGGGGCCGCGGAGGTTCGTGCTCCGGGTCACGGCGAGGGGGTGGTGCTTCTCGTCGAGGACGAGGCGCCTGTACGCGCCTTCGCCTCTCGTGCGCTCAGGATGCGCGGCTATACGGTGCTCGAGGCAGACAGCGCCGAGGCCGCCCTCAAGACGCTCGAGGACCGGGATCTCGACATCGATGTGTTCGTTACCGACGTCATCATGCCCGGCATGGACGGGCCGAGCTGGGTGCGAGAAGCGCTCAAGGCCCGTCCCGCCACGAAGGTTGTCTTCGTCTCGGGGTATGCCGAGGACAGCATCGCCGAGAGCCAGGCCCGCATACCCAACGCGGTATTCCTCCCGAAACCTTTTTCCCTCAATCAGTTGACGGCCACCGTTCAGGCGCAGATCGCCTGATGATCCGGCGTCCGGTAACGTGCCCTTAACCGATTCCGCGTCAGAAGCATTTTACGAAATCTGTTGCGATGTTCGTGTTTCGGTCCCATAAGGGGCGTGAGAACAAGAGGCGAACATGAGCAGTCATTGCCGCCCAGGCGAGCCTGTGAAATAAGGAGCGAAACCCATGGCCACGGCGAACATTCTCGACATGAGCGACAAGCGGAACGGCGACAAGCAGAAAGCGCTCGATTCGGCGCTGGCCCAGATCGAACGGCAGTTCGGCAAGGGCTCGATCATGCGTCTCGGCGGCGACAACCCCGTCGCCGAGATCGAAGCGACTTCGACGGGGTCGCTGGGGCTCGACATCGCCCTCGGCATCGGCGGGCTCCCCAAGGGCCGGGTCATCGAGATCTACGGGCCCGAAAGCTCCGGGAAGACGACGCTGACGCTGCACGCGGTCGCCGAGGAGCAGAAATCGGGCGGGGTCTGTGCCTTTGTCGATGCCGAACACGCGCTCGACCCGCTCTACGCGCGCAAACTCGGAGTCGATCTCGACGAGCTGCTGATCTCCCAGCCAGACACCGGCGAGCAGGCACTCGAGATCACGGATACCCTCGTGCGCTCGGGCGCGGTGAGCATGGTGGTCGTCGATTCGGTCGCCGCCCTCACGCCCAAGGCCGAGCTCGAGGGCGACATGGGTGACGCCACCGTTGGCGCCCAGGCGCGGCTGATGTCCCAGGCAATGCGCAAGCTCACCGCGTCGATCAGCCGGTCGAAATGCATGGTGATCTTCATCAACCAGATCCGCATGAAGATCGGCGTGATGTTCGGCTCGCCGGAGACGACGACGGGCGGCAACGCGCTGAAGTTCTATTCCTCGGTCCGCCTCGACATCCGCCGCATCGGCGCGATCAAGGACCGCGACGAGGTGGTCGGCAACCAGACCCGTGTGAAAGTCGTCAAGAACAAGGTCGCCCCTCCGTTCAAGCAGGTCGAGTTCGACATCATGTACGGCGAGGGCATCTCGAAGACTGGCGAGCTTGTCGATCTCGGGGTGAAGGCGGGTGTCGTCGAGAAGTCGGGCTCGTGGTTCTCCTACGGCGACGAGCGCATCGGGCAGGGGCGCGAGAACGCCAAGACCTTCCTGAAGGAGCATCCCGAGATCGCCCACGCGATCGAGGACAAGATCCGCGCCGCTCACGGGCTCGAGTTCGACATGCCCCCAGGGGCCGCGAGCGACGAGGACATCGTCGAGGCCTGAAGCGCGGCGCGCGTGTCGAATTGGCCCGACGTTTCGGGCCGGCCGACACGGAGGTTGCGAGGGGACAGGGCAGGGCCATGGCTCTGCCATGTTTCGGTCTGTGGACAGTGCTCCGGGCGACGGCTAAACGAGGCAGTCTGACGACAGCCCGCGGGATACTGCCATGGCCAGCCTGAACGAAATCCGCTCGACGTTTCTCTCCTACTTCGAGAAGAACGGCCACGAGGTGGTCGCTTCCTCGCCGCTCGTGCCGCGCAACGATCCCACGCTGATGTTCACGAACTCCGGCATGGTCCAGTTCAAGAATCTCTTCACCGGCGTCGAGCACCGCGATTACACGCGCGCGACGACGAGCCAGAAATGCGTGCGCGCCGGCGGCAAGCACAACGATCTCGACAACGTCGGCTACACAGCGCGGCACCACACGTTCTTCGAGATGCTCGGCAACTTCTCCTTCGGCGACTACT
>CAZPPH010000041.1:0-22218 GCA_964588375.1 uncultured Rhodobacterales bacterium | reverse complement strand
GACCATGGTCACGATCACGGCGAGGACCATGCCAGCGCCGAAAGCCACGGACATGAGCACGGCGGCGTCGACTCCCATGCCTGGCTTGCCCCGGCCAATGCCGCGGTCTGGCTCGAGGCCGTCGCAGAGACCCTCGCCGGCGCCGATCCCGCGAATGCCGCGACCTACCGCTCCAATGCGGCCGAGGCGAACGAGCGTCTCGCCGCGTTGACCGAGGACATCGACGCCATCCTCGCCCCCGTGCGCGGCCAGAGCTTCATCGTTTTTCACGATGCCTACCAGTATTTCGAGACCGCCTTCGACATTCCGGCCGCGGGCGCCATATCGCTTTCGGACGCTTCGGATCCCAGCCCCGCAAGGGTCGCCGAGATCCAGATGCGGATCGCCGATGAAGGGATCGTGTGCGTTCTCTCCGAGCCACAGTTCAGCCCGGGGCTCGTGGCGACGGTGATGGACGGAGCCGAGGCGCAGACGGCGGTTCTTGATCCATTGGGCACCGATCTGGAACCGGGGCCCGACCTTTATCCCCAGCTCCTGCGCAACCTCGCGACGGCGCTCGCGAGCTGCGTCTGAGCGCGGCTCCCGGCCTGCCGGCCGGCTCAGAGCGGCCGGCAGGCGAACATTTCCGGCCCGTGCCCGGCGGCGGCGAGGGCCGCGCGCACATTGCGCGACAATTCGAGCGCGGTCGGTGTGTCGCCATGCAGGCAGATCGTGTCGATCCGCGTGGGAATGCGCTTGCCGGTCTCGGAGATGATCGCGCCCTCCGCGACCATCTCCACGACACGTGCGGCGGCGCGCGTCGGCTCGTGGATGACCGCGCCGGGCTGGCTTCTATCGACGAGTGTCGCGTCGTCGGTATAGGCGCGGTCGGCGAAGATCTCGCAGGCCGCGTTGCAGCCAAGCTCCGAGACGGCGGCCTGCTGCGCGGTGCCCGCCATCACCATCACAACAAGGTCCGGGTCGACGTCGAGGGCGGCCTCGAAGCAGGTTCGCGCCAGCGCGACATCCTCGGCGGCCATGTTGGCGAGCGCGCCGTGGAGCTTCAGGTGCCGCACGCTTGCGCCCACGCTGCGGGCGACGGCCATCGCGGCGCCGAGCTGGTAGGCGACGAGGTTGCGCAGGCTTGCCGGAGAAAACTCCATGCGCCGGCGACCGAACCCGTTGAGGTCGGGAAAGCCCGGGTGCGCCCCGATGCCCACACCGCGCCTCGCCGCCGCCGCCATGGTTGCGGCCATCACGTCCCAGTCGCCGGCATGCAACCCGCAGGCGACATTGGCGGAGGTCACGACGTCGAGGAGGGCCGCGTCGTCGCCCATTGTCCAAAGACCGAAACCCTCGCCCATGTCGGCGTTGAGATCGACCCGCCCCGTCATGGTCCGTTCTCCTCCAGATCGTCGCCGGCGGTCACGCCGCTGATGAGTTGCTGGGAGAGCAGGTCTGACACGTCCCCCGGGCCCGAGACAAGGTGCCGCGTCTGCGAGGCCAGCGCGGCGCGGCGGGCCCGTTCGGCGCGTTCGGCCTTGAGCGCGTCCTGCCGGCTGACGATGGCGAATCTGATCGCCTTGCCCGGCGCGGTCTGGGCGACGCGGGGCAGGTCGGCGGGGATCACGGTTGCGATCCGGGGGTACCCGCCGGTTGTCTGGCATTCGGCGAGAAGCACCACCGGCGCGCCGTCACCGGTCACCTGGACGTCGCCGGGCAGGGTGATTTCGGAGAGCACCGAGAGGCCCGAAGCATTCGCGAAACCCTCGCCTTCCGGCAGGAACCTCGCCCCCATCCGGTTGCCGCGGGCATCCCGGGTGAAGGCCATGTCCGCGAACCTCGCGCGCGCGTCTTCCGGGAAGCTCTCGAAGTGAAGGCCCGCGACCGCTCGGATGATGCCCCCGGCGAAGCGGGGCGGAACGTCGAGTTGCCGGCCCGTGGCGCCCCGGGCGTCATCCGCGCCGACCGAAAGACGGTCTCCGGTTTCGAGCGGGCGGCCGAGACCGGCAGCGAGATGCACCGACCGGGCACCGAGAAGAACGGGGGTCTCGAGACCGCCGCCGACGTGGAGATAGCCGAACACGCCCTCGCGTGCGCCTCCGATGGCCAGTAGGGCCCCACGGGGCAGGACGTGGCTGGCGTTCCAAGCAAGTGCCGTGCCCCCCATCTCGGCATCCATCGGCGCGCCGGTGAGCGCGATGCGAAGGTCTTCGGTGGCCTCGAAGACACCGCCGTGCCCGGCCATCTCCACGACCGCGCTGCCGGGCGGCTGGCCAAGAAGAGCCGCCCCCTCGTGCAGCGCCAGAACATCGGCCGCACCGCCCCGGGAAAGCCCGTGATCGAGGTGCCCGGTTCGGCCGAGATCCTGCACGGTGAGCTGCGGTCCGCCGCGCCTGACGATGAGTTCCGCGCTCACGACAGCGGCTCCGAGGTGGCTCCGCCATCCGGGCCCCTCGCCTCGAGGTCCGGATATGCCTCCGGGGGCGCCGCTTCGAATATGACCTCGTCGCCGGGGTTCAAGACGAAAGGCGTCTCCGCCTCCGGCCGGAATGCCCGGAACGCGGTCTGACCGATGTGTCGCCAGCCGGTGGGGGCCGCAACGGCGAAGAGAACGAGCTGGCGGATCGCGACGGTGAGCGCGCCCACGGGCACGCCGGCGGTAAGCTCGGTCTGGCGCGGAATGTCCCATTCCGGCGCGAGTTCGCCGAGATAGGGCTGACCGGGGGCGAAGCCGATGGTCTGAACGCGCAGCCGGCTCGCGGTGATCGAGGCGATCGCCTCGGCCTCGCTGAGCCCCGCTGCGGCAGCCGCCTCGCCGAGTTGCGGGGCGCGTTCGGTGCCGAAGAGCGTGGGAATACGCCAGAGACGTCGGCCTTCGGGCAGCTGCGCTGCGTACCAGTCGCGGTCGCGCATGAGCCGCCGCAAGGCCGACTCTACCCCCTCGGTCGCGTCGCTGGCCGGGTCGACGCGCAGGTAGGCCGAGGCGAGCGAGGTCGAGGTTTCCTCGACCCCGGCGAGTGCCGCCGTGTCGAGAGCCGCGCGAAAGGCGAGGGCGGCGCGGTTGGCGCGGTCGCTCAGCCGGTCGCCGAAGCTCACCAGATATCCGTCGACCCCGAGCGTCCGCAGCCTCGGCCACGCCGGCTCGTCGCTGTCGCCGGCGGGGCTCATGGGATCGACCGCTTTCGCATTCTGACGTGGCGGGGGGGCTGCATCGGGCTCTCATGGCACCGGCAAGGGGCCGGCTCCCGCACATCAAACCCCTCTTGACCGCGCCCGTCCATGCCTGAGCGTCGCCCGGAAGGGCGCGGGAAGCTCAGGCCGCCGATTTTCCGTTGGTCCCGGGCGCCGAAGCGGTTGCCTTGAGGCTCTCACGGTGACGTGCGCCCCAGGAGGTGACGTCGTGAAGGCGCACCGCGTCGCGCAGGGCCGCCATGCGGGTTTCCTGCTCGGTCACATCCATTCTCAGCGCCGACAGGATCGCCTCGTCCATCGAGCGGTAGGAGAACGGGTTGGCGATGACCGCCGAGCCGAGCTCGACGGCGGCTCCGGCGAATTCCGACAGCACCAGCGCGCCGCGGCCATCGGTGCGGGTGGCGACGAACTCCTTGCAGACGAGGTTCATGCCGTCGGCGAGCGGGGTGATCCAGGCGACATCCGCGGCCCGGTAGTAGGCGATGAGGTCGGCAAACGGAATCGCCCGCGAAATGAGCGCCACCGGCTGCCAGTCGAGCGTGCCGAAACGCCCGTTGATCCGCCCCGCTGTCTCCTCGATCTCCGCCTGGATCTCGTCGTAGGCCGACATGCCGCGGTTGGCGCTGACCGAGACATGCATCAGGCGGACCTTGTCGCGAAGCTCCGGATTGGCCTCGAGCACGCGCTCGAAGCTCTCGAGCTGGGTGACGCCGCCCTTGGTGTAATCGGTGCGCCCGACCGAGACGATGAGCTGTCGGTCGCCCAGTTCGTCGCGGATTTCCTGCACGCGCTCGGTCACTTCGGGGTCGGCGGCCCGGTTCTCGATGAAATCGACGTTGACGCCCACCGGCGAGACGCTGACATCGAGTTCCCAACCCCTGTAGTCGAGCCGCACCGGCACGGTGCGTTCGTTCAGCGCGGTGCCGTCGAACGTGAGGTCGCGTTCGACCTCCACGCGTTTCTTCACGTCGACCTCGACGAGGCTGCGCGCCACCGAGACGAAGTTCGCCGCATAGCGCGGGATGTGGAAGCCGACGTCATCGCAGGCGAGGAGGCTCTCGATGATCTCGCGCCGCCAGGGCAGCATGTTGAAGACGTCCGCCGAGGGAAAGGGTGTGTGGTGGAAGAACGCGATCTTCACGTCGGGGCGGAGTTTCCTGAGGTAGCCGGGCACCAGCCAGAGGTTGTAGTCATGTACCCAGACGAGGGCGCCGGGGGCGGCCTCGGCGGCGGCGGCCTCGGCGAAACGCCAGTTCACCTCGCGGAAGTTCGGCCAGTCGACGGGGTCGTAATTGTAGCGCTCGCGGAAGCTGTGGAGGATGGGCCAGAACGCCTCTTTCGAGGTGACATGGTAGAATTCGTGCACCTGCTCCTTCGAGAGCGGCAGGCGGACGACGGAATACTGACCGTAGGCGTCGTCGATCTCGATCTGCTGTTCGAAATCGGGGTTGGACGTGTCCTCCGCGAGCTTCCAGGCGATCCATGAGCCGTGGTCGACCGCGCCGAAGAAGCTCTTCAGCGTCGGCACGATGCCATTGGGGCTCTTGTTCTCCTTGTAGACGATCTTGCCGTCTTCCTCGACTTCCTCGTAGGGCTGGCGGTGATAGACGATGACAAGTGGCGATTGCATGTGGTCGGTCCTCCCGTTCAGCGCAGAAACTCGAAGCGCATGATAGCCTCGGCGATACCCGCCACGCCGTGCTCTTTCGCCATGTGGACGTGATCCTGACCTGCGAGCTTGTCGACGAGGGCCGTTTCGGAATTGCCCACCGCGACCGCCGGCAGTCCGAGCGACAGCATGGAGAGGTCGTTCAGCGTGTCGCCGGCCACGAGGCAGCGGCGATTGTCGACTTTCAGATGCTCGAGGAGCCGCAGAAGCGACGGGCCCTTGCTCACGCCCTTCGGGAGAACGTCGAGAAACCGGTTGTCTGAGACCAGCGCGTCGAGTTCCATCTCGGCGATGATGTCGAGCGCCCGGCTTTCGAACTGCTCGGGGTCCATGTCGTAACTGACCCGGTAGCGAAACCCGGTGGATTGCAGCCGGAGGCCACTCACCCCGGTGAGCTTGGCCTGCACGAGGGCGGTGGCGTTGTTCCACGCCTCGTCGATCTCGGCCTCGAGTTCGGCGATCGGGGTAAGGTAGTGGTCATCGTCAACCGAGGCGATCGTCGTGCCGACGTCGCCGACCACGTAATCGGGGCGCGGCACGCCCTGCTTGCGGGTGAGGTCGCTGATGTATCCGGGGTCGCGCCCGGTCACGAAGATCAGCCCGACACGATGCCGCTCGCCCTCGATCCAGTCGTAGAATCGGCGGCATTCTTCTTTGGAGCCGCCGAGAAATGTGCCGTCGAGGTCGGTGGCGAGGACCATCTCCTTTCCGGAGAGGTCGGCGAGTGCGAAGGTTTCGTGTCGGGTCATGCTATCCTGTCTGCAAGAGTTGCGATTGCGTCATCTGACGCGGGGTGATTGAAGGAGATGTCCATGGCGCGGGGTTCGGCCTCGATCGGCCGGGCCCAGAGGCGCGCGAAGCTTTCGCCGATCTCGGCGCCTTCGATCAGAATGGCGCGCACGGTTTCGCAGATCGGCATCCCGACGCCGAGACGGCGGGCGAGGTCGGTCACGGAGCGGGCGTTCATCTCGCCCTCCACGACGACGGGGGCTCCCTCGAAGCAGTTGGCGCGGAGAATGCCCTGGCCGAGCTGGTGGCCGAGCGACATGTTGCGCGACGTGGTGCTCGAGCAGGTCAGCGACAGGTCGCCTATCCCCGACAGGCCGGTCACGGTTTCGCGTCGACCGCCAAGGGCTTCGGCGAGAAACTTCATCTCGTCGAGACCGCGGGTGATGAGGGCCGCGCGGGTGTTTTCGGAGAACCCCGCACCCGTCATCATTCCGCAGGCGATGGCGATGACGTTCTTGACCGCGCCGCCGATCTCGACACCGACGAGGTCGTCGGAGACATATGCGCGGAAGCTGTGGGTGCTGAGCGAGACCGCGAAGCGCGCCGCGGGGCTGTCCCCGGGCGTCAGCCGGTCGGCATAGGTGAACGGGAAGGCGACCGTCGCCGCCGTCGGATGATCGAGGGCCGTCTCGCGCGCGAATGTCGGGCCGGAGACGACACCGACCGGGTGTCCGGGCAGTTCCTCCTCGACGATCTGGGTCATCAGGAGGCCGGTTTCGTCCTCGATGCCCTTGGCGCAGACCGCGACGGGCGCGCCAGGGCGGACATATTCCGCGACCTGGCGGGCGATGTTGCGGACGCTGCGCGAGGGGACCACGATCATAACCGCGTCCGCGCCCTCGAGGGCCGCGCTCATCTCGCGCACGGCAAGCAGTGCCCCGGGCAGTTCTATGTCACCGAGATAGGCGGTGTTCCGGCGCGTGGCGTTGATTTCCCCGATCACGCTCTCGTCGCGGCCCCAGAGCCGCACGCTGCAGCCCGCCTTCGCCGCCGTCGCGGCGAGCGCGGTGCCCCAGGAGCCGGCACCGACGACCGCGACGGTGCCGAAGCGCCGGGCATTGAAGGGAAGGGGATCACCGGAAACAGGTTCGACGTTCATTGTCATGCTCGCATTGTTCTTCTTTTCATCGGGGGCCGGGCGTGGACCTCGGTCGTCGTCGCATCCTGCCACGTCAACAGTGGCGAAGGATGTGACACTCCCCTGCAATCCGGCTGAGGGCCGGTATCCGGTGTTCAAACTCGAGCAAACCGCCCGAAAGTCAAATTCCTGCCGGTCGGTCGGGCACTCCGGATCACGCGCTGCCCGAAATTCATGCGGTTCGAGAACCGCTCGCGTGACGGCTCGGCATCGCGCGTTCCTGCCCGGATGCTTCTGCGGCACCCTCGCAAGAAACGGGGCCAGCGCGACGCCGGCCCTCGGCGCGAGGAAAGAACATATGGGCGGCCATTGTGCAAGGCCTCAGTTCTCGGCGGCGGATTTCCCCCGGGCGCGGGGGTTTACGGCAACCTCGCGATGGGCAACCTTGTGCGCAACACATCACGCAACCGCGCGGAGGGGCCAGGCCACCGGCGGTTTTCGAGGGACGACGGGGACGGCGAGGCGCGGCCTTGCCCGTCCACCACTCCCCTTGTCCGGGCCGAAAGAGGAAACGAATGATGGATGGAACCGCCTTCGAGGTCGCCTTCGACCCCGTCGCGGCCGAAGCGGCTGCCGCGTGGTGCGACAACCAGTTCGCAAGGGCCGAAAACAGGTTCGACGCCGGCCGGCGCATCGCGCGCCGCCTCGGAGCGCATGTCTCGCAACGGACGGTCACGTTCGGTTTCTGGGTGCCGGAACTCCTGGACCACTCCGTTGCCGACGGCGACATCTTTCTCGAACTGCTTCGTCCCGACACGGAGCTCGACATCACGGCGGCCCTGAACGAGGAGGCGGGGTTCGCGCGGATACTCCTGCCGGTCACCCGTTCGGACGCCTTCGTCTTTTCTGCCGCATCGGGTGTCCGGGCCGGCCGGCGCGAGAGCCTGGGAGATTTCTACGCGCTCCTGTGGCGTGACGCGGAGGGGCATTTTCACCGCATACTCGACCCGCTCGCGATGTCGCTGCCGTATGGGGCCTTCGCGCCCGCCGAGGTCTATGACATGGCTGCCCTGCAGGAGGGGCGGGCCGACAAGGCATATTTCGAGGCCCTGAAATCGGAGGCCCCCCACAAGTTCGGCCCGCCGACGAGCATCCTGCAGCTTCACATTCCCACCGCCACTGCGCGGGGAACGCTCGCGAGCCTCACCCGCGAGATAGAGCGGCTCTCCGAGCGGGTGGCGAACGGGCTGGCCCTCGAGCCGGCCGACGAGCTTTTCATGGGCTACGACGCCGTCCAGCCTCTGCCGGTGGAACCGACGACCGTGTACGAGGCCGGCCCCGCGTTCTGGCAGGAGACCGATATCTCCCTCGACCGGCTCACCGTGCGGCTGATGCGCCCCAACACCACGAACTGGGGCTATGATGTCGTTATCGCCGGCATGGCCACGGTGAACCCGGTCCTGCTCGAGACCGGCCGGCCCGACGAGCTGGCCGATTTCGCCGCGGCCCTCCACAATTTCCCCGGCAAGCCGAAGATGCTGATCCTCGATGTGGTCTACGGCCATTCCGACAACCAGGGACTCGAAGTGCTCGCGCCGCATTACTTCGCGGGGCCGAACATGTATGGCCAGAACCTCGACTACAAGAACCCTTACGTCCGGGCGATCCTTCTGGAATTGCAGCGTCGCAAGGTCGACTTCGGCGCAGACGCCGTGCGCGTCGACGGTGCGCAGGATTTCAAGTGTTGGGACGTCACCGAGCAGGGGTTGCGCCACGACGACGAGTATCTCCGCGAGATGTCCGGCATCGTCCAGAGCGCCGCCGGAACGGATTACCGTCCCTGGTTCATCTTCGAGGATGGCCGGCCCTGGCCCGAGGAGGACTGGGAACTCTCCTCGACCTACCGGGCGGTCATCGAGGACCAGCCGGACGACGACGTCTTTCAGTGGGGCCCGCTCACCTTCGCCCACAACACGCCCTTCATCTACACCTACTGGCTGTCGAAATACTGGCGCATCCGCGAGATGCTCGAACACGGCGCGAACTGGATTTCCGGCACCGCGAACCACGACACCCTGCGCCGGGGCACGCAGGTATCGCCGAAACTCAACATCAACACCCGTCTCGGCGAGACCCGGATGGAAATCCTCGACAAGGCCTATGACAACCCCGCAGTGTCGATCCTGACCTATGCGGTCTTCCCGGGCGTGCCGATGGATTTCCTGAACGCCACGTCACGCGCGAGCTGGGGGTTCATCCGCAACCAGGATGATCGCTACGGCGTGAAGGTCGTGGCCGAAGAGGCGATCAGCCTCAAGTGGCAGGTCGACGAATACGCCTATTCCGTGCCGGGCAACTTTCCGCGCCTGAAGGCGCTCGAGTTCGAGACCCGGGACGATCTTGCGCGGTTCTTCGAATTCCTGCCCGCGCTCGTGGAGGTCACCGATTACGACCTCGAGACCATCGCGACGCTTCTGAACGCCGTCGAGCCGCCGCTCGTCGGCCCGGAGCGTTTCACCGTGAACGGCCTGAAGGAAATCGCGCGGGCGTGGATGGACGACATGCACGAGTACTGCAACGTCTCCCACGCCCAGTCCTCGCTCGACCCGGCTCAGACCGGGTTCATGCGCCGGTTGCGCGAATTCCGGCAAGCCCGGCCCTGGCTCAGGCAGAATTTCGGGCAAGCCGACAGCTTCCGCTATATCGAACCGATCGACGGGCGCACGGTTTTCGCCGCCCATCGCAGGGGGCCGGACGGGTCGGCGGTTTTCGCCGTGAGCCACATGGAGGGTATCGCCACCGACGAGATGGACCCGCTTGAACTGCTTCCCGGAAACCTGGGAAGGGACGGCTGGCGTCTCGCGCTCCGGACCCCCGGCATCGGCGGGGATTATACCGGCGGGCCGATCGTCCTGCGCGACAGCTTCGGGCTTGTCTATACCCGGGGCGGGGAGGCCGGCTGACCGTCGGCCCCTCCCGCTGCGCGCTCACGCGGCCTGCACGGGCCGCTCCATTTCTTCCCAGGCGAGCCCCGGCCGGTAGCGCGCCTCGACCGCACCGTCCTTCAGCGCGAAAAGGTGCAGCCAGCCGTTGTCGAAGAGGGCCCGCACGCCGTCATGTGCGGCGAGCACGTCGGTGATCGCCTCGCGCGGCGCCTCGAGATAGACCGAGAGCCTCAGCGGCTCGTGGGCGAGGGCCTCGCCGTCATGGACTGCCTGCCAGGGCAGGCCCGGGCGCAGACGCCCGCCGTTGCCCTCGACGACGCCGATGCCGCCCACGACGTTGTGGATGAGCTTGTTGCCGCCGCCGAAGACCTCCGGCGCCACGGAAGAGCCGTAATACTGCAGGCTGATCCAGCTCGCGACGACGACGGGAGCGGTGAGGATCAGCTCGAGCGTTCCGAACCCCTCGTCGGCGCGCCAGTCGTAGCTGTGGAGGAACGCCCGGCCCGCGAGGTCCGACCCCGCCGTGACGGCCCTAGGGGCGGCGATGAAGGCGGCGCAGCCCGCGAGCGCCCATTCGGGGCGGACCTCGGCCCAGTTCAGTGCGCGGGACGCGATACTCTCCTCCTCCGCACCCGCGATCCTCAATGCGCGTTCGGCCCGCGCCTGCCGCCCGGCGGCCCCGAGCCAGCGGCGCACGGTGGAGAGATCGGCCTCGAGGCCCGGTTGGTGAGGGGCGGTGCCGTCGCGGTAGAGCGTTATTTCGTCGGTCGTGGTGTCGTGAAGGCCCGCGACGAACACGGTGTCGTCGGGCAGGTCGATGCCGTGACCGGAAAGCCCCGCGCGGGTTTCGGGATCGTTCAGAAGCGTCGCGAGAAGCCGCGCCGAGACCTCGCCGGTATGCCCGCCGCAGGCGCCGCAGTGATAGGCGCTCTCGTGGGGGTTGTTGGTGACCTGAGCACCGTGGCCGAGAAGCAGGACGATCCGGCCGTGCCCCTCGGTGAGGCTCATCGCCTTCAGAACGGCGGCGGCGGTCGCCGCCTTGGTCGCGGCGTCGAGCCCGCCTGCGACCCGAGGTGCGGGATCTTCGGCGGCCTTTCCGCCGCCGAGCCCCAGCGCGTCACGAACCAGCTTCGCCCCATAGAGCGGCCCCGCCGCCTCGACGAAGGCGAAGGAAGACACCGCCGCCTGCCGGAAACGTCCCCAGGCCCGTCCGGCCCGCGCGGCGATCCGCGCCTGCTTTTCGTCGCTGTCGCCGGCGTGGCTCGTCGAGGCCATCGCGGGGGTGAGAAGCACCGGCAGATGCGCCTCGACGACGTCCGAGCCGTGGGCGGTATGGGCAAGCGGCAGGCCGAAGAAACCCGCGAACCCGACCGTGGCGATCTCGGGGCTCTGTGCCTCGAGCGCCCTGCGGAAGACCTCCGAGCGCACGTCGATGCAGAACGCGGCCTGCAGAAGGGGCCTCTCTCCGGCCGGGGCGGACGAAACGTGCAACGCGCCGCGGAGGCGGCGCTGGTGGGCGCGTTCGGCGGCCTCCTGCAGAAGTGCGTCGACCACGTGATCGACGGTCGGCGCGGGCGGCTCGGCATGGGCGTCGAGGGTGTCTGCCCATGCGCCTGCGATGGCGGGATGCGCGGCGAGAAGCGCCTCCTCCCAGACGAGCCGGATGGCGAGGAGGTCGCCGAGCGTTTCGTCGGTGTCGCCGCCGAGTTCGGCCTGCCAGAGCAGCCAGCGGGCGTGCTGGGCCCAGCCTCCGAGATCCATGAAAAGCCGGTGGAACGCGGTTTCGGCAGCCTGCCCGGCGATTCCGAGTGCACCGGCGGCGCGCAGGAGCGCGCGGTCGGGTGTATCGGGGGCCTCGGCGACGTGAGCGCAGAAGCCGCGCAATCCGGCGATTTCCGGGGTGACGTCGTTGACCGCCCATGCGCGCCAGGCCGCATAGGCTCCCCGGCCCGGGGCGGGTGTCCAGAGCGCCTGTCCGCGGTCGAAATGCCCCGAGGCCCAGAGCCCGAAGGTCTTCCCGATCACGGTCGGCCAGTCGATGCCGCTGCTTTCCCGAGCGAGGTCGGCGACGGTCGGCAGCGCGACGGGGGCGGGCGCGTCCTGTTCGGCGGCGGCCTTCAGGGCGGACACGGCCGCGGGCGCGAGCGGAGACGCCGAGGCGGCGAGCGCACCCGCGAGATCGTCGTCCGTCATCCGGCCGGCGGCGATGTCGGCGCGGTGGTCCGCGCGGGGCCGGGCCAGCGGCACGCCGCCCACCCGGGCGAGCCGCGCCGCGGCGGTTGCGAGGTCCTCGCCGGTCTGGCCGAGGAAGGGGTTCACCGCGACCGTCGCTTCGAGCGGGAATGCCGGCGGGAGGGCACGACCGGCCGCCTCGGCGGCCGACAGAAGATCGGCGAGCCTGGCGGGGGCGATTTCGAGAGGTTTCAGGAACATGTGTGTCTTCTCCCCGTCACTGTGTCTTCAGCGCCCGGAACCCGCCGATCAGCCGGTCGAAAAGCGCGTTGAGATAAAGGCCGTTGGCGATATGCACCCGGAAGCCGGCGGTTGCGGGGTGATGGGCCCAGAGCGGGAACAGCGCCTGCGCGAACGCCACGAGCCCGAAAGAGAGCACGGCAAGGACGATGAGCGCCCACTCGAGCGGCCCCGGCACCGGTGCGGCGGGCAGGTGCGGCCCCCACACCGCTTCCGCCGCGAGCTGAAAGCTGAAATAGGCCGTCGCCGTGCCGAGCGAGGCAAGGGCGGTCCGCCGGGTCAGGGCGGCCGGGGCGGTATCTGCGAGGCCCTGTGCCACGAGATAGGCCACGCCGAAGATCAGCATCGCGCCGAGAGCCAGCGCCTGCGCCGTCTTCGGACCTGCGGCGGCGCTGAAAATCGTGGCGACGGCGGCGTAGAGCACGAGGGCGAGCGCGAAGGATTTCAGGACCGCCCCGAGCCCCGGGACCGCCACGGGGCCGGGCCGCCGAAGGGCCGCCACGTCGCGCACCGCGCCGCCCGAGGCAAGGAAGGAATGGGCCTTG
Source organism: uncultured Rhodobacterales bacterium (assembly GCA_964588375.1). Classification (GTDB taxonomy): domain Bacteria; phylum Pseudomonadota; class Alphaproteobacteria; order Rhodobacterales; family Rhodobacteraceae; genus JASJAR01. The sequence goes on along the minus strand of CAZPPH010000041.1, from coordinate 9,546 downwards.
TAGAGCGAATGGGCCACGATATGCAGAAGGGCCAGCGCCCAGAGACCGAGGCCGCATTGCATCAGCATGAAGCCCATCTGTGCCACGGTCGACCACGCCAGCGCGGTCTTGATCGCGCTTTGCGTCAGCATGACGACGCCGCCGAAAAGGGCCGTCAGCCCGCCGATCATCACGAGCGCTGCCATCGCGCCCGGGCTCGTCTGGACGAGCCCCGCGGTGAGGATGAGAAGAAAGCCTCCACCGTTTATGATGCCGGCATGAAGAAGGGCCGAGACCGGCGTCGGCGCCTCCATCACCTCGGTCAGCCAGCCATGGAGCGGGAAGGCGGCGGTCTTCAGGGCTGCGGCGAGAACGAGAAGGCCGATCGCGGCCCCGGGCGCTGCGCCGGGCGCGACTGCGGCCCCCGCCGAGATCGCGGAGATGTCCGCAGTTCCGTAAGCTGAGACGAGCAGGAGAGCCGCCCCGAGAAGGGCCGCGTCGCCCGCATGCCAGACAAGGGAGAACTTCGCCGCCGCCCGCCATGCTTCGGGCCGTTGGGGATAGAACAGCAGGAGTTGTCTCAGCCCGAGACCGACGGTGACGAAGCCAAGAAGCAGCACCCAGAGGCTGCCCGCCTGCACGAGGACGAGCACGGCGGCCAGGGTGGCGAGCATCAATGCGTGAAACGTCCCCTCGCGCGCCTCTCCGTCGAGATAGGTCCGCGAATAGCGCATCACGACCCAGCCGACGAAGGCCACGAGGGCGACCATTGTGGCGGCGACGGTGTCGAGCTTCAGAACGAGGGCCGCGGGACCGGTGAGGATTTGAAGCGATCCGGGTCCCCAGAATGCCAGTTGCAGCAGACCCGCGAGAGCGAGCCCGAGGGCCGCGAACGCCGCGGCCTCGGACAGCCGCGGGACAGCACCGGGCCGATGGCCCGGGCGGCGGGCGGCCGCAGCTGCGGCGACCAGAAGCACGAGGGGCGCGAAAACCGTCAGCGGAAGAAGGGATGGCATGGCGAAAATCCGGTCTGTTCGAGTTCCCGGGGACGGATATCGAATTGCCGGTCATCGAAAAATTACATATTATCCAATCAATCGTTCTAAATTTTGAAAGTATGAGCAGATGGCTCCACTGAACCTCCATCACCTGCGCCTGTTCCGCGCCGTCGCCCGGGACGGGACGCTGACGGGAGCCGCCCATGCCCTCAACCTGTCGCAATCGGCCCTGTCGAGCCAGATAAGGGCGCTCGAGGCCGCTCTCGGCCAGGACCTCTTCGAGCGGCGCGGGCGGGGGCTCGTGCTGACCGAACCGGGGCGTATCGCGCTCGATCATGCCGAGACGATCTTCCGCACCGCCGAGGACCTCGCCGCCACGATGCGCTCAACGGGGCAGGCGCGCCGGCCGCTGCGCGTCGGGGCGCTCGCGACCTTGTCGCGCAATTTCCAGATGGGCTTTCTCGAACCGCTGATCGGGCGCGACGATGTCGAACTCGTCCTGCGGTCTGGCGGGCAGGGCGAGCTTCTGCGCGGTCTCGCGGCGCTGTCGCTCGACGTGGTGCTGACCAACCTCGTACCGGCGCGGGACGCCGCGAGCCCCTATCTCGTTCACGAGATCTCCGACCAGCCGGTGAGCCTTGTCGGCACCCGCGCTGCGGGCGCGCTCGCCGACGCGCCCGTGGCCGATCTGCTGGGGTCGCAACCCCTCGTTCTGCCGACGCCTGAATCGGCGCTCAGGGCGTCCTTCGACGGGCTTGTCGCGCAGCTTGGCGTCGTCCCCCGCATCGCGGCGGAGGCCGACGACATGGCGATGCTGCGGCTTCTTGCGCGGGCCGGGGCCGGTCTCGCGGTGATCCCCCCGATCGTCGTGCGCGATGAGCTGGACTCGGGGCAGCTTCTGGAGATCGCCCGGCTGGGCGGCATCACCGAAAGCTTCCTCGCCGTCACTTTGCAGAGGCGGTTTCCGAACCCCCTTCTCGGCGAGGTGCTGAAGGCCGCCCGGTCCGACCGGACGGGGGCGGGAGAAGTGGATGGCGCGCCGTGACGGTTCAGCCGGCCGGCAGGATGTTGCGCACCGCGCTGACCGTGGCATCGACGACCGTGTCGGCCTCCGCGCGGGTGAGGCAGAGCGGGGGCGCGAAGCCGAGAATGTCGCCCTGTGGCATGGCGCGGGCGATGACGCCCTCGCCGAGCAGGGCGGACGCCAGTCCGGGGCCGATCTTGCGTGCCGGATCGAAGAAGCGGCGCGCGCCGGGGTCTTCGGCGAATTCCACCGCGCAGAGCATGCCCGCGCCGCGCACCTCGGCGACGTTGGGATGTCCCGCCAGTGCCTCGCTCATCCGCGTGTTGAGATAGGCGCCGACCTCGCCGGCGTTTTCGACGAGGCCGAGGCTGTCGATCAACTCGAGGTTGGCCACGCCCGCCGCCGCGCCGATCGGGTGGGCCGAATAGGTCCATCCATGGCCGATCGGGCCGTTCTCGTCGGTACCCCGCTCCAGCACCGACCAGACCTTGTCGGAGACGATGGAGCCCGACAGCGGCGCATAGGCCGAGGTCAGGCCCTTGGCGATGGTGATGATGTCGGGCTTCATGCCGTAGTGCGTGGAGCCGAACATCGAGCCCAGCCGGCCGAAGCCGGTGACGACCTCGTCGGCGATGAGGAGGATGTCGTATTTCTCGAGCACCGGCTGGATCGCCTCCCAGTAGCCGGCGGGCGGCGGAACGATGCCGCCGGTGCCGAGGATCGGCTCGCCGATGAAGGCCGCGACCGTGTCGGGCCCTTCGTCGAGAATGAGGGCCTCGAGCCGTTCGGCGCACCAGGCCGAGAACTCCTCTTCCGACAGGCCCGCCTCGGGGCGGCGCAGGTAATAGGGCGCCTCTGTGTGGATGATCTGCGCCAGCGGCAGATCGAACTTCTTGTGAAACAGATCGAGCCCGGTCATCGAGCCCGTCACCAGCCCCGAGCCGTGGTAGCCGCGCCAGCGCGAGATGATCTTCTTCTTCTCCGGCCGGTCTAGGATGTTGTTGAGATACCAGACGATCTTGACGTTGGTCTCGTTGGCGTCCGAACCGCCGAGGCCGAAATAAACCTTCGACATGTTCTCGGGTGCGCGCTCGAGGATCATGCGGGCGAGGGTGATCGACGCCTCGGTGCCGTGGCCGACGTAGGAATGGTAATAGGCGAGTTCGCGCGCCTGTTCGGCGATGGCCTCGGCGATTTCCGTGCGTCCGTAGCCCACGTTCACGCAGTAGAGCCCGGCGAAGGCGTCGAGAAGGCGCCGCCCGTCGCGGTCTTCGATATAGACGCCCTCGCCGCCGGTGATGACGCGGGTCGGGGTCTCGCCCCGGGCGTGCTGGGCAAGGTGGGTCGAGGGGTGGAAGAAGTTCTCCCGGTCCCACTTGGCGAGCTGGTCGTTGGTCAGCATGTCTCGGTTCCTTTCTCGCGCGGGGCTCGGGCCCCTTTTCAGGCCCAGTCGCGACAGACGTATTTGATGTCGGTGAAAGCCTCCAGCCCCTGCCGCGCGCCCTCGCGGGCGAGCCCGGACTGCTTGACGCCGCCGAAGGGAATGGGCGCGCCGGTCACCTTGGTGCGGTTGACCGCGACCATGCCGAACTGAAGCGACCGGCTCAGGCGGTAGATGCGGCGGGGATCCCGGGTATGGAGATAGGCGACGAGCCCGTACTCGGTGGCGTTCGCGCGCGAGACCGCCTCCTCCTCGGTGTCGAAGGGAGCAATGGCGGCGACCGGCCCGAAAGTTTCCTCGTGAAAGACGCGGGCATCCTGCGGCACGTCGGCCAGCACCGTGGCCTCGAAAAAGAGGGGGCCGAGACCGCTGATCCTGCCGCCGGTCAGAAGCCGCGCGCCGCGGTCCAGCGCATCGGCGACATGGGCCGTCTGCTTCTCGACGGCGCTTTCGTTCATCAGCGGGCCGAGGTCGGGGTCGTCGCGCCCCGGCCCAAGTGTCAGCGCCCGGGTCGCCGTCGTGAAGCGATCGCAGAATGCGTCGTAGACCTCGCGGGCGACGAAGAACCGGTTCGCGCCGAGGCAGTCCTGCCCCGTGGTGGCGAACTTCGCCTTGATCGCCTCGTCGACGGCGCGGTCGAGGTCGGCGTCGGCGAAGACGAGAAACGGCGCGTGGCCGCCGAGCTCGAGGACAAGGCGCTTCACGGTCTCGCCCGAGCGGGCGTAGAGCATCCGGCCCACTTCGGTCGACCCGGTGAAGGAAAGCGCCCGCACGCGCGCGTCGGTGAGCCACGGCTCGACGACTTCCGGCGCGTCGCCGGTGACAATGTTGACCACGCCCGCCGGAAAGCCCGCGCGCTCGGCGAGTTCGGCAAGGGCGAGGGCCGAGAACGGGGTCTCGGCGGAGGGGTGGACGAGCGCCGTGCAGCCCGCCGCCAGCGCGGCGGCGGCCTTCCGGGTGATCATCGCCGAGGGGAAGTTCCAGGGCGTGATGAGGGCGGCGACCCCCACGGGCTCGCGCCAGAGTTCGACCTCGGCGTCGGGCAGGTGCGAGGTCACGCCCTCGATGTTCGGCCGTCGGGCTTCCTCGGCGTAGAACTCGACGAAGCTCGCGGCATAGTCGATCTCGCCACGCGCCTCGGAGAGGGGCTTGCCCTGCTCTGCGGTCATGATGCGCGCGAGATCCTCGCGGCTGGCGACGATCAGCTCGTACCACCGTCGCAGGAGCCGCGCCCGCTCCTGGGGCAGGGTCGCGGCCCAGCCGGCAAGGGCGGTGTGGGCGACATCGACGGCTTTTGCGCTGTCCTCCCCGGTCAGCTTCGCGACGGCGCCGATGGTCTCGCCGGTCGCGGGGTCGGTCACCGCGATCTCTTCCCTGGTCGCGCCGGCAGTCCAGCGATTGCCGACATAAGCGAAGCTTCGAAAGAGCGCCGGGTCACCGAGGGTGACACCTTGCGGGCGCGCTTCGGAAAAAGCGTTCATCTTCGGCCTCCTTCACCTCCGGTCGGGGAAGACTACCGCCAAGGCCGCCGAGCGTGTGTCCGAAGTCGTGGCCGCGGGCAGAGGATTCTTCCGCGACAGCCCCCCTCTGGCGGTCAATCCTTCTCCCGGCCGGCCAGAAGGTCGATCGGTGGCGGCGCGCCGCCCTTGACCGTGTTGGTGACGATGTAGGTGAAGTATCGCTTCAGCCCGATCTCCGCGCCGAGCATGCCGTCGATGAGCCGCTGGTAGGTATCGACGTCACTCGTCACCACCTGCAGGAGATAATCGAACCCGCCGCCAAGCCCCCAGCACCCAGTCACCTCTTCGCGGTCTGCGACGGCGGTCTCGAAGGCCCGGAAATCCTCCGCCCGGTGGCTTTCGAGCTCGATCATCACGAAGGCGGTGACGTGGGGGCCGAGCGCGCCGAGCGCGATTTCGGCGCGGTAGCCGCAAATGAGCCCCGCGTTTTCGAGCCGGCGCAGCCGCTCCCAGCAGGGCGACGGGGAGAGGTTGACCCGCCGCGCAAGCTCGGTTTTCGAAATGCGCCCCTCTCGCGAAAGAATGCGCAGGATCGCGAGGTCGCGGTCATCGAGGGCGATTGTCATTCCCGGAGCTATGAGGGGCCGAGAGCACTTGTCAATTGTGTTGGTCTCTGCAAGCCTTGTTTCATGACAATCTGGCCTCCGAACAAGGCGGATCTCGCGCGTCCCGCCTACAGGTCGCTCGCCCGGCGGCTCGTGGAGGCGATCGAGGCGGGGATTCTGCAGCCCGGCGTCCGTCTGCCGACCCACCGCGCGCTCGCGGAGGATCTCGATCTCAGCGTGCAGACCGTGAGCCGGGCCTACGAGGAATTGCGCCGAATGGGGCTCATCTCCGGCGAAGTCGGCCGCGGCAGTTTCGTGCGCGCGTCGCGGAGCGAGCCGCGCCTGCCCTGGCAGCGGCTGGCCGGGCTCGATGATGCGGTGGACTGCTCGATGCTGGTGCCCGTCACCGGAGAGATGCAGGCGACGCGGATGGCCGAAGTGCTCACGGCCATCGCGCGCGACCTGCCGGCGGAGGCGCTGTTCTCGTTCCGCCCCAGGGCGACGCTCGAGGGCCATTGCGCGGAGGCGCGCCGCTGGCTCGCCACGTGCGGCCTCGACGTGGACGAGAGCCGGATCGTCCCCACGAACGGCAGCACTGCTGCGATGACGCTGGCGTTGCAGACCGCCTCGTCGCACGGCGGGCTGATCGTCACCGAGGAGCTTGGCCATCACACGCTGAAGTCGCTCACCGGGATTCTCGGACTGCGTCTGAAGGGGCTCGCCGTCGACGGGCAGGGAGTGCTTCCGGAGGCGTTCGACCAGGCCTGCCGGGCGCATGACGTCGCGGCCCTCTACGTCATGCCCTCCGGCCTCGCGCCCAATTGCGCCATGATGGGCCCCGAGCGGCGTCGGGCGCTTGTCGGGATCGCCGCGCGCCACGGCGTCTCGATCATCGAGAACGATGCCTGGGGGCCGCTGGCCGCAGACCGGCCCGCGCCCCTTGCCGCCCTGGCACCCGACCGGGTGTTCTACTTCACGGGGCTGACGAAATGCCTCCTGCCGGGGCTCCGGGTGGGCTGGCTCGTCGTTCCCGAGGCATCGGTCGCCTCGGCCCGGACCCGCCACCTCGTCACCAACTGGATGGCCACTCCGCTCATGGCCGAGATCGCCTCGCGCTGGATCGCGGACGGTACCGCGCGCGCGCTCCTGCGCTGGCAGCGCCGCCAGCTCGAGGCCCGCAACCGGATCGTCGCCGAGCGGCTTCAGGGCCTCGATTTCCGCGCGAACCCGAGTGGTATGCACGTCTGGCTGAGCCTTCCCGCCGCGTGGGACGAGGACGCTTTCGTCGCTCATGCCCGCCACGAGGGCGTGGCCGTGGCCGCGGGAGCGAATTTCGCCATCGGCCACGGTCTTCATCCTCCCGGTGTGCGAATCTGCATCGGGGCCGGTTCCGAGACAGACATTGCCCGCGGCGCAGGCACGATCGCCCGTTTGGCGCGCAGCGCGCCCGAGCCGGCGCTTCTGGTGATTTGACCGGGCGCTCCCGAGCCCGTCAGATTGTCATGGTTCAAAAATTAAATTGACATGAGAAGAAATCGGGAAAAGCCTTGAAACACGAATTATCGTGAGCGCGGGTCCCGGCCTGCGAGGCATCCGGTCCGGATGCGCTGCCAAACAGGGAGATTGAAGATGACGATCAAGAAAATGCTCGCCACCGTCGCCGCCGGCGCGATGCTGCTCAGCGCCACATCGGCGTCGGCCGAGGTCTGGCGCTACGCGTTCGAAGAGGCGCTCGACGAGGTCCAGGGCGTCTTCGCCCAGAAGTTCAAGGAAGAGATCGAAGCGAACACCGACCACACGGTGCAGCTCTTTCCTTACGGCACGCTCGGCGAGAGCGCCGACATCATGGAGCAGGCTCAGGCCGGCATCCTGCAGTTCGTGAACCAGTCGCCCGGCTTCACCGGCGCCCTCATTCCCGAGGCGCAGGTCTTCTTCGTGCCCTACCTCCTGCCGACCGACCAGGAGCATCTGGCAAGGTTCTTCGAGGAATCCGAAGCGATCAACTCGATGTTCCCGGAGCTTTACGCCGAACAGGGCCTCGAGCTTCTGGTGATGTATCCCGAGGGCGAGGTCGCGATGACCACCAAGGAGCCCGTGGCTTCCTGCGAAGACCTCAACGAGGTCAAGTTCCGCACCATGACCAACCCGCTTCTGGTGGAAAGCTACCGTGCCTTCGGCGCGACGCCCACACCGCTGCCCTGGGGCGAGGTCTATGGCGGGTTGCAGACCAACATCATCCAGGGTCAGGAAAACCCGACGTTCTTCCTCTACTCGACGAAGATCTACGAGGTCACCGACTACATCACCTATGCCGGCCACAACAACTTCACCACCGCGCTGATGGCCAACCAGGAGTTCTACGATGGGCTCGGGGAAGGCGACCAGCAGGCGATCCAGAACGCGGTCGATGCGGCCTTCGACTTCATCATCGGTTATCAGGACGGCCTTGCCGAGCAGGAGCTCGCCAAGATCATCGAAGCCAAGCCCGAGATGACCGTCACCATCCTCGGCGAAGATGAGCGGGCCTGTTTCCGGGAAGCGGCCGCCGAGGTGGAGGAGACCTTCATCGAGATGACCGGGGAAAGCGGCGCGGCGATCCTCGAGCAGATGCATGAAGATCTCGAGGCGACTGCAGACGGGGCAATGTGACCTGAAACCGAAGCCGGGCGGAGACGTCCGGCTTCCTTTCCCTCGCGACGGGACTTCATGACATGACGGATACCCCCGGCCACAACGAGCACGCGTCAAGCCTGCCCGGCTTTCTCGGCGTCATCGACAGCACGATCAGCCGGGTCGAGAGCTTTCTTCTGGCCGTTGGCGTTCTGCTCATGGCCGCCAACACCATCTCGAATGTCGTAGGCCGGTACGTGTTCCAGTCCTCGATCTTCTTTTCCGAGGAACTGAACCGCATCCTGATCATTCTCATCACCTTCGCGGGCATCAGCTACGCCGCCCGGCAAGGCCGCCACATCCGGATGTCGGCGATCTACGACGCGATGCCGCCATCGGTGCGCAAGCCGATGATGATCGTCATCGCCCTCGTCACCGCGGCCTTCATGTTCGGGCTTTGCTACTATGCGGTCGGTTACATCGTCACCCAGGCCGGGCGGGGCCGGGTCCTGCCCGCGCTCCAGGTGCCGGTCTGGTGGACCTTGGTCTGGGTGCCCGTCGGCTTCTTCATGACCGGCATGCAATACCTTCTGACGGCGATCAAGAATCTCACCCAGGAGGACATCTATCTCTCCACCAACGTGCTCGAAGGGTACGACAACGACGAGCGGGAGGTCTGAGCGATGGCGGGCACCATTTTCACTGTCATGATCGTTCTCCTTCTTCTGGGCTTTCCCATGATGATCCCGCTCATCACCGGAGCGACCGTGGGCTTTTACGTGATGCTCGGCGGTTTCGGGCAGATGGAAACCATGGTCCAGCAGATGCTGGCCGGTATCCGCCCGGCGTCGCTGATCGCGGTTCCGATGTTCATCTTCGCCGCAGACATCATGACGCGGGGCCAGTCCGCCAACCGCCTCATCGACATGGTGATGGCCTTCGTCGGCCACGTCAAAGGCGGGCTCGCGATTTCCACCGCGGCCGCCTGCACGATGTTCGGCGCCGTCTCGGGCTCGACCCAGGCGACCGTGGTCGCCGTCGGCGGGCCGCTCCGGCCACGGATGCTGAAGGCCGGGTACAAGGACAATTTCGTCCTCGCTCTCGTCGTCAACGCCTCCGACATCGCCTTCCTGATCCCGCCGTCGATCGGGATGATCATCTACGGCGTGGTGTCCAACACCTCGATCGCCGAGCTCTTCATCGCCGGGATCGGGCCGGGGCTGCTCATTCTCGTGCTCTTCTCGGCCTACGCGATGTGGTATGCCGTGCGCCACAACGTGCCCACCGAGGCGAAGGCGACCTGGGGCGAGCGTGCCCGCGCCATCGGCAACGCCGTCTGGCCGCTCGGATTTCCCGTCATAATCATCGGCGGCATCTACGGGGGCATCTTCTCGCCCACCGAGGCGGCGGCGGCCTGCGTGCTCTACGC
>CAZPPH010000040.1:0-22226 GCA_964588375.1 uncultured Rhodobacterales bacterium | reverse complement strand
GAGAAAGAGGCGCCGATGCTGCCAGAAGACATGAACGTCATGGAAATCACCGCGCCGGGCGGACCCGAGGCGTTGGCCCCGGCGCGCCGGAGGGTTCCGGCCCCGGGACACGGCGAAGTGCTCTTGCGGATCCTCGCCGCGGGCGTCAACGGGCCGGATCTTCTCCAGCGCAAGGGCGCCTATCCGCCGCCGCCGGGGGCTTCGGACCTGCCGGGGCTCGAGGTCGCCGGAGAGATCGTGTCGCTCGGCGAGGGTGTGGCGCGGTGGGCCATGGGGGACCGGGTGGTCGCCTTGACCAACGGTGGCGGTTACGCCGAATTCGTCGCCGTGAACGCGGACCACTGCCTGCCGGTCCCGACAGGCCTCGACCCGGTCGATGCCGCGGGCTTGCCGGAGACCTACTTCACCGTTTGGAGCAATGTCTTTCTCGGCCGCGACGTGCCCCGGGGCGCCAACTTCCTCGTTCAGGGCGGCGCCGGGGGCATCGGGTCGACCGCTGTCCAGCTCGGTTCGGCCTCCGGTCTCGCCGTTTTCGCCACCGCGGGCGGCGAGGAGGATTGCGCCTTCGTGGAGGACCTTGGCGCGAAACGGGCCATCGATTACCGCACCGAGGACTATCTTGCGGTCCTGAAGGAGGCCGGGGGAGCCGACATCGTGCTCGACATTCTCGGCGGATCGCACGTGGCGCGGCACATCAGGGCCTGCCGCCTCGACGGGCGCATCATCTCGCTGGCGTTCCGGGAGGGCTCGAAGATGGAGCTCGATCTCATGCCGATGATGCTGAAGCGGCTGACGATCACCGGCTCGACGCTGCGGTCGCGGCCGGACGCCTTCAAGGCGACCGTCGCCCGCGACCTCGAGGCACGGGTCTGGCCGCTTTTCGCGGAGGGCCGGCTGCGCCCGGTGACCGACCGGGTCTTTCCGCTTGCCGAAGCGGCCGAAGCGCACCGGACGATGGAAGCCGGCGCGCACCGCGGCAAGGTGCTGCTCACCCCCTGAGCGGCCGGGCGACAGGGCCGTTGAACTCGGTCCCCGTTCGCCGCTAGGCTGCGCGTCGGCACCACGGAGGAAACCCGGTTCGATGCGACTTGTCGCACTCACCCTGGCGGCCGGTCTCGCACTGTCCGGCGCGCAAGCCGACACGCCGCTGCCGGTGCGCGATACGGATTTCATGCCCGTCGACCCCGCGCTCGCCGCCCTTGGTCAACTGCTGTTCTATGATCCCGTCCTGTCGGGCAACCGCAACGTCTCCTGCGCCACCTGCCACCATCCCCGCTTCGGCACCTCCGACGGCCTTTCGCTCGGCCTCGGCGATGGCGGCATCGGGCTCGGGCCCGAGCGCCGGGCCGATCCCGGAAACCCGCCCGAGCAGCGCATTCCCCGCAACGCGCCGGCGCTGTTCAATCTCGGGGCGAAGGAATTCACCGTTCTTTTCCACGACGGGCGCATCGAGGTCGACCCGTCGCGCCCCTCGGGCCTGCGCACACCCCTCGGCGAGGAAATGGTCGCGGGGTTCGACAGCCTGCTTTCGGCGCAGACGATGTTCCCCGTCCTCTCGCCCGACGAGATGGCGGGGCATTACGGCGAGAACGAGGTCTCGACCGCGGTGCGCCAGGGCCGGCTGACGGGCAAGGGCGGGGCCTGGGACATCATCGCGGAGAGGGTCCGGGCCATTCCCGAATACAAGGCCGGCTTCGAGGCCGCCGACCCCGCGATAGAGAGCGGGCGCGACCTGGATTTCACGGATATCTCGGACGCCATCGCGGCCTTCATGGCCTTCGAGTGGCGCTCGACCGACAGTCCCTTCGATGCCTACCTCGCAGGAGAGGGAGGCCTGGCCCCGAAAGCCGAAAAGGGGCTCGAGTTGTTCTATGGTCCGGCGGGCTGTTCGGAGTGTCATTCCGGACCGTTCCAGACCGACCACCGTTTTCACGCCATGGGACAGCCCCAGATCGGCCCCGGCAAGGCCGAGCGTTTCGAGAGTCACTTCAAGGACACCGGCCGGATGCGGGTGACCGGGCGCGAGGCCGATGCCTACCGCTTCCGCACGCCGTCGCTCAGGAACGTCCTGCACACCGGGCCCTGGGGTCATGCGGGGGCCTACGACGATCTCGAGGCGTTCCTTCGCCACCACGCCGATCCCGTCACCGGGCTCGAGCGTTACGAGGCGCAGGCGGTGTTGCCGCCGCTCGAGGCGGCGACGGACGATTTCGCGCCGCTCAAGAGCGAGCGGGCCGCCATCGCGGCGGCGGTCTCGCGCGCCCCGGTCGTGCTCCGGCAGGGTGATATCTCCGCCCTTGTCGCTTTTCTCGGCGCGCTTTCCGATCCCGTCGCTCTCGGCGGACGCCTCGGCATCCCCGAAACCGTGCCGAGCGGCCTGCCGGTCGAGCGTTAGAGCGGGTCGCGTCCACCGGCATTCACGCGGTCCGCTCCAACCCCGGGAGGTCGCATGTCCGGGAAGCTCAGGACCGGTCCCGGTCTCGAGCGGCATCCTCTACTCGATCCGGTCGATCCCGATTTCGGCGTTCACAGGCACCTCGCGCCACTTGCTCACCGAACCGTCCGGCCAGATCACCCGGACCCGCGCCGTCTCGGCGCTGCCCAGCCCGAAGTGAACCGGTCCCGACTGGCCGCTCACGTGCCCGCCGCCCACGGTGATCTCGCGCGCCTGCACCTCGCCCCCTGCCTCGACCTCGATCCATGCTCCCACGGCCCGGGTGTTGGTGCCCGACTGCCGCAGCTCCACTTTCAGCCAGTTTCCGGTATCGCTCACGTTCTGCCAGACCTCCAGCGGTGCACGCCGGTTGACCAGTAACACATCCAGCCGCCCGTCGCCGTCGAGATCGACGAGTGCCGCGCCACGCCCGCGGTGGGTGCTCGCGAGACCCGCCTCGATCGAGCGTTCGGCAAACGTGCCGTCAGGCCCCTGCATCAGCAGGTTGTTCGGGTCTTTCATCGCGTTCGAGGGCATCTGGTCGACATTGCCCTTGGCGATGAAGAGATCGAGCCGCCCGTCGTTGTCGATATCGCCGAACTCGGCGTGCCAGCCTGTCGCGGGCCGTCCGTCGTCGCCGACATGGGGCCGCTGGGCGTATGTGCCGAGCTCGAAGGGGGCGTTCGCGTAGCCCTTGCCGGTGTTGAGCTTGAGAAGCTGGTCTCCCATCGAGGTCAGCATGACTTCGGGAAGGCCGTCGCCGGTGATGTCGGCGCTTGCTATGCCCATGCCCCAGAGCGAGATCCTCGGCCAGCCGTCCTGCTCCGTGCGGGGCGAGAGCGGGTCGAGCCGCCACATCTCCTCGTAGCCGCCGCGGACGTAGTAATGCCGGTCGTTGGAGATGCGCAGTTCCCGCGTGCCTGTCCTCCGCCAGTCGGAGATCAGCATCGACAAGGCGCAGAAGCCCGGTTCGAGGGAGATCGGCGCGGCGAAACCGCGAGGCCCCGGGCGGTGAAGCTCGTTGCCGTCGCAGGCCTCGAACGGTCCCGCGGGGTCGTCGCGATCCACATAATTTCCGATCGCGATCGTCGGCCAGCCCGAGTCGTTCTCCCATGTGGCCGAGAAGGCGGTGGACCAGCGATCGCCCGCAATGAAGCCCCATTCCCCGGTCGCGTCCTCGAACCGGCAGTCGCCGCGACCACGCCAGAGCGCGTTCGCGCCGACCCGGAGGATCGCGAGGTCGAGCAGCCCGTCGCTGTCGATATCGAGGGGGTATGCCCCCGTCACGCCGGTCGGTGCCTCCGTGCCGGCGGCCTCGAAGGCGATCGTCCCCGGCCTGCTCGCATTCACGAAAAGCCGCGCCGGCGCCTCGCCGCCGGCGACGAAGATATCGGGCCGGGCGTCCGCGTTGCAGTCGAAGACCGCGACACCGCCTCCGACGAAGTGCTCCCATCCGCCGGAATAGACATGGGTCTCGGGAAGGGCGCCTGTCACCGCCTCGAAACGCGGCTCGGCCGTCGCCGGCAGCGCGGCCAGGAGGCAGAGCGCCGCGCCCCTCATGCCGCGGGTCCCGTGAGCCGTTCGGTGGCGACGTCGAGTGCGAGGGTCGCCGCGCCGCGGGCCCAGACGAGATCGCCCCACGAGTTGATGTCGATCCGGGGCACGCGGCCGGCGTGAATGCCCTGACGGCCGATCTCCGCCAGCACGTCGTCGGCATAGAGAAAGTCGAATTGCAGCCGCGCGCCGGAAAGAATGATCGTGGAGGGGTCGTAAAGGCTGATGACATTGGCGATCCCGAGCGCGAGGTAGCGGCCCGCGCGCAGGAACACCGCCCGCGCCGCCGCGTCGCCGGCTTTCGCCCGTTCGTGGAGCGCTTCCAGAAACGGCAGATGCGAGGCGATATCGGGAGCGGCCTGGCCGAGGACCGTCGCGGCCTCCCGCGCAAGCGCGTAATCCGAGACATAGGCTTCGAGGCAGCCCCGCTGTCCGCAGCGGCAGAGCGCGCCGTCGAGCTGGACGGTGGTGTGGCCGAGCTCCAGCCCGACCCGGTTGGCGCCGCGATAGAGCCGGTGGTCGATCACGAGGCCCATGCCGACCCCGTGCTCGATCGTCACCACCGCGAAGTCGGCCAGCTGGCGGCCGGCGCCGAACCAGAGTTCTGCAAGCGTGACGAGGTTGGCGTCATTGTCGATTTCGACCGGCAGGCCGAGCCGCCCGGCGGCGAGGCTGCGCAGGGCGACCATCCGGTCGGAGAGGATCGGCGACCAGAGCACCTTGCCCGCGGTATGGTCCACCGTGCCGGGCAACCCGAGACCGACGCAGAGCACTTTTCCGGCAGCGGGCCCCGCCCGGCTGAGGAGCATCTCGAAGAGCGACACGATTTCGTCGAGGAGGTCTTCGACACTGCGCACGCCCGAGGGTGCGGGCAGTGTCACGCTTGCGATCGGGCGTCCCGCGAAATCCGTAATGACCCCGGTGCTGTCGGGGTTGGAGAGCTTGATACCGGCGACGAGACCGGCTTCGGGCTCCACCGCGATCGCGACAGGAGGGCGCCCGCGCCCGCTGGTGCGCGGACCGCCCTCGATTTCCTTGAGCAGGCCGGAGCCCGCGAGCTCGCTGACCGCCGCCGTCACCGTCGCCGGCGAAACATCCAGATGCCGCGCCACCTCGAGCCGGGACAGGGCGCCGTGCGCGCGCACCGTATCATAGACCTTCCGCTTCAGCCTCGGAGCCGCGGCGCCGAGACCGGGCCGGATCGGCCCGAATCCCTCGGGCGGCCGCGGGGCCGCCGTGTCGAACATTGGCGCGTCTTCGGCCATGGTGCATTTGCCCGGCACCCGCGACGATCGCGGAGTTCCCGAGGCACTCCTCCCGTTTCGCGGTCCGGAAAAAGGATTGCTCTTTCCGACCGTCCCAAATTTATTTTGACAACTAAATTAATTTCGTCAATCGTTGAGTCTCGATCCGCAAGGGTCGTGCCGCACGCAACAGGGGCGGCATCACAGGGAGGAACTCATGCGCACAACATTCGTTGCGGCGGCTATCGTGTCGGCCGCTTTCACCACACCGGCATTCGCACAGACCGTCGGCGTCTCCTGGTCGAATTTCCAGGAAGAGCGCTGGAAGACCGACGAGGCCGCCATCAGGGCCGCGCTCGACGAAGCCGGCGCCGAATACATCTCCACCGACGCCCAGTCGTCCGCGGCCAAGCAGCTTTCGGACGTCGAAAGCCTGATCGCACAGGGCGCCGACGTGCTGGTCCTGCTCGCCCAGGACACCCAGGCGATCATTCCGGCGGTTCAGCAGGCCGCCGACGAGGGCATTCCGGTCATCGCCTATGACCGTCTCATCGAGGACCCGCGCGCCTTCTACCTCACCTTCGACAACATCGAGGTCGGCCGCATGCAGGCCCGTGCGGTCTATGAAGAGGCGCCCACGGGCAATTACGTCATGATCAAGGGTTCGCCCACCGACCCGAACGCCGACTTCCTGCGCGGCGGCCAGGGCGAAGTGCTCGAGGAAGCCATCGCGAGCGGCGATATCACGATCGTCGACGAGGCCTACACCGACCAGTGGCTTCCCGCGAACGCGCAGCGGAACATGGAGCAGATCCTCACCGCCAACGACAACAACGTCGATGCCGTGGTCGCCTCCAATGACGGGACCGCCGGCGGCGTCGTCGCGGCGCTCACCGCCCAGGGCATGCAGGGCATCCCGGTTTCGGGTCAGGACGGCGATCACGCCGCGCTGAACCGTGTCGCCAAGGGCACCCAGACCGTGAGCGTCTGGAAGGACGCACGCGACCTCGGCCGCGAGGCCGGCGAGATCGCGGTCGCCATGGCTGGCGGCACCGAGATGTTCGAGGTCGAGGGTGCGATCGAATGGGAAAGCCCCGGCGGCACGACGATGTGGTCGAAGTTCCTCGAGCCGATCCCGGTCACTCAGGAGAACCTCGAGGTCGTCGTCGACGCCGGCTGGATCAGCCAGGAAGCACTCTGCCAGGGTGTCACCGACGGCCCCGCGCCCTGTAACTGATCGTCTCGATCTTCTGAAAGAAAAGGTCCCCTCCCCGTCTCTCGGGGAGGGGCTCTTCCGACAAACAGGGAAGGCGCCGCTTCAATGGCTGATACGCTGAACGAGCCGACACGCGTGAAGACGAAGAACTTCTTCGCGGCGCTCGATATCGACACTCGGCTTCTGGGGATGATCGGAGCCTTCGTCGTCGTCTGTCTCATGTTCAACATGCTGACGGACGGGCGGTTTCTGACACCGCGCAACATCTTCAACCTGACGATCCAGACGGTCTCGGTCGCAATCATGGCGACGGGCATGGTCTTCGTGATCGTCACCCGCAACATCGACCTCTCGGTGGGGTCGCTGCTGGCGACCTGTTCGGCGATCATGGCGATGACCCAGACGGTCATCGTGCCGGATTGGCTGGGCCTGGGTGTCGGACACCCGCTGATCGCGCCCGCGGCCATCGTGGTCGGAATGATCGCGGGCATCGCGATCGGCGCCTTTCACGGTTGGCTGATCGGCTACCTGACCATTCCGGCCTTCATCGTGACGCTCGGTGGCCTCTTCGTGTGGCGCAACGTCGCCTGGCACATCACCGGCGGGCAGACCATCGGTCCGCTCGACCAGAATTTCCAGCTGTTCGGCGGCATCAACGGCACGCTCGGCGAGACCTGGTCGTGGATCTTCGGCGCGATAGCGGTCGTCGCTGCGCTCTACGGGCTGTTCAGCGCGCGCCGGTCCAAGGTGCGCCACGAATTCCCCGTCAAGCCGGTCTGGGCGGAACTGACCATTGCGGGCATCGTGATCGTTACGATCCTCGGGTTCGTCTGGGTCCTGAATTCCTACGAGGTGCCCACCCGCCGTCTCGAACGCATCTTCGAAGGGCGCGGCGAGGTCATGCCGGAGGGCTTCAGGACAGGCTACGGGGTGCCGATCTCGGTGCTCGTCCTCATTCTGGTCGCGATCGCCATGACGGTCGTCGCCCAGCGGACGCGCCTCGGCCGCTACATCTTCGCCTATGGCGGCAACCCGGAGGCCGCGGAGCTTTCGGGGATCCGCACCAAGCTTCTCGTCGTGAAGGTCTTCGCCATCGTCGGCCTGCTCTGCGCGATCTCGGCGGTCGTCGCCTCTTCGCGCCAGACGTTCCATTCCAACGACATCGGCACGCTCGACGAGCTTCGCGTCATCGCCGCCGCCGTGATCGGGGGAACCGCGCTTTCGGGCGGTGTCGGCACCATCTACGGTGCCATCCTCGGCGCGCTCATCATGCAATCGCTGCAATCTGGCATGGCGATGGTCGGGGTCGACGCCCCCTACCAGAACATCGTGGTCGGCATCGTGCTGGTCTTCGCCGTCTGGGTCGACATCATCTACCGCAAGCGCACGGGGTCCTGAGCCAATGGCAGAAAACAACATCGACCGTACCGGCACACCGCTCGTCGAAATGCGCGACATGGCCAAGAGCTTCGGCGGGATACACGCCGTCGACGGCGTCACCATCGACCTCTACCCGGGCGAGGTCGTCGGAATTCTCGGCCACAACGGCGCCGGCAAGTCGGTTCTCATGAAGATGCTGTCGGGCGCGATCCAGTCCGACAGCGGCGAGATCTACGTGGGCGGCCAGCGTGCCGAGATCGACAATCCCCGGGACGCGCGCCACTACCAGATCGAGACGATCTACCAGTATCTGGCACTTGCCGACAATCTCGACGCCGCCTCGAACCTCTTTCTCGGCCGCGAACTCGTGACGCCCTTCCTCGGCCTTGTCGACGACGCGGCCATGGAGGCCGAGACACGCAAGATCATGGGCCGGCTCACGCCGAACTTCAGGCGGTTCAACACGCCGGTCGCGGGGCTCTCCGGCGGCCAGCGCCAGTCCGTCGCGATCTCCCGGGCGGTGTATTTCAACGCCAAGATCCTCATCATGGATGAACCGACGGCGGCCCTGGGGGTCGAGGAGACCCGGATGGTCGCGGAACTCATCGACGAGCTGAAGAAGCAGGGCATCGGCATCTTCCTGATCGACCACGACATCCACCAGGTGAAGTCGCTCTGCGACCGGGCGAGCGTGATGAAGAACGGCAAGCTTGTCGGCACCGTCGATGTGCACGAGACGTCTGAGGATGATCTCCTCGGCATGATCATACTCGGCAAGAAGCCCGAACATCTGGCGGCGTGATGTATCTCGGCCTCGATCTGGGCACGTCGGGGCTCAAGGGCCTTCTCGTCGATGAAACGCAAAAGGTGGTCGGCGAGGCCACGGCGCCCCTCGAGGTGTCCCGACCTCACGGCGGCTGGTCGGAGCAGGATCCGGCCGACTGGGTAACCGCCGCCGAAACCGTTCTCGGCACGCTCGGACAGCAACACGATCTCGCGGGCGTCCGCGCCATCGGCCTGTCGGGGCAGATGCACGGTGCGACCTGTCTCGATGCGTCTGACAGCGTTATCCGCCCGTCGATCCTCTGGAACGACACGCGCTCGCACGCCGAGGCGGCCCGGCTGGACGGCGACCCCGACTGGCGTGAGATCTCGGGCAACATCGTCTTTCCGGGGTTCACCGCGCCGAAGATCGTCTGGATGCGTGCGAAGGAGCCCGACAATTTCGACAGGATCGCGAAGGTGCTCCTGCCGAAGGACTACCTCAGGTTCTGGCTGACCGGCGCGCACGTCGCCGAGATGTCGGATGCCGCCGGAACATCCTGGCTCGATACCGGGGCGCGCGACTGGTCCGACGCGCTTCTGGAAAAGACCGGGCTCTCGCGCGACCACATGCCCCGTCTCGTCGAGGGGTCGGAGGTTTCCGCGACGATCCGGGGCGAGATCGCCCGCCGGTTCGGCCTGCGGGAGGGCACGCCTGTCGCCGGCGGTGGGGGCGACAACGCCGCATCGGCGATCGGCGCGGGCGTGACGAAGGCGGGCGAGGCGTTCGTCAGCCTCGGCACCTCGGGCGTTCTCTTCGCGGCGAACGACAGATACAGACCCGATCCGCCGTCAGCGGTGCACACCTTCTGCCACGCGCTGCCCGAGACCTGGCACCAGATGGGCGTCATTCTCGCCGCGACCGACGCGCTCAACTGGTACGCCCGCCTCGTCGGCTCGGACGCGGGCCGGCTCACCGACGAACTCGTCGACCTCGAAGCCCCCGGCAGGACGCTCTTCCTGCCATATCTCGGCGGCGAGCGGACACCGATCAACGATGCCGCGATCCGCGGTGCCTTTCTCGGGCTCGAACACGCCACCGACAGGGCGGCGGCGACCCGCGCCGTGCTCGAAGGCGTCGCCTTCGCGATCCGCGACTGCCGCGATGCGCTGGCGGCGACGGGCACGACGATCGACAGCCTCATCGCCGTCGGCGGCGGCAGCCGGTCGGATTACTGGCTGAGGGCCCTGGCCACAGCGCTCGGCGTCTCCATCGACCGGCCCGTGGCCGGTGATTTCGGCGGAGCCTTCGGCGCGGCCCGGCTCGCGATGATGGCGGACGGCGCGGGCGAGGAGGTCGCCGCACCCCCCGAATCCGAGACCCGGTTCGACCCCGACCCGGCCCTGACCGGGGCATTCGACGAGGGTCACGCCGCCTACGTCGCCGCCCGCCAAGCCATAGGAACTCTCTCATGACCAGCTTTTTCGACGGGATCGCCCCCATCGCCTACGAGGGCCCCGAGACCACGAGCGAATTCGCCTTCCGCCACTACGACCCCGACGAGGTGGTGATGGGCAAGCGGCTCGAGGACCATCTGCGCTTCGCCGTCGCCTGGTGGCACAGTTTCGCCTGGACGGGGGGCGACCCCTTCGGCGGTCAGACCTTCGAGCGGCCGTGGTTCGGCGACACGATGGATCACGCGAAAGCCAAGGCCGACGCCGCATTCGATCTCTTCGCGATCCTCGGTCAGCCGTTCTTCTGCTTCCACGACGCCGACATCCGCCCCGAAGGCGCCGATTTCGCCGCAACGACCCGAAATCTCGAGGAGATGGTCGATTACATCGGCCAGAAGATGGAGGGCGCGAAGACAAGGCTTCTCTGGGGCACGGCGAACCTCTTCACTCACCGCCGCTTCATGGCGGGGGCTGCGACGAACCCCGATCCGGATGTCTTCGCCTATTCGGCCGCGACCGTGAAAACCTGCATGGATGCCACGCTGAAGCTCGGCGGTTCGAACTACGTGCTCTGGGGCGGGCGCGAAGGGTACGAGACGCTCCTGAACACCGACCTCGGGCGTGAGCGCCAGCAGGCGGGCCGGTTTCTCCGGATGGTCGTCGACTACAAGCACAAGATCGGCTTTCAGGGCACGATCCTGATCGAACCGAAGCCCCAGGAGCCGACGAAGCACCAGTACGATTACGATGTCGCGACAGTCTACGGCTTCCTCAGGGAATTCGGCCTCGAAGACGAGGTCCGCATCAACATCGAGCAGGGCCATGCGATTCTCGCCGGTCATTCCTTCGAGCACGAAATCGCGCTGGCCTCCGCGCTCGGCGTCTTCGGCTCCGTCGACATGAACCGGAACGACTACCAGTCGGGCTGGGACACCGACCAGTTTCCCAACAACGTGCCGGAAGTGGCGCTCGCGTATTACGAGATTCTGAAGGCCGGCGGGTTCGCCACGGGGGGGACCAACTTCGACGCGAGGCTGCGGCGGCAATCGCTCGACCCGCAGGACCTCGTCGCGGCTCATGTCGGGGGGATGGATGTCTGCGCGGCGGGCCTGAAGGCGGCGGCGGCCATGCTCGAGGACGGCACGCTCGAGGCGATGCGCGCCGAGCGCTATGCAGGCTGGGACACCGGGGACGGCAAGGCGCTGCTGGAGAGCGCCACGCTGGAGGATTGCCACGAGCGCGTGATCGAGCGCGGCATCCAGCCCGAACCGAGGTCCGGCAGGCAGGAGCGGCTCGAGAACATCGTGAACCGGTTCGTCTGAGCACGCGATGGCGGGCTGAAGCCCGCCCTACGACACTGCGGACCAGATAGGGTAGGGCGGGCTTCAGCCCGCCATGACCCACCTTGCGTCTCGTTGCCCGCGTCATCCCCAGTCGAGCACGACCTTGCCGCTCGCGCCCGAGCCCATCACCTCGAAGGCTTCGGCATAATCCGCCGCCGCGAAGCGGTGGGTGATGACACCCGAGACGTCGAGACCGTTCTCCAGCATCGCGATCATCTTGTACCAGGTCTCGAAGATCTCGCGCCCGTAGACCCCCTTGATCGTGAGCGCCTTGAAGACGATCCGCGACCAGTCGACCGGCGACTTGCCGGGCGGGATGCCGAGCATCGCGATCCGCCCGCCCATGACCATCGCCTCGACCATCTGGTCGAGGGCGGCCTGCGAGCCCGACATCTCGAGGCCGACGTCGAAACCCTGGCTCATCCCGAGACCGGCGATCACGTCTGCGAGGTTCGCCCCGGCGGCGTCAACCGCCGTCACATCGGCGACCTTCCCGGCAAGGGCGAGGCGGTCGGGGTTGAGATCGGTCACCACGACATGGCGCGCGCCGACATGCCGGGCCACCGCGGCGGCCATGATGCCGATCGGCCCGGCGCCGGTGATCAGCACGTCCTCGCCGACGAGATCGAACGACAGGGCCGTGTGCACCGCGTTGCCCAGGGGGTCGAGAATGGCGCCGATATCGTCGGCAATCGTCTCGGGCAGGGGCACGACGTTGAACGCGGGCAGCCTCAGGTATTCGGCGAAGGCGCCCTGTTCATTGACCCCGATCCCTCGTGTTTCCGGGTCGAGATGGAACTTGCCGGCACGCGACTGCCGCGATGTGCGGCCGATGAGGTGACCTTCGCCGGAACACCGCTGACCGAGATGCAGGTCCGTGACGTTGCGGCCGAGCTCGACGATCTCGCCGGCGAACTCGTGGCCGATGACCAGCGGCACCGGCACCGTCTTCGCCGCCCATTCGTCCCAGTTCCAGATGTGAACGTCGGTGCCGCACACACCCGTCTTCCTGACCCGGACGAGCACGTCATCGGGCCCGATTTCGGGGACGGGCACGTCTTCCATCGAAAGCCCGGGCCCGGGTTTCGTCTTCACGAGGGCGCGCATCATGTTGCTCACGCCAGCACCCCCGTCTCGCGGCCCGCGACGTCGAAGGCCTCCATCGCCCGGTCGAGGTCCTCCCGTGTCAGGGCCGACGACATCTGCGTCCGGATCCGTGCGGCGCCCTCGGGCACGACGGGGTAGAAAAAGCCCGCCACGTAGATTCCGAGCTCGAAGAGCCGGGCGGCCATCTTCTGGGCGGCAACGGCGTCTCCGGTCATCACGGGAATGATCGGATGCTCCCCCGGCAACACCTCGAACCCGAGGCCCTCGAGCCCGGCCCGCCAGGCCGCGGCGTTCCCGAACAGACGTTCGCGCAAGGCGTCTCCCTCCGGGGCCTCGACGATGCGCAACGCCCGGGTCGCCGCTGCGCAGACCGCCGGCGGCAGGGCATTGGAGAAGAGATAGGGCCGCGAGCGTTGCCGCAGCACTTCTATCAGCGCCCCGGGACCCGCGGTGTAGCCTCCGATCGAGCCGCCGAGAGCCTTCCCGAACGTCCCCGTCAGCACGTCGACCGTGACCCCGGACCGGGCCGGCGTCCCCCGCCCGGCGGGGCCGATGAAGCCTGTCGCATGGCAATCGTCGACCATCACGAGCGCCTCGTACCGCTTTGCGAGCTCCGTGATCTCCTTCAGGGGTGCGAAGTGACCATCCATCGAGAAGACACCGTCTGTGGCGATCATGACCCGCCGCGCCCCGCCGTCCCGCGCCGCGCGAAGCTGTGCTTCGAGATCGTCCATGTCGGCATTGCGGTAGCGGAACCGCTGCGCCTTCGACAGCCGGATGCCGTCGATGATGGAGGCATGGTTCAGCGCGTCGGAGACGATCGCGTCTCCGGCTCCGAGAAGCGGTTCGAAGAGCCCGCCGTTGGCGTCGAAACACGCAGCGTAGAGAATCGCGTCCTCCATGCCGAGGTAATCCGCGAGCGCCCGTTCCAGTTCGGCGTGAAGGTCGGATGTTCCGCAGATGAAGCGCACCGAGGCCATGCCCAGACCATGGCTGTCGATGGCGTCCCTTGCGGCCCGTTCGAGGCGTGGGTCGCTCGCAAGACCGAGGTAGTTGTTCGCACACAGGTTCACGAATTCGTCTCCGCCGACCGTCACATGCCCGCCCTGCGGCGAAGCGATCTCGCGCTCGCGCTTGAAAAGGCCGGCTTTCTCGATCTCGCGGAGTTCCGCCCTGAGACTGTCGATGAAGTCCATGCGCATGATCTTCATCTCCGGGAGCGGGGCGGCGCAAGACCGAATGCGTCACGGCATGTCGCGAAAGACGGGCGGCACCGATCCCGTCGTCACCGCCTGCGCCCGGCGACTTGCGCCTCGCCCGCTACCGTGAGTCGCGGGGAACCGAGACCGCTTTCGGCCTTTCACCAACCGGGCTATCCTCACCGTTACGGGGCGTATTCACGCCGTGAAAATCTGACAGTCCGGGAGGACATCGATGACCCTGAAGGCCATGATTGCCGCAGCCGCCCTCGCGCTGGTCGCCGCGCTGCCCGCCGCCGCGCAGGAGTTGAAGTTCGCCAATTTCGCCGCGCCGTCGCACACGGTCACGGGAACCATAATCGAGAAGATGAACGCGGAGGTCTCGGCGGCGACCGGGGGCTCCGTCCTGGTGAAGGGCTTTCACGGCGGCGAGCTGGGCAGCGGGCCGGCCGAGCAATACGTGCGCGTGCTTCAGGGGGCGGCGGACATGGCGTGGGGCCTGCCCGGCTACACCTCGTCGCAGTTTCCGCAGACGATGATCGTCGAGCTGCCCGGGGTCCTGCCGCCCGGCAAGGCCGGCTACGACGCGCTCTGGGATGCCTTTGACGCGCATCTCGCGGGCGAGTTCCCGGGTGTCGTTCCGGTGGCGCTCTGGACCTCGGAACCCAACATCATCATCATGCGCGACAAGGTCGTGCGGAGCCCCGCCGATCTCGAGGGCATGAAGATGCGGGTTGCCGGCGCGACGGCGGGCCGGATTGCCGAAGCCCTGGGCGCGACACCCGTGCAGATGCCGATCAGCCAGGTCTACAATGCGCTCCAGACCGGCCTCGTCGACGGAGTCATCACCTCGGGCACCACGCTTTCGACGTTCAATCTCGACGAGGTGGCTTCGGCCTACACGCTCGGCGCGCCCCTCGGGCGGTTGTCGTTCTTTGCCGTCATGAACGAGGGCGTCTACGAAGGCCTGTCCGAAGGCGCCCGCGCCGCGGTCGATGCCGCGAAGGGCAGGGAGCTCTCGCGCTCGGCCGAGGAGGGATACTTCGCCGAGGGCGACGCTGCCATCGAAGCGGCCCGTTCGGCCGGCGACAATACCTTCGTCGACCTCTCCGAAGCGGAAGTCGCGGCCTTCGCCGAGGCACTGTCCACCGTGACCCAGTCCTACGTCGACGAGGTCGGCGGCGAGGCGACCCGCGCGGCCATGCAGAAGTAGCCGTTTGCGCCGTCTCCGGTCCATCGCGAACGCTCTGATCGGGCTTTCGGCGACGATCGCCGCGCTCGCACTCTTCACCGTGACCGCGATCATCCTCGCGGATGTCGTCGCACGGGCCTTCGGGCGCCCGATCTACGGAGCGCAGGACATCACGACGATGGCCATGGTCCTCGTGGTCTTCGGTGCCATGGCGCTCTGCGACAGGCGCGGTGGGCATGTTGCCGTCGATCTCTTCGAGCGGCGGTTCCCGGACCGTCTCAACAGGCTCCTCGACATCCTCTGGGCCCTGGCGGCGGCGCTGATATTCGCCACGCTCGCCTGGGCGGCGCTCGAGAGCGCCCGGCTTTCGCAGATGCTGAACCTCGCGACGAACCTCATCGACCTGCCGAAAGCCTGGTTTCAGTGGGCGCTCGCCGCGTTCGCGGCGCTCACCGCCCTCGGGGCGGCCCTGCGCGCGGCCGAGCTGGCCCTGCGGGGCGAGGACGTGCGGTCCCGCGAAGGCGACCTGCGATGACGCCCACCGTCACGGGCCTGCTGGGCCTTGCCGGTCTGCTTGTGCTTCTGGCTCTCCGCATGCCCGTGGCACTGGCCATGTTCGCGGTCGGCTTCGCCGGCAACTGGGCTCTCAACGGCCTCGGCGCGGCGACGAGCCTGATGGCGTCCGAAGCCTTCACGCTCGCCTCCTCGCCCGAACTCATGGTCATTCCGCTCTTCATCCTCATGGGCAATGTCGCCTCCGCCTCGGGCATGAGCCGGCAGCTCTACGAGGCGGCCTACGCGGTCGTCGGGCGGGTGCGCGGCGGGCTGGCCTCCGCGACGATCATCGGCTGCGGCGGGTTCGCGGCTCTGTCGGGCTCGTCTGTGGCCGCGGCGCTGACCATGGGCAAGGTCGCCCTCGGCGAGATGGAGCGCTACCGCTACGACCCCCGGCTGTCGACCGGCGTCGTGGCCGCCGGCGGCACCCTCGGCATCCTGATCCCGCCGTCGACGGGGTTCGTGATCTACGCCATCCTGACCGAGCAGTCGATCGGGCGGCTCTTTCTCGCAGGGGTCCTGCCGGGGCTGCTGCTCGTCGTGCTTTTCGTCGCCGCGGTGAGCCTTCTCTGCGTGTTCAGGCCGGACTTCGGGCCAAGGGGCCCGGCGACGAGTGTTCCGGAAAAGCTGCGTGCGCTTGTGGCGGCCGGTCCGATCTTCGGGGTGATCCTTCTGACCATAGGCGGCATCTACGGCGGGCTCTTTTCACCTGTGGAGGCGGCCGGGGTGGGTGCCGGCGCCGTCATCCTGATCGGACTTCTCCGGCGCCGTCTGGGGCTTTCCGCTCTGTGGCAGGCCGGCCGCGAGACCGTGGTGACCACCGCGACGGTGATGCTCATCCTGATCGCGGCCTACATGATCAACCCGTTCATGGCGCTCTCGGATATTCCCGAGGCGGTCGGGATTTTCATCAACGGGCTCGATCTGCCGCCCACCGGGGTCCTGCTGCTGATCCTCGGCGTCTACGTCGTTCTCGGGTGCTTTCTCGAAGGCTTCGCGATGCTCGTGCTCACGTTGCCGATCTTCTTTCCCATCATCACCGACCTCGGGATCGACCCGATATGGTTCGGCGTTCTGGTCGTGCTCGCCCTCGAGATGGGGCTGATCTCGCCCCCGGTGGGTCTCAACGTCTTCATCGTCAAATCCGTGGCGCCGGGCGTTTCGCTCGGTCAGATCTTTTCGGGGATCATCCTCTTCTGGGTGACGATGCTCGCAGCCCTTCTCGTCCTCGTGGCGTTTCCCCAGATCGCGCTCTTTCTGCCGAACACCATGATCGACTGAATCCTTGCGCTGGCCAAATCGCCTTGCCCCACATGCCATCGGGTGCTATTCGCCCCACCCGAGACACCGCGCAAAGCGGCACTCGCCCACCCGGGCCGCCTTAGCTCAGTTGGTTAGAGCGCTGGATTGTGGATCCAGAGGTCCCCCGTTCAAGCCGGGGAGGCGGTACCACCACCCCCGTTACCTCTTGCCGGGCCGGGCCGGTCTGGTTGATCTCAGGGGGCATCATGCGCGTCGCCGTTCTTTCCGATATCCATTCGAACCGCAGCGCGCTCGAAGCGGTCCTTGCAGTGTGCGACCGGCTGGGCATCACGGATATCTTCAATCTCGGCGACAGCCTCTCGGGCCCCTTCGACCCGGCCGGCACCGCCGACATCCTGATCGACCGGGCAATTCCGTCGATCCGGGGCAATCACGACCGGATGCTCCTCGACCCGGCCGACCGGCTCGGGCTCTGGGAGCGCTGGGCCGTGCCCGAGCTCCGCGAGCCCCATTTCGACTGGGTTCGCCACCTGCCCGAGACCATCGACTGGCAGGGGCTCCATTTCACCCATGCCGCGCCGGGCGACGACGCCGAGAACTGGCTCGACTACAGGGGGCCTCAGAACCGCCTCGTCGCCCATGACAGGCAAGAGGTGGAAATGCGTGCCGATGGGCTCGCCGCGCCGGTCATTTTCACCGGCCATACCCATACTCCCCGCATGGTGCGTCTTTCGGGCGGGCGGATCGTCGTCAACCCCGGCGCGGTTGGCTGTCCGGCCTATTTCGATGACCGCTCCGATCCGCCCTTCATCCATGAAACGGGATCGCCCGATGCGCGGTTCGCCGTCGTCGAGGAGATCGGCGGCGACTTCGAGGTGAGCCTCCGCACCGTTCCCTACGACCCCTCCGAGATGCAGGCGCTGGCGCTGGCGCGCGGGGCCGAGACCTGGGCCGAAGCCATCGGCTCCGGCTGGTTCACTCCGGCAGGCGGACCGTGATCTCGTCGAAGATCCGGGTGCCGGCCGGATCGAGGATGAAGATGCGGCCGTCCTCGGTCACGACCGCGACGAAGCCTTCGCCCCGCGTCACCGCTTGCGGCACCGCGCCGGCCGGCAGGGCAAGGCTTTCGGGAAAGGCCGGGGCAGGGCCCATATCCAGCCTGAGCCAGAGCAGGATCACGATGATGACGATCCCCGCGATCATCACGAGGGTCAGCACGGTGACGAGGTGGCGCAAAAGCCTCAGGCCCCGGACCTCGGCATCGTTCTGAGTGTTCTGTCCTGTCAGCTGACCTCTCCCGGACCCCAATGCGGAAAGGGACATGTCCCTTCC
This sequence comes from uncultured Rhodobacterales bacterium, assembly GCA_964588375.1. Taxonomy (GTDB): domain Bacteria; phylum Pseudomonadota; class Alphaproteobacteria; order Rhodobacterales; family Rhodobacteraceae; genus JASJAR01. Next base: position 4,190 of record CAZPPH010000040.1, on the reverse strand, counting down.
GGTTCTGCTCGAAAACCCTGGTTTATGGCCGTGCGACCTTCAATATACATTCAAACCGGGTCCGGCCAAAGGGTGACCGGCCTTATCGAGAGACATCAAGATGAAATCAATCGGCGGGAGGGCCGCGATGGCTCCCATGACCATGTCCGCCCGCTCGGCTCCGACGAGGGCAGACGATGTCGGCGAGAGGGTCTCCGTCCTCCGTCTTTTCCTGCCGGGGCACGAAGTCGTGGGGGTCGGCGGGCTCACCGACAGGCATGTCACCCGCCGATTTCCGCGATGACGGATCGCGCGAGCCAGCGGGTCACGTGCTGGTACGAAGAGACATCTGCAGAGGGACCATGAACCAGAAGACGTGGAATGTGACGATCCGCCCCGGGCCCCCCGGCCGGCTCGACAAGGCACTCGCCCGCGATGTCCCCGAAGAGGCACATCTTTCCAGATCCCGTCTTGCGCGGCTTCTTGCGGAGGGCGCCGTCACGAAGGCAGGGCAGCCGGTGACCGACGGGAAGCGCGCCGTGGCCGAGGGCGAAGTCTATGAAATCGCCGTGCCACAGGCCAGGGAGCCCGAAACACGGGCGGAAGCGATCGAACTCGATATCGTTCACGAAGACGAACACCTCGCCGTCGTGAACAAGCCGGCCGGTCTTGTCGTCCATCCTGCCCCCGGCTCCCCCGAAGGCACCCTCGTCAACGCGCTTCTGCATCATTTCGGAGGGCGGCTTTCCGGGGTCGGCGGCGAGAAGCGGCCGGGTATCGTTCACCGCATCGACAAGGACACCTCGGGGCTGCTGGTGGTGGCGAAGTCCGACGAGGCCCATCACGGGCTCGCCGCGCAATTCGAGGCGCACAGCGTCGATCGGCTCTACCGTGCGATCTGCTACGGCGTTCCGGACCTCGCCGACCCGCGCCTTGCCGGGCTGAAGGGCGTCGGTTTCGAGCCCGGCGGCGTCATTCGCGTCACCTCCGGGCTCGCCCGGCACAGGACGGATCGGCAGCGCCAGGCGGTTGTCTGGTCGGGCGGGCGCCGGGCGGTGACGCGGTTGAGCGTCGTCGAACGGTTCGGAAGCGGGGCGGCGGTTGTCGAATGCCGTCTCGAAACAGGGCGCACCCACCAGATCCGCGTGCACATGAGCCATATCGGGCATGGGCTCGTGGGCGACGCGGTCTACGGTTCCCGCCGCCGGCTGCCGAAAGCGATGGGGGAGCGGGCCGCAGAGGCGGCACACGGCTTTCCCCGGCAGGCGCTTCACGCGGCGGTCCTCGGGTTCACCCACCCCGCCTCCGGAGAGCCGCTGCGCTTCGAGGCAGGCTGGCCCGACGACATGGCCGCGCTCGCCGCAGCCCTGCGTGGCTGAGCTGTCGACCCTGCCCGGCGGCCGCGGCCGATGAGCGGGATGCGCGCCGCCCGCGTCGCGGCCCGGACAAGCCGAATTCCCGTTGCCACGGGGGCATCCGGCTCCATGTCGCGCCATGGGTGCTCACGGCGAGTTCGCTTCGGGAACCCGGCTCGACGGCCGCCCGCACGGAGAGCGCCGGCGGAACGAGGTTGGCTGACAAGCGTTGCCACTCAGGGCCCGTGGTCGATCACGCGGCCTTCCGCGTTTTCGAGTATTCAGGAGGGACCGGTTTTCCTGTGGATTATTCACCTGTTCCGGCGTTCCTTGATGCGAGAACGCATCAGGCGGATGATGACTGGTGGAAGTCTTCGTTCACACGCGCACGAGAACGCGCACGATCTTCAACGACTTTGCACATCGCTGTGACACACGGTTACAGGCCATGGACGGACGGACACATCAGTCCATATCTGGGTAATACAAGGCTGGTAACGCAAACACTTGAACTGAACGAAGCAGTTCATTAGATATGTTAAGCCTCGAAACATCGGGGTGGACAGGTGAAGAGACAATGGCAACATACGCGAATCTCCCCGCGCCCAGCCCTGAACAGGGGCTCAACCGCTATCTCCAGGAAATCCGGAAGTTCCCGATGCTGGAGCCGGACGAAGAGTATATGCTGGCCAAGCGATGGGTCGAGGACCAGGACACCGAGGCGGCGCACAAGATGGTCACCTCGCACCTTCGCCTCGCGGCGAAGATCGCCATGGGGTATCGTGGCTACGGGCTGCCGCAGGCGGAGGTCATCTCCGAGGCCAACGTGGGCCTCATGCAGGCGGTCAAGCGGTTCGACCCCGAGAAGGGCTTTCGCCTCGCGACCTACGCGATGTGGTGGATCCGCGCCTCGATCCAGGAATACATCCTCAGGTCGTGGTCGCTGGTGAAGCTCGGCACGACGTCGGGGCAGAAGAAGCTTTTCTTCAACCTTCGCAAGGCCAAGGCCCGGATCGGGGCGCTCGAGGAGGGCGACCTCCGGCCCGAGCATGTCGCGAAGATCGCCAACGATCTCAACGTCACGACGGACGAGGTGATCTCGATGAACCGGCGCCTCTCGGGTGGCGACGCGTCGCTCAACGCGACCATTTCCGCCGACGGCGAGGGAGCCGCCCAGTGGCAGGACTGGCTCGAGGACGAAGGCGCCGACCAGGCCACCGATTACGCGGAGCGCGACGAGTTTCAGGTGCGCTCACAGCTTCTTGATGACGCGATGGATGTGCTCAACGAGCGTGAGAAGGACATTCTCGAGCAGAGGCGGCTGAAGGATGCTCCCGTAACCCTTGAAGAACTCTCCGGACGGTACAATGTCAGTCGGGAACGGATTCGCCAGATCGAAGTCCGCGCTTTCGAGAAGCTTCAGAAGCGCATGAAGGATCTGGCCAAGGAAAAGGGCATGCTGACACCGGCGTAGTCCCCCTCACGCAGCCGGATGCTGCCCTGGAGCGGTCCGCCCCCCACGGCGGGCCGTTCCGCTTTTGACACGGGACGAAAAGTGTTCCCCTCTGCCGACGCGGCGCCTAGGGTCCGCGTTGAAACACTGGGGGGAACAGCATGACCAAACCCGTCCGCTGGGGCATTCTCGGGGCCTCGGATTTCGCCGCCGACAAGATGGGCCCGGCGATCCACGCCGCGAAGGGCGCCACGCTCGCGGGCCTCGCCACCTCCTCGCGCGACAAGGCCGCCCGCTTTCTCGCCTTCGCGTCCGACATCGAGGTCTACCCGGACTACGAGGCCCTCCTCGCCGACCGCAGCATCGAGGCGGTCTACATCCCCCTGCCGAACCACCTCCATGTCGAGTGGACGCTGAGGGCCATCGAGGCCGGCAAGCACGTGCTCTGCGAGAAGCCGCTGGCGATGCGGGCGGGCGAGTTCGACGCGGTCATCGCCGCGCGCGACCGCTCGAACCTTCTCGTCGCCGAAGCCTACATGATCGCGCACCACCCCCAGTTCCACCGCGCCCGCGACCTCGTGCAGGGCGGCGCCATCGGCAAGCTGCACCTCGTCGACGCGGTGTTCTCCTACGACAATTCGGCCGACACGCAGAACATCCGCAACCGCGCCGAGACCGGCGGCGGCAGCCTGCCCGACATCGGCGTCTACACCTTCGGCTCGGCCCGGCTCGTCACCGGCGAGGAGCCGCAGCGCCTCGCCGCCCACATCGTCCGCGAGAACGGGGTCGACGTCTTCGCCCATGTCACCGGCGACTTCCCGTCGTTCCGCTTCTCCTCGGTCACCTCGATGCGCATGCACCCGCGCCAGGAAATCACCTTTCACGGCACCACCGGCTTCATCCGGCTCACCGCGCCGTGGAACCCGGCGGTCTTCGGCGAGGCGCAGCTCGAGATCCACCGCAACGACCATTCCGGCGACGCCCCCGCCGCGCGCACCACCGAGCGCTGGTCGCGGGTGAACCACTACGTCCTGCAGGTCGAGAATTTCGGCCGGACCCTGCGCGAGGGGGCCGACTACCCCTGTCCCCTTGAGTTCAGCCGGGCGACTCAGGCTATGATCGACATGGCGTTCGATGCGGAGGGTGACGGCGATGGATGACGACAGGATCGAGGGGCGGCTGAACGGCGAGCAGCCCGAGGCCGACAGGCACCCGATGGGCATGCGGCTTGTCTACATGGTGATCATCTGGGTGATGCTCTCGCTGGCGAACACGGTGCTGACCATCGCGACGGTGGTGCAGTTCGTGCTGATGCTCATCAACAACAACCAGCCCAACGAGCGGCTGGCGGAGTTCGGCACGGACCTCGGCATCTGGATCGCCAAGGCCGCCCGGTTCCAGAC
>CAZPPH010000039.1:0-22297 GCA_964588375.1 uncultured Rhodobacterales bacterium | reverse complement strand
ACCGAAAGCGCGCAGCCGGTCGATGTCGGCGCCTACCGCGACGCCATAGCGCCCCTCGGGCTCGGCGACGTTTCGATCACGGAAGTCTTCGATCCAACCTTCGGGCCGGACGAGAATGTCGCGATGATCCGCATCCAGGCCCAGGAAGGTGAGGAAAGCGTCTCGCCAGAGGTCATCAACGCGGTTCAGGACGCCCTGCGGGACGTCGCCCCCGACATCACCTTCCCGTCGGTCGAATCGGTGGGGCCGAAGGTCTCGGGCGAACTCATCCAGACCGCGATCATCGCGGTCGTGCTCGCCATAGCGGCGGTGCTCGTCTACATCTGGTTGAGATTCGAGTGGCAATTCGCGCTCGGCGCGGTGGCCGCGCTCGTTCATGACGTGATCCTGACGATCGGCATCTTCTCGGAACTCCAGATCAAGTTCGACCTCGCGATCATCGCGGCGCTTCTGACGATCGTCGGCTATTCGCTGAACGATACCGTGGTCGTCTTCGACCGGGTCCGAGAGAACCTGCGAAAATACAAGCAGAAGCCCCTGCGCGAGGTCCTCAACACCTCGATCAACGAGACCCTCTCCCGCACGGTGATGACCTCGGTCACCACCCTTCTCGCGCTGACGTCGCTCTACGTCCTCGGCGGCGACGTGATTCGCGGCTTCGTCTTCGCGATGATCTGGGGTGTCATCGTCGGCACCTATTCGTCGGTCTTCGTCGCGTCGACGATCCTTCTGATGCTCGGCGTCAAGCGGGACTGGTCGAAACCCGACGCCAACCAGGGCAACCAGTTCGCCGACATCGACGCGTGATGGACGCGGCCCGGGAGGCGCTTCCGGCGCTTCTCGCCACGCCGGGGTTCGGCTGGCTCGTCGCGGCGACCCTCGCGGCCGGCATGATCCGGGGCTTCGCCGGCTTCGGCACCGCCCTTGTCTACCTGCCCGTCGCCGGCGCGATCCTGCCTCCCTTCGCCGCGATCACCACGCTTCTCGTCATGGACATTCCCGCCCCCCTCGTTGCCGCGCGGAGGGCGATGCGCGAGGCCGACCTGGGCGAGATGGCGCGGCTCGTCGGCGGCTCGATCATCGGTCTGCCGCTCGGGGTGATCGCGCTCGGCCTCGTCGCTCCCGAAGTGTTCCGCTATGCGGTGTCGGTGCTCGCCTTCGTTCTTCTCGCCGCTCTCGTCGGCGGGTTGCGCTACCAGCGCCGTCCATCGACGACGGCGGTGCTGGGCACCGGCGGCATCGCCGGTTTCCTCGGCGGCTCGGCGGGCATGGCCGGGCCCCCCGTGATCCTGTTCTACATGGCCAGCACCCGCGCCCCTCAGACGATCCGCGCGACGATCCTGCTGTTTCTCATCGCGGAGGCGGTCCTCGCGCTCACGGTTTTCGGCCTCGCGGGCAGACTGGCCGCCGAGGCGATTCTCATCGGCTTCGTCCTGACGGTCCCCAACGCAATCGGCATCGCCCTCGGCTCCGCGCTCTTCGATCCGCGGCGCGCGACCCTTTATCGCCGCGTCGCCTACGCCGTTATCGCCGCATCGGCCCTTTCCGGCCTGCCGCTCTGGGACTAGTCTTGTCGCCATGCGCATGAACGAAGTCCAATTCTCCGACGTCCTGCCCGTGGAGGGCTACGGCCCCGGCTTCTTCCGCATCGGCGGCGTGGTCCACGAAGGCCCGCTCGTCGTGCTGCCTTCCGGCGCCGGCCCCTGGGGCGGGCTCGACGACACCGAAACACTTCTCGCAGCCGCACCCGATATCGACGTGCTCTTCGTCGGAACCGGAGCGGAGATCGCGCCCGTCCCGGCTGCGTTCCGTTCGGTCCTCGAAGTCGGCGGGCTCGGGGTCGAGGTCATGGCCTCGCCGCCCGCGTGCCGCACCTACAACGTGCTGCTGTCCGAAGGCCGCCGGGTGGGCGTCGCCCTCCTGCCGGTCTGACGCGGCACCGGCCCCCCCCCGTGTCTTCATCGGCCTTGAAATATCCCCGCCGGAGGCTTCCGCCGGCGCGGCCGGACGCGGGGGCCGCCGCTTGAGCCTCTCCGTCGAAGGTCTCGCCGTCTCGCGCGGCGGCCTGCCGCTGCTCGAAGGGCTCGCCTTCGAGGTGCCGACGGGGGGCGCCCTCGTCCTGCGCGGACCGAACGGGTCGGGCAAGACGACGCTCCTGCGCACGCTCGCGGGCCTCCAGCCCCCCGACGCCGGCGCGTTCCGTCCCGGCCCGGAGGCGATGGCCTACGCCGCCCATGCCGACGGGCTGAAGCCGACGCTCACCGTGGCCGAGAACCTGTCGTTCTGGGCGGCCGTCTTCGGTGCGGACGGGATCGAGCGCGCCGTGGCGGCCTTCGGTCTCGGCCCGCTCCTCGCCCGGCCCGCCGCCAACCTCTCCGCCGGTCAGAAACGCCGCCTCGGGCTTGCGCGCCTTCTCGTCACCGGCCGACCGGTCTGGCTGCTCGACGAGCCCACCGTCTCGCTCGACACGGTGGCCACCGCCGGCTTCGCCGATATCCTCCGCGCCCATCTCGCGGCGGGCGGGTCCGCCCTCATCGCCACCCATATCGACCTCGGGCTCGACGCGCCGGTGCTCGACGTCACCGTCCATGCCGCCACGATGAAGGCCCGCCCGGCCGGCGCCTTCGACGGGGCATGGTCGTGAGCGCGCCATGCTAGCGCTTTTTGCCCGCGATCTGCGCCTCGCGGTCCGCGCCGGCGGCGGCTTCGGCCTCGCGCTCGCGTTCTTTCTCATCCTCGTCACGCTCGTGCCCTTCGGCGTCGGCCCCGAGGCGGGCCTTCTGTCGCGAATCGCGCCCGGCATCCTCTGGGTCGGGGCGCTCCTGGCCTCGCTGCTGTCGCTCGACCGCATCTTCGCGCTCGACCGGGAGGACGGCTCGCTCGACCTTCTCGCCACGGCGCCCATTCCCCTCGAAGGCATCGCGCTGGCGAAGGCCGCCGCCCACTGGCTGACGACGGGCCTGCCGCTGGCGCTCGCCGCCCCTTTCCTCGGAGTGCTCCTCAACCTCCCCGCGCCGGGCCATCTCTGGCTGCTGGCGACCCTCGCTCTCGGCACGCCGGCGCTGTCGATGATCGGCACGTTCGGCGCGGCGCTCACCGTGGGGCTGAAACGCGGTGGTCTCCTGTTGTCGCTCATCGTGCTGCCGCTCTACGTGCCCACGCTCATCTTCGGCGCCGAGACCGTCGCCCGCGCCGTCGCCGGGCAGGCGGCGACCACACCGCTTCTGCTTCTCGGCGGCATCACCGCGGGCTGCGTGGCGCTTCTTCCCTTCGCCACCGCCGCCGCGCTGCGGGTGAACCTCAGATGATCTGGGCCGAAATGCCGTTCTTTCTGTCGCCCCTCCTTCCCGGGCAGGCTCGCTGTCATCGCGCGAATGAAACCGGTGCGTTGGAGGCTTGTGCCGGGAATCGTCCTGTCGTTCATCGGCCCCGGCGGGCATGTCGTTGTCACCGGCAGGGGGAGGGCCCTGTCTTTGCCCACACTCCGGGTGCGCGTCGTCTACGTGTCCGGTGCTCCCGCCCTTGCCGTCCTCGCGATCATTCTCGATCTGATCGGTCGGTGGGAACGCCGCGGCAGCCCGATGGACTGCCGCCCGCGTCAATCTGCGCGAAAGGCTGACGGCGGCGTGACTTGAGCGACCGGCCGCCCGCGTCTAGATACATGCCATGAAATTCTGGGAGTTCGCCAACCCCCGCGTGTTCATGGGCTGGACGGCCCGGGTCGTGCCATGGGCCTTCGCCCTCGCGGCCGCGGTGCTGGCGCTCGGCCTCGTCTGGGGCTTCTTCTTCACCCCCGACGACTTCCGCCAGGGCTCGACGGTGAAGATCATCTACATCCACGTGCCGTCCGCCTTCATGGCGATCAACGCCTGGCTGATGATGCTCGTGGCCTCGCTCATCTGGCTCGTCCGCCGCCACCACGTCTCGGCACTCGCCGCGAAGGCCGCCGCCCCCGTGGGCATCACCATGACGCTCATCGCGCTCTTCACGGGCGCTGTCTGGGGCCAGCCGATGTGGGGCACCTGGTGGGCCTGGGACCCGAGGCTCACCTCGTTTCTCATCCTGTTCCTGTTCTACCTCGGCTACGTCGCGCTCTGGACGGCGATCGAGGACCCCGACACGGCGGCCGATCTCACCAGCGTCCTCTGCATCGTCGGCTCGGTCTTCGCGGTGCTGTCGCGCTACGCGGTGCTGTTCTGGAACCAGGGCCTGCACCAGGGCGCATCGCTCTCGCTCGATGCCGAGGAAAACATCTCTGACGTCTTCTGGCTGCCGCTCGTCGTCTCGATCGCGGGCTTCGTGCTGCTGTTCGTCGCCCTCGTGCTCTACCGCACGCGGACCGAGATCCGGGCGCGCCGCCTCCATGCCCTGAGCCTCCGGGAGCGCCTCGCATGATCCCCGATCTCGGACGTTACGCCTTCGAGGTGACGCTCGCCTACGGTGTCTCGCTCGGCCTTATCGCGGGCGTCGTTCTTCTGAGCGTGCTGCGCGCCCGCCGCGTGGCGCGCGACCTCGACGCCGCCGAAGGCAGGAGGGCGCGCGATGAAGATTAAGCCGCTCGCCCTCATCCCGATCATCGTCTTCGCCGTGCTCGCGGGCCTGATGGCCGGCGGCAACTTCCGCGACGATCCCCAGGCGCTCCCGTCCACCCGCGAGGGGCAGCCGGCCCCCGATCTCGTCCTTGGCAGCCTCGGCGGGAAGCCGGGGTTCGACGCCGCCGCGCTCTCGGCCCCCGGCGTGAAGCTGGTGAACTTCTGGGCTTCGTGGTGCGCGCCCTGCCGGGTCGAGCACCCCCATCTCGAGGCGCTGGCCGACGAGGGCCTCGCGATCTACGGCATCAACTACAAGGACGACCCCGACAAGGCGCTCGCGTTTCTCGACGAACTCGGCGACCCCTATGCCGGCATCGGCACCGACGAGCGGGGCCGCACGGCGCTCGACTGGGGGGTCTACGGCGTTCCCGAAACCTACGTGATCGACGGCGAGGGCAGGGTGGTGCTGCGCTTTGCGGGCCCGATCACCGCCCGCGCTCTCGAAGAGCGCATCCGCCCTGCACTGGAGGCGGCCGCCGCCGTCGAGACGGCACGGCGATAGACGGGCCTTCGGCGGACCGCGAGGCGCGACGTCTCCCTAGCCCAGAAACGGCAAGGCGCAGCAGACGATGAAGACCGCCGTCTCGAAAGGCGGCAGACCTTCCGGAACAGCGCGCGAAAGTTTCCGCATAATCGCGGATGGCAGGTCGATACTCATTAAGCCCCCCATGGCACCAACACGTTGAGCATTGCCTAATCTGCGGGGGTTGGCGAGGAAACACAGATGTTCGAAGGGGTGGTGTGGGCGCGGATCAACAATCGCCGCGTCGACGGGGAGGCGTTGCCGATTCGGAAACACCCGCAACAGTCCGAATGCGAAGGGAAAGCGGTCCGCGTCGCCTTCGGGGCGATCGGAGGCGCCGGCGGGCTGTCAAGCGGCTTGGCCAGCCGCGACACTGGCGACCAACCGTCCCTCGCCCGTTCGTCGGGGGAACGAATCGGCTGTATCGACGTTCTTCACGGAAGTCGTCGCGCGGCCCTTCGCGAACGAGGATGCCGCGGGTTTCGGGACGACGAAGGAGGAACGGTGGAGCAGGACAGGCAAGCCTATATCGAGAAACTGAAGGCGCAGATGGACCAGTGGGACGCCGAGATCGACAAGCTGGAGGCGAAGGCGCGCGAAGCGCAGGCCGACCAGCGCATCCGTTATGAGGAGGCGGTGCAGGACATGCACCAACGGCGCGACGAGGCGCAGAAGATGCTCAAGAGAGTGCAGGAGGCCAGCGCGGCCTCCTGGAAGGATCTCAGGACCGGCTTCGATGCCGCGTGGTCGGACGTCTCGAAAGCCATGGACCGGGCGATGGCGCGGTGGCGCTGACCGGATGAACCCGACGGGCAGGCGCCCGCCGGAGTGCCGTTTTCACGCGGCCCTGGCGAGATTGCGCAGCACGTAGTGCAGCACCCCGCCATTCTCGACATATTCCTTCTCGACCGCGGTATCGATCCGGCACTTGAGGTCGATCGTTTCCGAGCGCCCGTCGGGCCAGGTAATCGTGCACGGCACGATCGCGCCGGGCCTGAGGTCGCCCTCGAGCCCGGTGATCGAGACGGTCTCCTCGCCGGTGAGCCCCAGCGATGTCCGCGTCGCGCCGCCGGTGAACTCGAACGGGATCACCCCCATGCCGACGAGGTTCGACCGGTGGATGCGCTCGAAGCTCTCCGCGATGACCGCCTTCACCCCCAACAGCGCCGTGCCCTTGGCCGCCCAGTCGCGGCTCGAGCCGGCGCCGTATTGCTCGCCGGCGAAGATCACCAGCGGCGTGCCCTCTTCCTTGTAGGCCATGGCCGCGTCGTAGATCGACATCTGGCTGCCGTCGGGCCCTTTCGTGTAGCCGCCCTCGACCCCGTCGAGCATCTCGTTGCGGATGCGGATGTTGGCGAAGGTGCCGCGCATCATCACCTCGTGGTTGCCGCGCCGGCTGCCGTACGAATTGAACTCCCGCGGGGTCACCTGCCGGTCGACGAGATACTGCCCCGCCGGCGTGGTCTCCTTGAACGAGCCCGCCGGGGAAATGTGGTCGGTCGTGACCATGTCTCCCAGCAGCGCGAGCACGCGGGCGTTCTCGACATCGGAGATCACCCCGGCCTCGGGGGACATGTCCCGGAAATACGGGGGGTTCTGGACGTAGGTCGACGCGCCCGGCCAGTCGTAGGTGAGGCTGTCGGTCGTCTCCACGCCCCGCCACTTCTCGTCGCCCTTGAAGACGTCGGCGTATTTCGACTGGAACGCCTCGCGGGTCACCGTCTTCTCGACGAGTTCCGCGATTTCCTTCTGCGACGGCCAGATGTCCTTGAGGTAGACGGGCTTGCCGTACTTGTCCTCGCCGAGCGGCTCGCGGGTGATGTCGACGTTCATGTCGCCCACCAGCGCATAGGCGACCACGAGCGGCGGCGAGGCGAGGTAGTTCGCCCGCACGTCCGGGCTGATCCGCCCCTCGAAGTTGCGGTTGCCCGAGAGCACCGAGACGCCGATGAGATCGTAGTCGTTGATGCATTTCGAGATTTCCGGTGCCAGGGGCCCGGAGTTGCCGATGCAGGTCGTGCAGCCGTAGCCGACGAGGTTGAAGCCGATCGCGTCGAGGTCGTCCTGCAGTTCGGCCGCTTCGAGATAGGCGCTGACCACCTGTGAACCGGGCGCCAGCGAGGTCTTCACCCAGGGCTTGCGGTTCAGCCCCAGTTCGCGCGCCTTCCGCGCCACGAGCCCCGCGCCGATCATCACGTAGGGGTTCGAGGTGTTGGTGCAGGACGTGATCGAGGCGATCACGATGGAGCCGTCGTGAAGTTGGTAGTGGCTGTCCTCGGTCGGCACGAAGCCGCGCCTGTGGTGGCCCTCGTCCCCGGGAATGTCCTGGGGTTCGGGCTGGCCGCCTTCGCCCTCCCAGCGGATCTCGGCGACCTCGCCGGCGTCCTTCGCCGAGCGCTGGCCCTCGACATAGGCGTGAAACTCCTTCGCCGCCTTGTCGAGCGCGATATGGTCCTGCGGCCGCTTCGGCCCCGAGATCGCCGGCACGACGGTCGACATGTCGAGTTCGAGCGTGTCGGTATAGACCGGCTCGTATCCGGGCTCGCGCCACATCCCCTGCGCCTTGGCGTATTCCTCGACGAGCGCGATCGTCGCCTCGTCGCGGCCGGTCTGGGTGAGATAGCGGATGGTCTCGGCATCGACCGGGAAGAACCCGCAGGTCGCGCCGTATTCGGGTGCCATGTTGCCGATGGTCGCACGGTCGGCGAGCGGCACGTTGTCGAGCCCGTCGCCGTAGAACTCGACGAACTTGCCCACCACGCCCTTCTCGCGCAGCATCTGCACGACCTTGAGGACGAGGTCGGTCGCCGTCGTGCCCTCGGGCATCGCTCCGGTGAGCTTGAAGCCCACGACCTCGGGGATGAGCATCGAGATCGGCTGGCCGAGCATCGCGGCCTCGGCCTCGATGCCGCCGACGCCCCAGCCGAGCACCGCGGCGCCGTTGACCATGGTGGTGTGGCTGTCGGTGCCGACGAGGGTGTCGGGGTAGGCCACATCCTCGCCGTTCTGGTCCTGGTCGGTCCAGACGGTCTTCGCGAGATACTCGAGGTTCACCTGGTGGCAGATGCCGGTGCCGGGCGGGACGACGCGGAAGTTGTCGAACGCCGACTGGCCCCACTTGAGGAACGTGTAGCGCTCCATGTTCCGCTCGTATTCCCGGTCGACGTTCAGCTGGAACGCGCGCGGGTTGCCGAACTCGTCGATCATCACCGAATGGTCGATCACGAGGTCGACGGGGTTCAGGGGGTTGATCTTGTCGGGATCGCCGCCGAGGGCGACGATGCCGTCGCGCATCGCGGCGAGGTCGACCACGGCGGGCACGCCGGTGAAGTCCTGCATCAGGACGCGCGCGGGGCGGTACGCGATCTCCCGGGGGTTCTTGCCGCCGTTCTCGGCCCAGTCCGAAAAGGCGCGGATGTCGTCAAGCGTGACGGTCTTGCCGTCCTCGAACCGCAGCATGTTCTCGAGCACGACCTTGAGTGCCGAGGGCAGCTTCGTGAAGGCACCAAGCCCCGCCGCCTCGGCCGCGGGGATGGAGTAATAGGCAACCGTTTTGCCGCCCGCCGTCAGCGAGCTTCGGGTCTTCGCGGAATCCTGTCCGACCGTGATGGGCATGGGGGCACTCCTTGGGCTGGCGCAATGGCTCGTTCGAGATCGGGAATACTGCCGCGCAGGCCTGCCCCGCAAGGGGGTGCGGCAAAAAGTATACCATTGTGCACAAAAATTCCGGCGTCATTGTAACGGCCTCTCTCAAAACCTTGATTGGCCTTGGATGGCCGATACACCTAGGTCTCGAAGACGCAGTCAGGAACCCCGCCCATGCTGAAACGGATCGCCGTCGCGCTCACCGTCCTCGTTGCCTCCACGACGCTCGTCAGGGCGGAAAGCGTCGTCGTGGTCGAGCTCTATACCTCGCAGGGCTGTTCCTCCTGCCCACCGGCCGATGCGATCCACGCGGAACTCGCCGATCGTGACGACGTCATCGCCCTCGCTCTTCACGTCGACTACTGGGACTATCTCGGCTGGAAAGACGAATTCGCCAGGCCCGCCCATGCCGAGCGGCAGCGGCGCTATTACGCGATGGTCTACACCCCGCAGATGATCGTGCATGGTGAAACCCATGTCTCCGCCACCAAGCCGATGGAGATCACCGACGCGATCCGCGCCCATGCAGAGCGCGCGGCCCCCGTCGAGGTGTCGCTCGCGCGGGACGGCGACAGGGTGGAGGTCACCGCCCGTGCGCTCGGGCCCGTGCCGAGGGACATGGCGGTGCATGCCGTGACTTACCTTCCCAGTGCGCAGCGCACGATCCGCGCGGGCGAGAATGCGGGCCGGACACTCGATCATCACAATGTCGTGGACGAATGGGAGACCGTCGGCACGTGGTCGGGGGACGGCGTCTACCGCGCCGGGATCGACGTGAGCGGAGACACACCTCTCGTGGTGATCGTCCAGTCGCCCGGTCAGGGCCCGGTGCTGGGCGCGGCCCGGTCGAGGTAACGCTCGGGCCGCCAGCGCGCGCCGGCCCAGAAGAACTGCTCCATGAATTCCCGCGCGGCTTCCTCCACGGCACGCTGGTAATCCTGCATCATCTCGCCGGGATGGGCGTGGGCAACCGGCGCCGCCATCCAGACCCCGTAACGGCCGTCTCGCCGCCTCAATGCGAAGGCGGGAATGAACTCGGCATGCTGGCGAAGTGCGGCCGTGGCGGCGAAGATCGGCGTGCGCACCCGGGCGCCGAAAAGAAGCACCGGCGTCCCGGTCTCGGAAACCCGGTCGCCCTGGAGGACCGCGAGCCCACCCCGTGCGAGATGGGCCTCGAGCGCGTCCCGGCCCTGTTCGGTGTCGGGGTGGCGCGGCCCTCCGAGCCGCGCCCGTGCCGCCTCGATCAGCCCGGCGAGGCCACCCGCCGTCGCAGGCGCGGGAGAGGCCAGGGCGGCCGCCTCGACGCCTCGCTCGGCCAGGATCGCCACGAGTGCGTCGGGGTTGCCGATCTCGGCAGTCACGAGCACCACGCCGCGCCCGGCCCGCCGCGCCTCCTTCATCGCCGCCACGCCGGGACCCGCCACCGGCGTGCCGGCGAGGGCGGTCCGGAACTCGCGCGGCGAGAGGAGTTCGGCGAGGGAAACGCCCGCATTCCAGCCCGCCGCGCCCGCGAGCCGTCGGCGGACGCCGCGCGGCAGGTCAGGGCGCACGAGCGCGAGGTTCTGGCGCACCAGCGCCGGCCAGCCGTGGAGCGGAGAGACGGCGAAGCGCACCGCCGCCCCGAGTAGGAGCCTACGCGCCGCGAGCGGGCGGCCTTCGGTCAGCCTGATCGCCCGAAGCATGAGGCTTTCAGCGAGCCGGTCCGCCCACGCCTCGTTTCCAGTTTCGATTTCGGGCATCGGGTGCATCTCGACCTTGCGCCCCCGGACCAGCGAAGCGCTATTCATCCTCGACGGTCAAGAAGATTTCGCCGCGCGCCTCGAGGTCGCGGATCGCCGAGACGACCTCGGTCATCGCGGCTTCACTCTCGGCTTCTGCGGTCTCGCCGGATTCGCCCGCTTCGGTGCGAATGTTGTCGGCCATGCGCTGGGAGATGTTGGCGAGGATGAATTCCGCCGCTTCCGCGTCCTTGCCGCTCGCCCCTGCCACGGCAGTGACCAACACCGTCTGGTCGACCTCCCGCAGCACGCGGGGAATGTCGCGGGGAGCGACGCGGCCGGGAATGTTGGCGAAGGTGAAGATGGCTTTCCGGACCTCCTCCGCGAAAGCCCTGTCGGTCTCCTCGAGCCCTTCGAGCACCTCGTCGCGGGTGCCGGCTGTAGAGAAATTCAGTATCGCGCCAACGCGGGCGACGGGTTCGTCGTCGAAGGCGCGGACGGGCCGCGCGTCGAGCTCGCCGGCCAGCGACACGCCGATCCGGCGCACCGTGGCGGGCTCTATCGCCCCGATCTGGCTGACCGCGTAGGCGATGCGCCGGGCCTGTGGCCCCGGAAGCCGGCCGAGCATCGCCGCGGCGGTGGACACCTTCAGTTTCGACAGGATCACCGCGGCCACTTCGACGCTCTCGCATTCGAGCACCCCCAGGAGCCGCTCCTCGTCGACGCTCTGGAGCACCTGCCAGGGGTCGCCCTCGAAATCCACCCCCGCCTGGTTTCGCAGCCGCGCCGCGGCCGTCGGCGTCAGGCTTTCGCCCACGAGGCCAAGCGCGTCCTCGAGACCGTCGGGGAACTGCAGCCCGATCCCGTCGATTTCGGCGAGAAACTCCTCGGCCACCGCTTCGAGCGTGGCGTGGTTGATGCTGCGCAGCCCCGTCATCTCCTGAGTCAGGGCGAGCTGCACCTCGTCGGGCAGGCGGCGCAGCGACACATTGACCCCCTCGGAGATGAGAAGCCGGACGATCACCGCCGCCTTCTGCGGCCTCGTCAGAGGCTGGACGGTCCCGGGGGCCGCCGGCCGGCCCGCGCCGCTGCTCCCGCCGGGGCGGTGCAGGTCCGGCAAGTCCGCGAGGGAGGGCAGGGCGCGGTCGTCTGGCATCGGGTCCCGCTGGAGTGGCTGACCGGCAAGCCTTGTCAGAGAGCGGTTAACGAGCCGCGAACGCGGCCGTCAGTAGCCCGGGGAGCCACCCCCCGAAAGTGCCATCGCCAGTGCGGCCTCCGCCCAGGTGTTGCGACCGCCGCGCGCACGGATCTGGGAAAGCTCGGCGCGCGCGCCGGAATGATCGCCCCGCTCCAGCATCCCGAGCGCCATGTAGGAGCGCGCGAGAAGATCGTCGGGGTCGGCGGCGAGCGCGGCACCGTACCAGGTATCCGCCGCCGCCCAGTCGCCCCTCTTGCGGGCCAGAAATCCGCGATAGGTCAGGACCGCCCCCGCGCCCTGGTCGGCCACCGCGTCGAGCACCCGGCCGGCATCGTCGTAGCGGCCGGCATGGGCCAGCTCGCGCGCCGCCCCCAGAAGCTCCGTGTCGTCGAGCGAGGCATCCGTGGGCGCCGTGCATGTCTCGGTCTCCGGGTCCCAGACCCTGCCGTCCTCGCAGACGGTCGTCGTCTCTGTCGGGACGGGCGGCGCGAGATCGGCCGGGTCGACCGCGAAGGCCGGGGATGCCACCAGAACGGCGAGAGCGGCGAGAAGGCGGGTCGGCATCGGATTGCTCTGCAAAAAAAAGGGCGGCGTCGCCGCCGCCCGAACGTTGCACGAGGGGTGGCTCAGCTCGACGCCACCGGCACGCAAGTCTGCGTGTCGGCGTTATAGACCATGCCGTCCGCGCAGCTCATCTGCGCTGTCGTTGTATGCGAAAAGCCCGAACAGCCAGCGAACGCGAGGCCCGGCAGGACAGTCAGGGCGAGGGCCGAAAGAAGGGTCTTCATAGTTGGGTCCTTTCCTGTTGGCTCTCGACGAAAGGTAGCACCGCTCAGCCGTTCGTCAAAGCAAGAAAATTATGCAGAATTGAAAACCCGCGCGAAAATCGTGTCGACATGTTTCGTGTGATACGCGAGGTCGAACTTCTCCTCGATCTGGGCTTCCGACAGGGCCGCCCTCACCCCCGGGTCCGCCTTGAGTTCGGCCATGAAATCCGCCCCGTCTTCCCAGACCTTCATCGCGTTGCGCTGGACCAGTGCATAGGCGTCCTCCCGGCTCACTCCGGCCTGGGTGAGCGCGAGCAGCACCCGCTGGGAATGGACGAGGCCCCGGAACCGGTCGAGGTTCTTCATCATCGCCTCGGGGTAGACGACGAGCTTGTCGATGACGCCGGTGAGGCGCGCCAACGCGAAATCGAGGGTTATCGTCGCGTCGGGTCCGATCATCCGCTCGACCGAGGAATGCGAGATGTCGCGCTCGTGCCAGAGCGCCACGTTTTCCAGCGCCGGAACCACCGCCGACCGCACGATCCGCGCCAGCCCGGTGAGGTTCTCGGTCAGGACGGGGTTGCGCTTGTGGGGCATCGCGCTCGACCCTTTCTGGCCCTTCGAGAAGAACTCCTCCGCCTCGAGAACCTCGGTGCGCTGCATGTGACGGATCTCGGTGGCGACATTCTCGATCGAGCTTGCCACCACTCCGAGCGCGGCGAAGAACGCCGCGTGCCGGTCGCGCGGGATGACCTGGGTAGAGATCGGTTCGGGGCTCAGCCCGAGCGCGTCGCAGACATGGGCCTCGACGGCGGGGTCGATGTTGGCGAAGGTCCCGACCGCGCCCGAGATCGCTCCGGTCGCAACCTCCTGGCGCGCCGTTCTCAGCCGGCGCAGGTTGCGCTCCATCTCCGCATAGAACCGCGCGAAGGTCAGCCCCATGGTCGTCGGCTCGGCGTGGATGCCGTGCGACCGTCCGATGCGGACCGTGTCCTTGTGCTCGAATGCGCGCTTCTTCAGCGCCGCGAGCAGCCCCTCCGTGTCCGCGATGAGAAGATCGGCGGCGCGCACGAGCTGGATGTTGAAGGTCGTGTCGAGCACGTCCGACGAGGTCATGCCCTGATGGACGAAGCGGGCGGCATCCGCCCCGACGATCTCGGACAGATGGGTGAGAAAGGCGATCACGTCGTGCTTTGTCACCGCCTCGATCTCGTCGATCCGCGCGACGTCGAACTTCGCGTCCTTCGCCCGCCAGACGGCCTCGGCATTCTCCTTCGGGATCACCCCCAGGGCGGCCTGAGCATCGCAGGCATGGGCCTCGATCTCGAACCAGATGCGGAATTTCGTCTCGGGCGACCAGATCGAGACCATCTCGGGGCGGGAATAGCGGGGGATCATCGGAGCATGGGCCTTTCGTCGGAATGTCCCGGCGCTTACCAAGGGGGGCGGCGATCAACAAGGAGCACGCGTTCTGGACAGGCCCGAAACAGGCGCCCCCATCGCAGGGGGACCCTTCCCGGCCAGCGTTTCCGCGTTTCTCGGGCGCTGGTCGCTTGCCCGCGATATCGTCCACGCCGACGGCTTGACGGGGCGGCTCGACGGCGAGGCCAGCATCGCTCCCGCCGGCCCCGCGCTCTGTCTCTACACCGAGGAGGGCAGGCTGACGCTCGGCGCGGGCGAGCCGCTCCTCGCCACCCGGCGCTACCTCTGGCGCGACGCCGAGGACGCGATCGACATCTCTTTTGCCGACGGCCGGCCGTTTCACCGTGTGTCCCTCGGCGGGTGCGGTGCCGAAACCGTGCATCTCTGTCCGCCCGACCGCTACGCGGTGTTCTACGACTTCACCCGCTGGCCGGTCTGGACGGCGCGCTGGCGCGTCGAGGGGCCGCGGAAGGACTACGAGATGACCTCGACCTACATCCCCCTCCGGTGAGCCCTTGCCACGGGCCCGGCCCGGTGCGAAAAACCGGTCGAACAGAAGAGCGTCCTCGGGACGAAGGAGAGTACACATGCAACCCAATGTTCTCGCGGCGCGCTTTTTGCCGCGCATCGGCTCGGAGACCCTGCGCGCGGCCCTGCTCGTCGCCCTCGGCGTCGCCGCGATCACGCTCGCCGCGAAGATCCGGGTGCCGATGTGGCCGGTGCCGGTCACGATGCAGACCTTCGCGGTCCTGACCGTCGGTGCGGTCTGCGGCTTCCGCCTCGGCGGGCTGACGCTTCTCGCCTACCTCGCCCTCGGCGCGCTGGGCCTTTCGGTCTTCACCGGGGAGGGCACCGGGCTCGCCTATCTCGCCGGACCCACAGGCGGCTACCTCCTGGGCTTTCTCGTCGCCGCCGCCCTCGTCGGCTGGCTGGCCGAGCGCGGCTGGTCGCGAAGCGTGTCCGGCATGGTCGGCGCCCTCGCCCTCGGCAACGCGGTGATCTACGCCTTCGGCCTGCCCTGGATGGCGTATCTCTTCGCCGCCGAGCGCGGATGGGACTTCGTGCTGCAATGGGGCATGGCGAACTTCCTTCTCGGCGACCTTCTGAAACTCGCGCTCGCGGCCGTTCTCCTTCCGGCGCTCTGGCGGTTCACCGGCCGCTGATCCGGCACGGAGCGCTTTTCCGCCCCGAAGATCGCGCCGTCACCTCCCCGGCGCGATCCTGTCACCGTCGCGGACGACGTCGTCCGCGACGTGTCGGCCGAGGTTGTCGCAGTCCTGACGGTTGCGGCAATCGATGTGGCGACGGCAGTCCGCCGAAAGATCGTCCGTTCGCATTGTTTCCGTCATGTCGCCGTGCCGGTGCCGACCATGGTTGGTCCCGCGCGCCGCGCAATCGCAAGCTGGTCGTGCCGGCAGGGCCGCCCTTCGCACCCGCGCCGCTCGCGCGAGCCGAGACTACTCCTCGATCTCGGTCGTGACCCGCGCTCCGGCTTCGAGGGTCTTGTGAACCGGGCACTTGTCGGCGATCTGCAGAAGCCGCGCGCGCTGATCGGCGTCGAGCGCCCCCTCGAGCCGGATCAGCCGCTGGAAGCGGTCGACCTTCACCTCGCCCTGGGCCCGGGCGTCCTGGGCGTGCACCTTGTCGTGGGTCACATCGACGCTCACGTGCCGGAGCGGCCAGCCCTTCCGGCGCGCATACATACGGATCGTCATCGAGGTGCAGGCCCCGAGGGCGGCGGCGAGAAAGCCGTAGGGGCTCATGCCCCGGTCGGTTCCGCCATAGGACGGCGGCTCGTCGGCGAGCGCATGATGCCTCGGCCCCGACACGATGTCCTGCAGGAACCCATCCGCATCGGCTTCGGAGACCCGCACGACCCCTTCCGGGGCGCCCGGCGGCGGGGCCGGAGCCGCGAGGTCGAGATAGCGCGCCGCCCAGGCCGCGATCACCTCGGCGGCATACTCGGCATCTTCGGCCCGCGAGATCAGGTGGTCGGCGGAATCGAGCGTCACGAAGCTCTTCGGGTGCTTGGCGGCGAGAAAGATTTCCGTCGCGTTTTCAAGAGCGACGATGCTGTCGCGAGGGGCGTGCATGACGAGAAGCGCCTTCTTCATTCCCGCGATGGCCGGTCCGAGCTTCGCCGCCGAGACATCCGCCACGAAGTCCCGCCCGATGGTGATCGCCCGTCCCCCGAGGCTGACCTCGGCGGCACCGTCCCGGTCGATCTCGTCCAGCGCACCGCCGAAATTGTGGGTGACGTGGGAGGGATCGAAGGGCGCGCCGATGGTCACAACCGCCCGGACGCTGCCGAGATCGGGCGCTGCCCGCAGCACCGCCGCGCCGCCGAGCGAATGGCCGATCATCAGCGACGGCGCGAGGCCCCGTCCGGCGAGATGCTCCGCCGCGCGACGCAGATCCTCGACATTCGAACTGAAGGTCGTGTTGGCGAACTCGCCACCGGAATGGCCGAGCCCGGTGAAGTCGAACCTCAGCACCGCGATGCCGGCGGCCGCGAGCCGACCCGCGATGCGCCGCGCGGCGGGTATGTCCTTCGAGCAGGTGAAGCAATGGGCGAATAGCGCCGTCGCGAGGACCGGACCGTCGGGCAGATCGAGCCGGCCGGCGAGTTCTTCGCCGCCATGGCCCTCGAAGGTGAAGCGTTCGGTATGCATGTGGGCGGGTCTCCTGTGCCGGCCCGGGCAACGTGATCCCGGCCGCGTCCAGCAGCAACCCCCGTCACGCCAAGGTGAGAGCCCGTGACGGGCCCGCTCCGTTCGGCCCCTCCCGGAGCGGGCTGCCCGCCCCCGCTCGAGAAGTCGCGAGCCCGACGAACCTGTGCTTCGGAAGGCTGAACGGCGGCTTCGGTCTCGCCTGGCCGCGACCGGGTCTCCCGCGGCGAGGGGCGTGCCTTCGTCCTTCATCGTCCCGAAGTCACATACCCCGAAGGCGCGACGGCCGGGCGCGGCCGGTACCGTCACGGCTGCGTGCGGCGGGTCTCCGCAAGTCCGCAATACGCGTCGGGCCGTCTCAAAGCGTCTGGAAGATGGTCTGGCCGAGTTCGGTCATCGACAAGGCCACCGCGAACCCCGCCAGCGCGATCGCGTGGGCCGTGGTGCGCAGGTTCTCGCCACCGAGAATGTTGAGTATCAGAACCGCCATCCCCAGGGGGAAGGAGATCAGTATCAGAGCCGCATTCATCACGTACACCGTCAGCCGCGCGATCTCGTTGCCTGGCTCGGCGCGTTTCGACGGCGTGGTCTGCTCGTCCTGCGCGCTGTCGTGGATGAGTTCGATCTTGTGGCCGAACTCGCTGGAGAGTTCGAGTGACCGGCTCAGCACCCTCGACGACCCGGTCCGGCGCCGCAAGGAGGCCGGCTCGAGGTCGGGGAAGGCGATGCTTCGCGAGATGGGTATGGCGGTTGGGCCGGTCATGACTGGACCTGATACTGACGAACAACCTGTGTTTGGTGTGCTGGAATTCGGGCAGGAATGAGGCAGGATGAATTCCGGCCGTTTTCCGCCTATGATTGATGCCGGGCGGGAAACCAACCTGCATCATCCACCGGGATTGTCGCTTTCCCGCCGCCTCAAACGGCCTGTGCGCGACGTCCCGATGTGACGTTCCAGGCCAATGTGGCGACGATGACCGCCACTCCGCCGAGCTGGATTGCAAGACCGGCCGGCCAGATGCAGGCGACCCCCGCTGCCAGCAGCACGGCGCGGACAGGGTAGCCGACGGGGTACTCGAGACAGCCCTGAAGCGCTCCCGCCAGCCCGTAGATGCCGACGAAGGCGATCGCCGATATCGCGAGCGCCGTTCCCCATTCGCCCGAGAGAAGCGGTGTGTAGGCGAACAGGAGCGGTACGATGTAGAGACCCTTGGCGAGCTTCCACGACGCGACGCCCGTGGCCATTGGCCTCGCCTTCGCGATCGCGGCGGCGGCGAAGGCTGCGAGGGCGACCGGCGGGGTCACGTTCGAGTCCTGGCTCAGCCAGTAGATGACCATGTGCGCCGACAGAAGCGCGAGCACCGCCGCGTCGGCAGGCACGACGAGGTCGCGCAGGGGCTGCAGCACCTCGATGGGCAGCGCGGCGAGAAGGGCCGCCGCCTCGTCGCGCGGCATCGGCGCCTCGAGCCGGGGCAGGGCGTCGGGTGCGCCCAGCATGAAGATCGCCTTCGCGCCCGCGTCGAGCTGGCCGCCGGCGATGAGATCGATGACGGACCGGTCCTCCATCATGCCGGCGAGGGCGGGGGCCGAGAGCGTGGCGAGCACGATGTAGGCCGCCGTCACCGGCAGCCCCATGCCGAGCACCAGGGAGGCGAGCGCGATCATCGCGATGGCGAGGAGGATGTTGCCGCCCGACCAGGTGGAGATCATCAGCGAGAACGTGTTGCCGACCCCGGCGGTGGCGATGACGTTCACCACGATGCCGACCGCGACGAGCAGGATCGCCGTCATGATCATCGCCCGGGCGCCGTTCGCCATCGCCTCGAAGATCGCGACCGGGCCCATGGGGTTCGCCGAGGCCCAGGAGGCGACGATCACCGCGCCGATCGCGTAGACGGCGGCGTAATTCGGCGTGAAGCCCATCACCAGCATGGTGATCAGCAGGCCGATGGGCAGGATGAACGGCGCGCCGCCCTTCCTCAGCGCCGAGCCCAGGGTCTCGCCGTCTGCCTCCAGCGGGGGCAGTTCGAGCCTGCGCGCCTCGATGCGCACGAAGAAGGCGACCGAGGCGAAGTAGAGAAAGGCCGGCAGGATCGCGACGACGACGATGGTCTCGTAGGGGATCTGCGTGAGGCTCGCCATCACGAAGGCGCCCGCCCCCATGATCGGGGGCATCAGCTGGCCACCGGTGGACGAGGCCGCCTCGACCCCGCCGGCGAAATGGGATTTGTAACCGGCCTTTTTCATCAGCGGAATGGTGATGACCCCCGTCGAGGCGGTATTGGCCACCGCCGAACCCGAGATCGTGCCGGTGAGCGCCGAGGAGATGACCGCCACCAGCCCCGGCCCCCCCGCGACCCGGCCGGCGACCGCGCGGGCGAGCGCGATGACGAAATCGCCCGCGCCCGAGCGGACGAGAAAGGCCCCGAAGATCACGAAGAGAAACACCGTCGTCGAGGAGATACGGGCGATGTTCCCGAAGAGCCCCTCGTCGTTGTAGATCGTCCGCCAGAGGGTCGATTCCCACGAGAAGCCGGGAAACGAGAAGATCCCCTCGATCCAGGACCCCCACATCGCGATGTAGGTCAGCGACAGGATGATGAGGGTCGGGATCACGAGGCCCGCCACCCGCCGGGTGTATTCCGCCGCCATCACCACGAGAATCACCGCCGCGATCCAGTCGAGCGGCCCGAAGGGCTGGGTCTCGCCGTAGAGCCGCGTTTCGTTGAAGACGAACCAGGCCGCCGAGCCCGCCGCCAGAAGCCCCAGGGCGAGGTCGACGATCACGGTGGCGGGCCTTCTCGCCCAGCCCCCCTGCGTGGCGGGGTAGATCAGCGACGCGAGGATCGCGAAGCCGCCGAAATGCATCACGTTGCGGTCGAAATCCGACAGAAACGGCCAGATCGCCGCGAGGAGATGGACCGCCGAGACCAGGAACGCGAAGAACGTGACGGCCGCGCCGGCCGCCCCGCTGAACTCGCGCAGTCCCGAGCCGCCGATCTCGCCCGCTTCGCCGGTGTCTTCCGGATTGTCTGTCATCGAGGTCGGCCCCCGGGAATCACGCCCGGAGGCCCGAAGCTCCTATTCCGCGACCAGACGGTCGGGAATGTCGATGCCCTGTTCACGGTAATAGCGCGCCGCACCGGGGTGCAGCGGAACCGGCAGGCCGTTGATCGCCACGTCGAGACCCATGGTGTTCGTCGCGGGGTGAATCGCGTTCAGGAAGGGCAGGTTCTCGTAGATCGTCTTGGTGATCTGGTAGACGTGCTCCTCGGGAATGTCCTCATGGGTTGCGAGGAAGTTCGGCTGGGCGATGGTGTTCCAGTCCTCTTCCTGGCCGGGGTAGGTGCCCGCCTCGATCACGTAGCGGAACCACAGGCCCCGGTCGCCGTCGGCCTGGGCGAGTTCCTCGTCGGTGAACTCGAGGAAGGTGATGTCGTCGCCCGCCGAGGCCTTCAGCTGGCTGATCGCGCCGACCGGGTCGCCCGCGGGTGTCGAGATGCCCTCGGCCTGACCGTTCTGCAGCGCTTCGGCCGACGGGCCGTAGCCGCCCTCGATAAGGGTGAAGTCCTCGTAGAGGTCGATATCGAAATTCGCGAGGATCGCGGCGTTCGACCCGATCGTGCCCGAGTTCATCCGCCCCAGCGCCACCGGCTCGCCGGTGAGATCGAGAAAGTCCGAGAACGTGCCCGTGTCGGCATGCTCGTTGGCGACGATGAAGTGCTCCACATTCGGCCAGAGCAGGGTGACCGAGCGCAGGTGCTCCTGCGGGCCGTCGGCCTCCACCGGCCCGGTGCCGGTCCGGGCGTAGTAGCCGAAGAGGCCCTGGAGAATGCCGAACTGCGCCTCTCCCTCGCGGATGAGGCGGACGTTCTCGCCCGAGCCTGCCGAGGAGATCGCGTTCATGCCGATGCCCGTGGAGGGTTCGAGGCGGACCTTCGTCAGCGTCGAGACCGCGACGCCCACGGGGTAGTAGGTGCCCCCCGTCGAGGCGGTGGCGAGAATGTAATTGGCCCCGTCCTGCGCGCCGGCGGTCGAGCCGAACGCGACTGAAGCCGCGGCTGCTGCGGCGAATATCGTGTGCTTCATTGGAAAGCCTCCCTTTGGTTTTGTTCGTTAAAGGAAAGGCTTTGGCGTGAGACTTCAAGGCAGTTCGCGCTAACACGGAGATCGGAAGTCTTCCGCTGCCCACGAATCGCTCAGAACATCGCCCCGAAGCGCGAGGCTCAGCCCGGGGCTATCTCGAACCGGCAGGCCGGCGCTCCCGCCGCGCAGCAGGCGGTCTCGCGGCAGGCGAGACGGGCCGAGACGAGCACGCGGTAGAGACGTGTGAACACCGCCGCGTGCCAGTCGCAGATCGGCCCCGGCGCATGCTCGCCGCGCACGACGGGGTTGTCGGCGATTTCGAAGATGTAAGGCGAGATCTTCATGAAGTCTCCCGAGCCCGCGAAGGTCCAGGCGTGGCGCGCGATCGCGCCCGAAAGCATCCGTGCCGCGAGCGGGGCTGGGGCAGCGCGCATCAGCGCCTTCGCGAAACCCGGGATGCGGTGGGCGAGGATGTAATCGGCCGTGCCCGCCCCGGCTTCCGTGGCGATCGAGGCGGCCTCGCCCGGCAGACGGCCGCGCAGTGCCTGGTGGAGCCGGGCGGCCTCGCGCTCGTCGATCATCGCCGTGCCGTCGGGCAGGGTGCGGATGCCGGCGGCGCCGAGAAGCTCCTCGAGCAGCCCCGGCCCGCCCCGCGCCTCGATCACCGGGACGAGTTGCAGGATCGCGTTCGGTCCGATCCGGTCGGCGGGGGCGGCGGCATGGGTCATGGCGCCCTCAGACGTCCTCCATCTGCCGGGATCCTCCGCCGCAGGCTTTCACCTCGGCCCCGTTGGGCATCCGGAAGCCCGCCGTCCGTTCGGCTCCGCGCTCCTTCATCTGCGCCTTCACCGCCTCGCGGCGCTCGGCGGCGCGCGCCGCCTTGTCGGCCGAGGCTTCCCAGTCGTCGAGCTGCGCCTCGGCGAGCTGACGGGTTTCGTCGAAGTGGAAATCGACCGTGTTCTTCGTCTGCGGCCCCCAGTAGCCGGCCTTGCCGAGGTCGTAGAAGGTGCGCTTGTAGCCGGCCTTCAGGAACGCATAGAGGCAGCCGAGAAGGTAGCGCCGCCGGAACCCCGTTCCGCGCCACGGGTAGTGGAAGAGCGCCTTTTTCGAGTAGAAGCGCCGGTAGTTGTTCATCACCCCGTCGAGAAGCTCGCCACGCTCCATCGCCGCCGGTTTCATGATCGGGGTGACGAAGTTATATTTCGAGAAATCATGTATTTCCACCTGGTCCTTCAACTCCTGAAAGAGCGGCGTGAAGGGCCAGGGGGTGTACATCGACCAGTTGGCGAGATCGGGCTGCCAGTCCCAGGCCATTCGGTAGGTCTCTTCGAGGGTCTCCGGCGTCTCGTTGTCGAGCCCGACGATGAACTGCGCTTCCACCAGAATGTCGGCCTCGCGCAACAGCTTGATCGCGGTCTTGTTCTCCTCGACCTTGGTCTCCTTGTTGAAGACGTCGAGCTTCATCTGCGCGGCGGCCTCGGTGCCGAGGCTCACGTGCACGAGCCCCGCCTTGCGGTAGAACTTCAAGAGGTCGCGGTCGCGGTAGATATCCGTCACCCGCGTGTTGATCCCCCATTTCACCCGCTTCGGCAGACCCCGGTCGATCAGCTCCTGGCAGAAGGCCACGAACTTCTTCTTGTTGATGGTCGGTTCCTCGTCGGCGAGGATGAAGAAGCC
>CAZPPH010000038.1:0-22449 GCA_964588375.1 uncultured Rhodobacterales bacterium | reverse complement strand
CCCTGCCCTGCGGCACGCCCTTCAGGCGCGCCATCTCGATATAGGGCGAGGCGAGGAGGTTGATGATCGCCGCGCGGGTCATCCGCATCATGTAGGCCATGACGACGAGCGCCATCGTCAGCGCTGGCAGGAACGACATCTCGACCCGGGCCCAGAAATCCATGCCCGGCTGGACGCTGGCGATTGGCGGGAAGATCTGGTTCTGCACGGCGAGGACAAGAATGAGCACGTAGCCGAGAAAGAACTCCGGCGACGAGATCGACACGAGCGCACCCGCGTTGGCGACCCGGTCGAAAATCGAATTGCGAAAAAGCGCCGCCAGCACGCCGAGGGTGATCGCGAAAGGCACCGCGATGGCCGCCGCGAATGCGGCGAGAAACAGGGTGTTGGAGAAACGCGGCCCGAGCTGGTCGGCCACCGGGCGCTGGTTGGCGACCGAAACTCCGAATTCACCCTGAAGCGCGTCGGTGAACCACGCGAGATACCGCACCGGCAGCGGATCGTTGAGGTTGAGTTCCTCGCGGAGCGCGGCAAGCGCTTCGGGCGTGGCGCCCTGCCCGAGGATCTGCTGGGCGGTATCGCCCGGCAGTGCCTCCATGGCACCGAAGATTATGATCGAAATGATCAGAAGTGTCAGCAAGCCAAGCGCCAGGCGCTTGACGATCAATCCAGCGAGTCCGGACATGTCCCCTCGTATCCCTGTTCTTGCGGACCCTTCGAGGCGGCCCATCATCTTGTGTTCACCAAACGTGCAGGGATCGGCCACAGGGGTCAACAGTGAAAGCCCCGAAAGTCCGGTGCTGTGTCCCGCGCCCCCGTTGCGGGCGCGCACCGTGCCGGCGATGGACAGGTCGCGGACCGGCGCTTAAGTGTCGGGTGAGGGCCATGCGGAGAACGGCGATGGAAGACGGCGACCTCGGACGCACCGGACTGGCGCGCTCGGTTGAGGACCTTACCGACGGGATGCGCGCCGGAACGTTGAGCCGGCGCGAATTTCTGGCTCGCGCCACCGCCCTCGGTCTTGCCGCCCCGCTGGCGCGCCATGCCGCCGGGCTCGGTCCCGCCGCGGCGCAGACCGCTCCCCGGCAGGGTGGCACTCTCAGGGTCCAGATGAACCTTCGCCCGCTGACCGACCCGCGGACATGGGACTGGCCGGAGATCGCCAACTTCGGTCGCGGATGGCTCGAATACCTCGTGGAATACCGCGCCGACGGCACGTTCCGCGGCATGCTTCTGGAAAGCTGGGAGGTAAACGCCGAGGCCACCGAATACGTTCTGCATCTGCGCGACGGCGTGACCTGGTCGAACGGCGACGCCTTCACCGCCGAGGATGTGGCCTTCAACATCGCCCGCTGGTGCGAACACGACGTCGCCGGCAATTCCATGGCCGTGCGGCTCCCGGCCCTCATCGACCCCGAAACGGGCCGTCTGCGCGCGGGCGCGGTCACCGTGGCAGATGCGCGGACGGTGGTGCTCGGCCTGTCGCGGCCAGACGTCACCCTGATCGCGAGCTTCGCGGACTACCCCGCCGCCATCGTTCACCGCGATTACGACGGGTCCGACCCCTCGGCGGAACCCGTGGGCACCGGCCCGTTCCTGCCCGAGGCGGGCTATGCGCCGGGCAGCTCCGGGGCACTGGTGCGCCGCGACGGGCCGTGGTGGGGGACGGAGATACTGGGCGGCCCGTATCTCGACCGGATCGAGTTTCTCGATTCCGGCACCGACCCCGCCGCCCATGTCGCCGCCCTCGAGGCCGGGGAGGTCGACATGCTCGACCAATCGACCGGCGTTTTCGTCGAGGTTCTCGACGCCAAGGGCTTCCCCCGCTCGGAGACCCAGACGGCGGCGACCTACGTCGTGCGCGCGCGACTGGACGCCGAGATGATGGGGACGAAGATCTACGAGGACGCTTCCGTGCGCCGGGCCTTCGCCCTCGCCGTGGACAACGCCGTGGCACTCGAGCTCGGGCATGCCGACCTCGGCGAGGTCGCCGCGAACCACCATGTCTCGCCGCTGCAGCCCGATTACGCCGAGATCGGCGAGGCCCGTCACGCGCCCCGCGAGGCGCTCGCGCTCATCCGGGAGGCCGGGCTCGAGGGTGTCGAGCACGAGCTCATCTCGGTCGACGACGAATGGCAGGGCAACACCGCCGACGCGGTCGCCGCGATGCTGCGCGACACCGGCATCTCCGTCCGGCGCACGCGGCTGCCCGGCGAGATCTTCTGGCAGGGCTGGCGGGAATTCCCGTTCTCTGGGACCGAATGGACGATGCGACCCCTCGGGGTGCAGATCATGGCGCTGGCTTACCGTTCGGACAGCGCATGGAACGAGTCCGGCTACGCCAACCCCGCGTTCGACACCGCTCTCGACCGCGCGATGGGCATTCTCGATGCGGTCGAACGCCGAGCAGTGATGGCGGACCTGGAGACGATGCTGGTCGAGGACGGTGTGATCATCCAGCCCTACTGGCGCCGGCTTGTCCGGCACACGAGGGTGCCCCTTGCCGGCGCGGAAATCCACCCCACCCGGGAAATGCACCTCTACGCGTTGGGATTTGCCGCGTAGACCGCGCCCGCCCTGAACGCGACGTCCGCAGGAATGCGGGCAAAGGAGCCGTGCGGCTTCCGGTCCGGCGCGATCGCGCGCCGCCGATGCCCGGACATTGGCATCCGCGAACTGCACGCCGTTGCGGCCGTGATCTCGACGCTCGCCCGGGAAGCCCCGGCGCCGCCTGTTTCCGGAGAAGCGCCGTCGGACGCGCCGCGGTTTCGCACGAGAGAGATGGGTGGCGCGGTGGGCGGTTTCCGGCGGCTCTCAGCGTCCGAGGATTGCCGTCACGTAACCTTGCGTTTCGCGGTAGGGCGGCACCCCGCCGTGACGGGTCACTGCGTCGGGACCGGCGTTGTAGGCCGCGAGCGCCAGGCGCCAGGAGCGGAACCGGTCGAACTGGGCGCGCAGGTAGCGCGCTCCGCCCTCGAGGTTCTGCGCCGGGTCGGCCGGGTTCACGCCGAGATCGCGCGCCGTCGCCGGCATGAGTTGTGCAAGCCCCAGCGCGCCCTTGTGGGAGCGTGCAGCGGGATTCCACGCGCTCTCCTGCTGAACGAGGCGCAGAAAGAGGTCCTCGGGGATGGCGTGGCGGCGCGCGGCGCTGCGGGCCATGTCGAGAAACGGCCCCCGGTAGGCCCCGCCGAAACGCGGGACGGGTCCCGAAAGGCTCTCGCGTTTCGGCTGTAGCCGCGCGGAATGCTCGTAAGTGTCCTTCAGCCCGTCCAGAACGGACAGCCGGTGATCGAGCAGGTTGGCGCGGGATTTCGAGGAGACGGTGACGTCCTGCGTCTGCGCCTGCGACGCAACGGACAAGGACGTTGCCGCGGCGATAAGCGCGGCGCGGATCAGGATACCCCCCGGCATGGCTTGCAGACTAGAGCCTTCGGACGGCAAATGGAAGTGTTCTGCGTTTCATTCCCTGTTAACCATGATAGCCGACACAGACATCAGGATTCGACGAAGGGAACGGCAATGGCAGGCTCGGTCAACAAGGTCATCCTTATCGGCAATCTCGGGCGCGACCCCGAGGTGCGCACCTTCCAGAACGGCGGCAAGGTGTGCAACCTGCGCATCGCCACCTCGGACACCTGGAAGGACAAGGCGACCGGCGAGCGGCGCGAGAAGACCGAGTGGCATTCGGTGGCGATCTTCTCGGAACCCCTGGCGCGGACGGCCGAGCAGTACCTCCGCAAGGGCTCGAAAGTCTATCTCGAGGGCCAGCTCGAAACCCGCAAGTGGCAGGATCAGTCGGGCCAGGACCGCTATTCGACCGAGGTCGTCCTCAGGCCCTACACCTCGACCATGGTCATGCTCGACGGGCGCGGCGATGGCGGCGGCGGCATGGGCGGCGGCGGTGGCGGCGGCTACATGGAAGACCAGTCGCGCGGCGGCGGCGGCTACCAGAGCCCGGCCCCGGCGGGCGGCGACATGGACGACGAGATCCCCTTCTGAAGCGCGGGCCGGCCCCACCGGGAGCGGCGGGGACGGGCGTGTCTCCGAAACGAAGAGCTCCTTGCGTCGCGCCGGGGCGCGTTGCCTGAGGGCCACGCGTTCACGGGGCTTGCGTCAGAGCAATGACCGCGCCGCGTGCTCACCCTAGCTATCGTGTGGCATAGAGTTCAGAGGTGCGCCCGTGACCTGGTCCTTTCCCATCGGACGGCTGCTCGGATCCGAGATCCGGGTTCATGCCACGTTCTTCCTGCTGCTCGTCTGGATCGGCGCGGCGGCCTGGATCGAGGGCGGAGCCGCGGCCGCAGCGGTGAACGTCGCGTTCATCCTGGCGCTTTTCGCCTGTGTCGTGGCCCACGAGTTCGGCCATGCGCTCGTGGCCCGGCGCTACGGGATCACCACGCCCGACATCACGCTTCTGCCCATCGGCGGGCTCGCCCGGCTCGACCGGATGCCGGAGAACCCCCGCCACGAGATCGCCGTCGCGCTCGCCGGCCCGGCGGTGAACGTGGTGATCTGGCTCGCGCTGATCGCGGTATTCCCGACGAGCCTGGCGCTCGAACCGGTGCTCGACCTCGAGAACCCCGCCGCGGGCTTTTTCGGCAGGCTGGCGGCGGTGAACCTGTTTCTGGCGGTGTTCAACCTGATCCCCGCCTTCCCGATGGACGGGGGCCGGGTTTTCCGGGCGCTTCTGTCGATGTTCATGGGCCGCACCCGGGCCACCGAGATTGCCGCGCGGGCCGGCCACGTGGTGGCCTTCGTCTTCGCCTTCATCGGGCTGACGGGAGGCAACCCGCTTCTCATCCTGATCGCGGTTTTCGTCTTCGTCGCGGCCTCGGCGGAAAACGCCGACGTCCTGATGCGCGAGACCGCGCGCAGCCTTACAGCCCGCTCGGCGATGATCACCTCCTTCGAGGCGCTCGGTCCGGGAGACACGATCTCGGCGGCGGCCAACAGCCTGATCCGGACGACCCAGCACGAGTTTCCCGTCGTCGAGGACGGCGCGCTCATCGGGTTCCTGTCCCGCCAGGCGATCTTCTCCGCCCTCAACGATGGGGCGACGGGGCGGAAAGTCACCGAGGCGATGGACGAGGACATCTCGCGGGTGAACCTCCATGCGCCGCTGAGCGAGGTGCTCGACGCGATGGCGGGGGCCACCGCTCCGGCGGTGGCGGTCGAAGACGGGTCGGGGGCGTTTCTGGGCTACATCACCCGGGAGAACATCGGCGAAGTGATGGTGGTGCGGGGGCGGTAGGGGGACCGGGGCTCCGGATGCGCGGGCCGTTGTCGCCTGCCGGGCGCGCGGACGACCGGGTACCTCGCCCGGCCGGCCTCCGGAACGGGTCGCGTCCATTCGCGATCACGCGATCCGTTCCACCCTTTCGAGGTCGCATCTCCGGGAAGCTCGGAACCGGGCACCCTGTCGAGCGAGACGCCCTAACGCGCCGCCAGCGCATCCTCGAGTACGCCCTTCACCGTCGCCGGGTCCACATCTTCGGCCACGAACGCTTCGCCGATGCCGCGCACCAGGATGAAGCGCAGCCGGCCGTCGATGACCTTCTTGTCCTGCGCCATGAGGGCGAGCAGCGCATCGGCGCCCGGCAAGTCGCCGGGGATATCGGCAAGGTCGGTCTTCATGCCCATCGCCTTCAGGTGCGCCCGGACGCGCGAGGGGTCTTCCTGCGCGCAGAGCCCGAGCCGCGCGGAGGTCTCGAACGCCAGCGCGCAGCCGATCGCCACGCCCTCGCCGTGGAGGAGCCGGTCGGAATAGCCGGTTGCCGCCTCGAGGGCGTGGCAGAAGGTGTGGCCGAGGTTCAGAAGCGCGCGGTCGCCGGTCTCGTGCTCGTCGCGGGCGACGACCCCGGCCTTCATCTCGACCGAGCGGGTGACCGCGCGGGTGCGGGCGGCGGTGTCGCCGGCGAGGATCGCGGGGCCGGCCTCTTCGAGCCACTCGAAATAGGCGGCGTCGCCGAGGAGCCCGTGCTTGACGACCTCGCCGTAGCCGGCGAGAAAATCGCGCTCCGGCAGGGTGGCGAGCACGTCGATGTCCGCGAGAACGAGGGTCGGCTGGTGGAAGGCGCCGACGAGGTTCTTGCCGAGGCCCGAATTGATGCCGGTCTTGCCGCCGACCGAACTGTCGACCTGGGCGAGCAGCGTCGTGGGCAGCTGGATGAAGCGCACGCCGCGCCTGAGGATCGCGGCGGCGAAGCCCGCGAGGTCGCCGATGACCCCGCCGCCGAGGGCGAGGACGACATCGCGCCGCTCGACCCGCTCGGCGAGCAGCCACTCGACGCAGCGCTCGAGCCCGTCCCAGCTTTTCGTGCCCTCACCCGGCGGAAGGGTGAGCGCGGAGGCGGCGATACCCTCGGCGGCGAGCGCCGCCTCGAGGGCGGGCAGGTGCCGTGCCGCGTTCTCGTCGGTGACGATGGCCACCCGGGGGCGGGCGAGATGCGGAGCGATGCGCAGGCCCGCCTCGGCCAGAAGCCCCGGGCCGACGTGAACGTCGTAGCCACGGCCCGGGAGGTCGACATGAACGGTCTCGGTCATCGCGCCTTCTCCAGCACATCGGGCCTGTCGGCAAGGGCGGCAACGGCACGCTCGGTGGTTTTGGCGATGGAAAATCCGGGCCGGGTCTCGACCACGAGATCGGCCTTCGCGTAGATCGGCTCGCGCGCGGCGCAAAGCTCGGCCAGCGTGGCCCGGGGGTCGGCGGTGTTCAGAAGCGGCCGGGTCGCCTTGTGGCGCACGCGCGACCACAGGAGGTCCAGATCGGCCTTCAGCCAGAGCGCAACTCCGCGCCGGGAGACCAATGCGCGGTTCTCCTCGCGCAGGTAGGCCCCGCCGCCGGTAGAGAGCACCGAGGGCGCCCCGTCGAGCAGGCGCGCGAGCACCTGCGCCTCCTTCTCGCGGAAGAAAGCTTCGCCGTATTTCGCGAAGATCTCGGCGATTTCCATGTTCGACGCGGCGACGATCTCGGTATCACTGTCGCGGAAGGGAACGCCGAGACGGACGGCGAGCGCCTGGCCGACCGCGGTTTTCCCTGCCCCCATCATGCCGACCATCGCGACTGTCTTTTTCAGGAGATATCGCATTCCGGCACCGGGTCGCCTATCTTTCGAACTTGCGCCGTCAATGGCGTGATCTTTCAGTCAATAGCAGCTATGGTTGCTCTCGCAAGGGTGCCGCAGAGCGCCCGGACCGAGGCAGACATGGGGACACGCAAGACCATGGGGCGTTTATTCAAGCTGGTGTTGTTTCTGATCGTGATCGGGGCGCTCGGCCTCGTGGGTTACGCCTATCTGG
The DNA here is from genome assembly GCA_964588375.1 of uncultured Rhodobacterales bacterium. Taxonomy (GTDB): domain Bacteria; phylum Pseudomonadota; class Alphaproteobacteria; order Rhodobacterales; family Rhodobacteraceae; genus JASJAR01. The sequence continues at coordinate 15,150 of CAZPPH010000038.1, read as the reverse complement.
GCGATCTCAGCCCCGACCAGGACGAAGTCACGGAGCCCGTGGAGTTCGATGCAGAATAGGACCGCGACGCTTGTGATGATGATGATGGCCTGTCCGGCCACGGCCGCCGAACCCGGTCGGCCGCTTTCGGCGATCGACTGGCTGTCGCGGTCTGTCGAGACTCCGGCGGTTTCCGCCGACCCCGGCGAGCCTGCCGTCGCTCCAGGGGCGGCCCTGCCGGGTGCCATGCAGGACGAGGCACGCGACAGGCTCCCGCCGGAGATATCCGCCCGCCCGCTCGGGCCGCCCGAGCCCGAGACCGGAGGGCTGGTGGCGGCCGGCGATCTAGGCCTGCCGGGCGACCTCTGGGGCGCCTCGACCGCCGAAGACATCGCTCTCAGGCTCGCCCGCCTGCCCGGAAATCTGCCGGCCACCGCACGCGACCTGCTGCGCCGTCTGCTCATCGTCCGCCAGGCGAGCCCGGCGCAGGGCGACGACCGCGACGTACTGCTGAAGGCGAGGGTCGATGCGCTTCTCGAGATGGGCGCGCTCGACGCCGCCCGGCTTCTTCTCGGCGCGCGCCCGCCGGAGGATGCGGAGCTTTTCCGGCGCTGGTTCGATATCGCCCTGCTCACGGGGGCAGAGACCGAGGCGTGCCGCTGGCTGGCCGAGCGGCCCGATCTCTCGCCGACCTATCCCGCGCGCATCTTCTGCCTGGCGCGCAACGGCGACTGGCATGTCGCCGCGCTCACCCTCGGGACCGCCGAAAGTCTCGGCATTCTCAGCCCGGAGGAGGACGCGCTTCTGGCGCGCTTTCTCGACCCCGAGCTGTTCGACGCCGTTCCGCCGCCGCCGCGGCGGCCGACGCCGCTTCTCTTCCGGCTCTACGAGGCGGCGGGCGACCGGCTGCCCACCGGCTCGCTGCCGGTGGCCTTCGCGCATGCCGACCTCGCCCCGATTCTCGGCTGGAAAGCGCGGCTCGAGGCGACCGAGCGGCTGGCGCGCGGTGGCGTTCTCGGCCCGGGAGATCTTTTCGAAGTCTATTCCGAGCGCAGCGCGGCCGCCTCGGGCGGTGTCTGGGACCGGGTGCGCGCCGTCGCCGATCTCAACCGCAAGGTCGAGACCGGAACGGCCGGGCCACGGGACTATGCCCGAGCTTTCGACGCGATGGACCGTGCGGGGCTCGGCGCGGTTTTCGCCCAGGGCTACCGCCGGCTGCCGGAAGCCACCGGCAAGGACGCGCGGACCCGCCGCTCCCTGTTGCGCATGGCGGCGTTTCAGAACCGCGCAGGCGTGCCGGCGGTCTATGTCGACCCCGATGCGCCGGAGGACCTGTTCCTCGCCGCCGTGGTCGCCAGCGAGCCGTCCGCGGCCCCTGCCCCGTCCGCCCTTGCCCGCGCGATCCGCGACGGTTTCCTGCGACAGCGCACGGACGGCCCGCTTGCCGACCTCGTGACGGCCGATCGCCGCGGCGAGGCGCTGCTTCTGGCGTTGGGATGGATCGGCGAGGCCAATGCGGGCGACCCCGACCAGCTCGCCGAGGCGCTGGTGCTGCTGCGCCGGCTCGGGCTCGGCGACACCGCCCGGCGGATCGCGATCGATCTTCTGATCGAGGCCGAACGCGCATGACGGCCACCGGAGGCAGCGACGCCCTGCGCATCGGCGCCTTCCTCGAAGCTCAGGCGGCGGAAGCCGGGGCGGCGCGAAATACCCAGCTCGCCTATGGCCGCGACCTCAAGGATGCCGCCCGCTGGCTGACCGGACAGGGGGCGGGCCTGCTCGGCGCGTCCCGGGCCGCGATAGAGGGCTACCTCGCCGCCTGCGATGCGGAGGGTCTGTCGCGCGCCACGAGGGCACGGCGTCTGTCGGCGCTGAAGCAGTTCTACCGCTTCGCCTTCGAGGAGGGTTGGCGCGAGGACAATCCCGCCCTCCGGATCAAGGGTCCGGGCCGGGAGAACCGTCTGCCCAAGACATTGAGCGAGGCCGATGTCGATGCGCTGCTCGATGCCGCGCGGACCACCGGCCGCCCCGAGGACCGGTTGCGCAACACCTGCCTGATGGAGCTTCTCTACGCCACCGGCATGCGAGTGAGCGAGCTCGTGTCCCTGCCCGTCGCCGCCGCCCGCGGCGACCCGAAGATGCTGCTCGTGCGCGGCAAGGGCGGCAGGGAACGCCTCGTCCCGCTCTCGCCGCCGGCGCGGCTGGCGCTGGCCGAATGGCTCGTCCACCGCGACAGCGCCGGGGTGGCCGACAGGCTGACCGGTGCCGCGGCGCGGGCGCTCTTTCCCACGCGGAGTGCGGCGGGCCATCTCACACGGCACCGGTTCTACGGGCTCATGAAGGACCTCGGGGTGGCCGCCGGCCTGTCGCCTGCCGGCGTCACGCCGCATGCCATCCGCCATGCCTTCGCGACGCATCTTCTGGCACGGGGGGCGGACCTGCGCTCGATCCAGACGCTGCTCGGCCATGCGGATGTGGCGACGACCGAGATCTACACCCATGTTCTCGACGAGCATCTCACCGAGCTCGTGAACGACCACCACCCCCTGACCCGCAGCCCGGCGCGCGACGAGACCTGAGGCCGACCGCCCGGCCGGCATTCCCTTGAAAGGGCGGCGCGTTCGCCTCATACCCCCTGAAACACTTTTCCGAAGCGAGCGATGGACGACCCTGCACCCATTCTAGACAGCGCCTTCTGGCTCACCGCGGGCGCGATCCTGGGACTTCTCGTCCTGTCGGCCTTTTTCTCGGGCTCCGAAACGGCACTGACGGCGGCGTCGCGCGGGAAGCTGCGCTCGAAGGCCGACCGCGGGGACAAGCGGGCGGCGCGGGCGCTCAGGGTCACCGAGGACAGCGAGCGGCTGATCGGCTCGGTTCTTCTCGGCAACAACCTCGTCAATATTCTCGCGACCTCGCTGGCCACGGCGCTGTTCACACGCGCGTTCGGGGAGTCCGGCGTGGCGCTGGCGACGCTGGTGATGACCGCACTGGTGCTGATCTTTGCAGAGGTGCTTCCGAAGACCTACGCGATCTCGAATGCCGAGCCGGCGGCGAGCCTCGTGGCCGGGCCGATCGGGGTCGTGGTGCGGGTCTTCGCGCCGGTGGTGACCTTCGTGCGCTGGCTGGTGCGCGCTGTGCTGGCCATCTTCGGCGTGCGCATCGACCCCGACAGCAACGTCCTCGCGGTGCGCGAGGAGATCGAGGGTGCGCTGCAGCTCGGCCATGCCGAGGGCGTCGTCGAGAAGGAGGACCGCGACCGGATTCTCGGCGCGCTCGACCTCGGCGAGCGGACGGTCGAGGAGATCATGCTCCACCGCAGCCAGATCGAGATGATCGACGCCGAACTGCCCGCCGCGGACATCCTGCAGCAATGCCTGAACTCAGCGCACACCCGCCTGCCGGTCTACCGTGGCGAGAAGGAGAACATCGTCGGCCTGATCCACGCCAAGGACCTTCTGCGCGCGATGTACGCCCGCCGCGCCGACGCCGAAAGCGAGGCCGCCGCTCTGGAGGGGTTCGACGTGATGAGCGTGGCGATGAAACCCTATTTCGTGCCCGAGACAACGACGCTCGACGAGCAGATGCGCCAGTTTCTCCGCCGCCATACCCATTTCGCCCTCGTGGTCGACGAATACGGCTCGCTCGAGGGGCTGATAACCCTCGAGGACATTCTCGAGGAGATCGTCGGCGAGATCACAGACGAGTTCGACGCGTCGACCGACCTGGCGGTGCACCGCACCGAGGGCGGCGACGTGCTGATCGACGGTGCGATGACGATCCGCGACCTCAACCGGGCGATGGACTGGGCTCTGCCCGACGAGGAGGCCAATACCGTTGCGGGTCTCGTCATCCACGAGGCGCAGACGATCCCCACGGCGGGCCAGGTGTTCTCGTTCCACGGCTTCAGGTTCGAAATCCTCGAACGCAAGGACAACCGGATCACCAGGTTGAAGATCCGCCCGCTGCCGCTGGTCGTCTAGCCCGCGGGCGTCTGCTGGTGGGACAGAAGCCGCCAGCCATCGTCGTCCTCGATATAGGTCGACGCGCACAGGGCTTTGTAAATGTCCTCTCCGGCCCGTTCCGCGGCCGCCTCGTAGGCCAGCACGGCGACATTGCCGCGCCGCCGGCAGCGGCGGTCCGACAGCGTGACGGAGCGCCAGCGCGGCGCCGACTTCAGTCCCTGCGCGATCTCCTGGCCCTGGAGGATTCCCGCGGGATAGGGAAAGACCATGACCGCGCCGTCGGCCATCCGTCCGCTGGCGAAATCCGCTCCTTGCGTCCAGAAGCTCTCCTCGATTTCCCAGAGGGTGTCTTCGGTGGCCGACATTCCAATCCCGCTCCTTCCGGAAAGAAAGCGCGTGCGCCGGGAAGGTTCCCTCACCGCCCCTTGAAGAGCCCGCCGAGAATGCCGCGCACGAGCCGCCGGCCGGTGGTGCCCGAAAGCTCCTTCACGACGGCTTGCGTCAGCGCACCGCCCAGGGTGTCGGGCGTCCTGCCGCGCCGCGAGGTCGAGCGGCCGACCCGCTCGCCGGTATAGCGCCGTGCGGTCTTGTATTCGCGCAAGGCGGCGTCGGCCTCCTCCTCGGCGCGCTCGGCCGCCTCGGCCTCGGCGGCGGCTTCGGCGGCCCGACCGGCGAGCATTTCATGGGCGCTGTCGCGGTCGAGGGTGGCCTCGTACTTGCCGGCGATCGGCGAGGCGGCGACGAGCGCGTCGCGCTCGGGAGCCGTGAGCGGGCCGAGCTGCGACGACGGCGGGCGGATCAGCGTGCGCTCGACCACGCCCGGCGCACCCTTCTCCTCGAGCATCGAGGTGACCGCCTCGCCGGTGCCGACCTCGCGGATCGCCTCCTCGGTGGAGAAGGCCGGGTTGTCGCGGTAGGTCTGGGCGGCGAGGCGGAGGTTCTTGCGGTCCCTCGCGGTGAAGGCGCGAAGCGCATGCTGCACCCGGTTGCCGAGCTGGCCCAGAATGTCCTCGGGCACGTCGGCGGGGTTTTGCGTGACGAAATAGACCCCGACGCCCTTCGAGCGGATCAGCCGCGCGACCTGCTCGACCTTGTCGACGAGCGCCTTCGGGGCGTCGTCGAAGAGAAGGTGGGCCTCGTCGAAGAAGAAGACGAGCCTCGGCTTGTCGGGGTCGCCGACCTCGGGAAGCGTCTCGAAGAGTTCCGACAGCAGCCACAGGAGCGTGGTGGCGTAGAGCCTAGGCGAGGACATGAGCTTGTCGGCGGCGAGGATCGAGATCATGCCCCGTCCGGAGAGGTCCGTGCGCATGAGGTCGGAAAGCTCGAGGGCGGGCTCGCCGAAGAACGACGCCGCCCCTTGCGTCTCGAGCACGAGAAGCCGGCGCTGGATCGCCCCGATCGACGCGGTGGAGACGTTGCCGTAGCGCAGCGAGAGGTCCGCCCGGTTCTCGCCGACCCACACGAGGAGCGACTGGAGGTCCTTCAGATCGAGAAGCGGCAGGCCCTGCTCGTCGGAGACGCGGAAGGCGATGTTGAGAATGCCCTCCTGCGCCTCGGAAAGTTCGAGGATACGCGCGATGAGCAAGGGGCCCATCTCTGCGACCGTGGTGCGGACAGGGTGGCCCTGCTCGCCGAAGAGGTCCCAGAAAAGCACCGGGAAGGCGTCGTAGGTGTAATCGGAAAAGCCGATGGTCGCGGCGCGCTTCATGAAGGCGTCGTGAAGCTTGAAGCCCTCCGAGCCCGACGCGGCGAGCCCCGAAAGGTCGCCCTTGACGTCCGACAGCACCACCGGAACACCCTGTGCCGAGAAACCCTCGGCCATGATCTGCAGGGTCACGGTCTTGCCCGTGCCGGTGGCCCCGGCGATGAGCCCGTGGCGGTTGGCGTAGTTCAGCCTGAGGTGTTGTCCGACGCCGTAATCCGGCCCGCCGCCACCGATGAAGATGGTCCCGCTCATCCCCTGCCCCGTCATCTAGCCCGACATCTGACCTGTCGCGTTCGGCCGGCGGCCCGTGCGGCCACCGATCGTTAACCTCTTTCGGCCAGTATGGCTCACACCCGCAAGGACTTTTCGTTTTCGCGGGTGACTTCCTCCCTGTCAGACTGGCCGCGTCCCTTGTGGACGCGGTCTTTTTTCTTGTCCCGTGTTTCTTGTCTCGTGAAACGTCCTGTCTTTGCACATTTTTTCATGTTGACGGGTATCATGCTTCGCAATAGCTTCGCGCCAATAACTAAGTCGGCCCGTCCGGCAGGGAGCGAAACCAAAACGGAAAAAGGGCCTTTCGGGCCCTTTTTTCATGCGGCGGGGCCCGGCTGGTTCGGCGGTTTTCCGTCGTTTACCGCAAGAGAGGCCGGTGCCTGCGCTGACAGCGCCTCCGAGCCATGCTAGGGCCACCCGAAAATCAGGCAGAAAAGGTTCCCGGAATGTCCCTTGAGAAACGTCTCGCCATTCTTCTGACGATCTTCGCGGTAACCGCCGCGAGCGCCCAGGCCCAGGAGGCCGCCGATACGGGGGCCGACACCGAAGGCGCCGACGAGGCGACCCCGTCGACCGAGGCCCCTGCCCCGGAAGCCCCAGCCGAGGACGCGCCGACCGAAGAGGAAACTGCGGCCGATGCAATCGACGAAGGCGAAGTCTACATCGCCGAGGAGTTCGGTGACTGGGACTTCTCCTGCGTGCGTACCGGAACCGGCAACGACCCCTGCCGCTTCACCCAGACCCTCGAGAACGGCGAGGGTGGCCGGGTGGCGCAGGTCAGTGTCGTTCCCCTGCCCGACGGGGGCGCGGTTACGGCGGCGGCGGTCATCGAGACCCCGCTCGGCACCCTCCTGCGTGTGCCGCGCAACGCCGAAGAACTGTCCCAGCCCGGCGGCCTGCGCATACAGGTCGACGAGGGCGAGCTTCGGGTCTTCCAGTACACCTTCTGCAATTCCGGCGGCTGCGTCGCGGAGATCGGGATGGAGCAGGACTTCGTCGACGCCTTCAAGCGCGGGGCGGTTGCGACCATCACGATCTGGTCTGCGGATGCGCCGGGCCAGCCGGTGCAGCTGCCCCTGTCGCTGACGGGTTTCACCGCGGGCTACGAACGCGTCTCGCAGCTTGCCGAGCAGGAAGGCGGCGCGGCCGAGTAGCCGCGCAGACCACCGGCCGGGGCCCGCACCTGCGCCTCTCTGCATCCCGGGCCCGGGTTCGGCCCGCGGCCGGTTTCGCCTCTGGCCGCCACGGGCCCCGCTCCAGGGGCCCCGCGCGCCAGGTGCGACCCGCGACGGGTGGTTGGGCGATATACGGCTCGTGTTGGCCCCCGGGACGGGGACGCACCAGAAGAGCCTTTCACACCCCGGACCCGGTGGTCGCGCCTCAGGCGCGCCGGAGGGCCAGAACCGCGTTGAGCCCGCCAAATGCGAAGGCATTCGAGATCGCCACTTCCACATCGGCCTCGCGGGCGACATTGGGCACGACATCGAGATCGCAGGCCGGGTCGGGTTCCTCGTAGTTGATCGTCGGCGCGATGATCCCGTCGCGCAAAGCCATGATGCAGGCCAGAAGCTCCACCGCGCCGGTGCCGCCGAGGAGGTGGCCGTGCATGGATTTGGTCGACGAGATCATCACCCCATCCGCCGCCGGCCCGAAGGCCTGGCGGACCGCGGCGCATTCGGTGCGGTCGTTGGCCGCCGTGCCGGTGCCGTGGGCGTTGATGTAGCCGACGTTCTCGGGTGCCAGTCCGGCCTCGGAGAGCGCTGCGTCGATGGCCCGCGCCGCGCCGTGCTCGGACGGCATGACGATGTCGGAGGCATCCGACGTCATGCCAAAGCCGACCACCTCGGCGAGAATGTCGGCTCCCCGGGCGGCGGCATGCTCCCAGTCCTCGAAGACGAACATGCCCGCCCCCTCGCCCTGCACCATGCCGTTGCGGGTCTTCGAGAACGGCCGGCACCCGTCGCGCGACATCACCCGCAGACCTTCCCAGGCCTTGATGCCACCGAACGAGAACGGCGCTTCGGCCCCGCCGGTGACCATGGCCGGCGCGGCGCCCGAGCGGACGAGCTGAAAGGCAAGGCCCATGGCGTGGTTCGACGAGGCGCAGGCGGTCGAGACGGTGAAGTTCGGCCCCTTGAGCCCGTGGAGCATGGAGATATGGCTGCCCGCGGCGTTGTTCATCATCTTCGGGATGACGAGCGGGTGCACCCGGTTCTTGTGTTCGCGAAACAGCACGCCGTAGTTCTCGTCGAGGGTTTCGGCCCCGCCGACCCCGGTGCCCACCACGACGCCCGCGCGCTCGCCGAGCTCGCCCGAGAAATCGAGGCCCGAGCTCGCCACCGCCTCGGCGGCGGCGTGCAGCGCGAAGCGGGTGAAGTTGTCGTAGAGAAGAAGCTCCTGGCGCGAATAGCTCGCCTCCGGGTCGAAGCCGCGCACGCGTCCGCCGATGCGGATCGACAGCCGTTCGAGATCGGGGTGGTCGAGCGGCCCTATCCCCGACCGGCCCTCGGAGAGCGCCGCGCGTGTCGAGGGCACATCGTGACCCAGTGCATTGATCGTCCCCGCCCCGGTGATGGCGACCCGTCTCAACCCCAAATCGTCAGCCCTTCTTCGCCGCGACGAGGCCGCGGACGGCCTCGACGATGGCACCGACCGAAGAGATGTCGAACTCGGAGCTTTCCGGCGCATTGGCGTTGAACGGCACGTCGATCTCGAAGGCCTCCTCGATGGCGAAGATCGACTCGACGAGGCCGAGACTGTCGACCCCGAGATCCTCGAGAGTGTTGTCCATCGAGATGTCGGACGGCTCGAGCACCGCGAGTTCCGCGATGATTTCGACCACCTTGTCCCTGACGTCGTCGCTCATGTCCCGCCGCTTCGGTTATCAGAGCGGAGGTTTAGTCGCCTTTGGAGGAACAGGAAACCGCTTTCTGCCGGGGACGGCGGGCACAGGCCCGACCGATCCCCGCCGCCGTCAGCCCCGCGCCGCGCGCAGCTCGACCCCCGCCGCCCGCAGCGCGCGGAAGATCTTGGCGTCGCGGCCATAGATGTCGCCACGGTACTGCATCCGGCCCTTCGCCTCGCTGAAGGCCGTCCGGTAGACGATATGCACCGGCACCGGGTCGACGATGTCGATCCGCGTCTCGCGCCCGGTGTCGAGGGTGCGCTGGAAGAGCCCCCTCGGGTCGTCGGACTGCCGGGCGAGCAGCATGTAGGCGAAGTCGAACGGGTCCTGAAGCCGGATGCAGCCGCTGGAATAGTCCCTGGCTTCGCGCGAGAAGAGGTTTTTCTCCGGCGTGTCATGGAGATAGATGTTCCAGCGATTGGGGAACATGAACTTCACCAGCCCCAGCGCGTTCGACCGGCTCGGCGGCTGCTTCATCCGGAACGGGAAAGTCTGCGCGTCGAACCGGGTGAAGTCGACCGCGTCGCGCGGCACGATGTAGCCTTGCCGGTCGACGACCGCGATATGGCCGACCGCATAGGGGTTGCGCTGAAGCTGCGGCAGGTAGTCCTTCGTCGCGATCGAACGCGGGACGTGCCAGGTCGGGTTGATGACCATGTGGTCCATCTCGTCGGAGAACTCCGGGCTCTGGCGGTCGACCGCACTTCGCCCGATCACCGAACGGGTGATGAAGCTCGTCTTGCCGTCGTCGATGATGCGGGTGTGGAAATCGGTGAGATTGACCCAGATGTGGCGGTCGCCGAGGTCGCGGTTGAGCCAGCGCTCGCGCTCCATGGCGACGAGGATCTGCTGCAGCCGGGTCTCGACGGGCGTGTTGAGTGCCGCGAGGGTGGAGGCGCCTGCGACGCCATCGGTCGCGAGGCCGTGGTCGGACTGGAATTCGCGGACCGCCGCCGTCATCTCCGCGTCGTAGCCGGTGCGCGCGGTGCGCTCCATGTAGCCCATCGCGATGAGCCGGTTGCGCAGCGAGATGACCTCCGGGCCGGTGTCGCCCGGCTCGAGCTTGCCCGCGCGCACCGTCTCGCCCCAGCCGCCACGCGCGAGCACACGCTCGAGCCGCATCCGCTCCTTGCGCAGCCGGGTGTATTCCGGCCGCTGCGGGGCGAGGCTGTCGAGAAAGGCGCCCGGCGTCGAGCCCGCGAAGGCGTCGAGCGTCTCGAGCCGGTCGCGCAGCGGCACCGTGCGCACCAGCCCGGCATCGATCTCCGAGGGGGTGAGGATGCCGGTCTGGACGGCGCGGGCATAGGCGAGAAAGAGCTTCGAGAGCTCGGCTTCGGCCTGGCCGAGCGCGCGCTCGCCGGAGACCCCGGTGAGGAGTGCGCGAATGATTTCCGGGTCGAACCGCGCCGCCGGCAAGCCGTGGCTGTCGGCCTCCTCGAAGGCCATCAGCAGCGCCTTGCGGCGCGCGACGTCGTCATCGTCCGCCCCTGTCCAGACCGCCTCGTAGGCGCGCTCGCGGTAGAAGGCGGCGACGTCCTCGTCGCCCGCGGCGGCTTCCGCGACCCCCTGCTTGAAGAGCGTGACGGCGGCTTCGGCGGGCAAAGCCGCGACGGCGAGCGCCGCGGCCGCGGCGGCGACGAGGTGCCTCCGGATAAGGGGCATGGGGCGCATGACGTCTCCTTCACTCGAAATGGACAGCGTTTGAGAGCAAATGTGGGGCATCCCGCCCGGACTGTCCACGTTCGAGGCGCCCCGAGGGAGCCGCTGTAGCCCCAGGGCCACGCCCGCCGGCAAAAGTGGCGGACCGAGGGCGTCCCGACGACCGATGAGCGAATTTCTGCCGAAATCCCGGCCGATCCGGAACATTTTTCCCGAACCGGTTGGGCGACGGGAAATCCCGTGTCATAAACTCCCAAGCCTAGGGGGATGGGCAATAACGCCGCAAAAGCGGCAACAGGCTTCAGAGACGCGGGACAGAGACGTTCTCATGACAACACCAGGCAACAGCGGAATCACCCGCCGTGGCGTATTGCGTGCCTTCGCCGCAAGCGCCGTGGCAGCAGCCCCGACCTACGCGAACGCGTTCGGGTTTCTCAGAGGAAGCGGGGACATCAGACGTCTTCGCATGTATTCCTCACGGACGGGCGAAAGCCTCGACACGATCTACTGGATCGATGGAGAGTACATTCCCGAGGCCCTCGCCGAAATAGACTATTTCATGCGCGACTGGCGCTCGAACGACCGTATCGGGATCGACACGAGGGCAGTCGATATCTGGACCGCGGCGCACCGGCTTCTCGAAGTCGACGACCCTTACATGATGTTGTCGGGCTACCGCAGTCCCGAGACCAACGCGATGCTGCGCGCGCGCTCGGGCGGCGTGGCGCGCAATTCGCTGCACATGAAGGGCCAGGCCGCCGATCTTCGCGTGCAGGGCCGCAACGTGCGCCAGATGGCGGCTGCGGCTGCCTCCTGCAACGCCGGGGGCGTCGGCCGTTACTCGCGGTCGAACTTCGTGCACATGGATTGCGGGCCGATCCGGGTCTGGGGCCGCTAGACGCTGCTGCCCGTATCTCGCGCAAACTGCGCCGCCCCCTCGGGCGGCGTTTTGCGTTCGGGGACAAGCGTGGCCGGCCCGCGTCCCGCCTTCGGCCTTCGGGGAGAGCCGAACCGGACCACTCGCAGCGCCGGGGACGCCGGTCCACCGGCGGACAGGAGGTTGACCGGAGCGGTTCGCATTCATTGGCGAACACGCGATCCGCTTCAACTTTTCGATTTCGCAGGTCCGGGAAGCTCTAGACGCTGACCGCCTGGTAGAGCGTCGCCTCGTCCACACCATCCTTTCGCGCCCAGAGCTTCGGCGCGCCGCGCTCCAGAACGCAGAACCGGTCGCCGAGCCCCCAGGCGAAGCTGAAATACTGCTCGACGAGGACGATCGCCATGTCCTTCTGGTCACGCAGATGGGCGATGACGCGGCCGATCTGCTGGATGATGTTGGGCTGGATGCCCTCGGTCGGTTCGTCGAGAAGCAGAAGCTTCGGCTTCGCGACGAGGGCGCGGGCGATGGCGAGTTGCTGCTGCTGGCCGCCCGAGAGGTCGCCGCCGCGGCGGCCGAGGAAGTCCTTCAGGATCGGGAAGAGCTCGAAGATCTCGTCGTCGACCCGGCGTTCGGAGCGCGGCAGGCAGGCGAAACCGGTCTCGAGGTTCTCCTTCACCGTGAGCATGGGAAAGATGTCGCGGCCCTGCGGGACGTATCCCACGCCCTTCGCCGCCAGCGTCTGCGCGGGCCAGCGGCCGACCGTCTCGCCGCCGAGGCGCACGGTGCCGCCGCTGCGGGCATGGGTTCCCGAAATCGCCTTCAGAAGCGAGGTCTTCCCGACCCCGTTCGTGCCCATGACGCAGGTCACCTCGCCGATGCCCGCCGACACGTCGACACCGTTCAGGATCTGGCTGCCGCCATAGTGGAGGGTGAGGCCCTCGACCTCGAGAAAGTCACCGGCCAAGATACACCTCGATCACCTCTTCGTTCTGCGTGACATGGTCGATCGAGCCCTCGGCCAGCACCGAGCCCTCGTGGAGCACCGTCACCTTGCAGTCGAGCCGGCGGACGAATTCCATGTCGTGCTCGACGACGATCACCGCGCGCGACTTCGCCGCCTGCTTGAGAATCTCGGTCGTGTGCTCGCGTTCCGGGCCGCTCATTCCCGCTGCCGGTTCATCGACGAGCAGAAGACGCGGCTCCTGCGCAAGCAGCATCCCGATCTCGAGCCATTGCTTCTGGCCGTGGCTGAGCTCGCCGGCTTTCCGGTCAAGTGCGGGGGCGAGGCCGATTTCGCCCGCAAGTTCTGCCACCCTGTCGAGGTCATCGGCGGAGGGACGGAAGACGAGCACCGAGAACGGCCCCCGGTCCTTTTTCAGCGCGAGCATGAGGTTGTCGCGCACGCTCTGGTCCTCGAGGACGGTGGGGCGCTGAAACTTCCGGCCGATGCCGGCCCGCGCGATGGCCGCCTCGCTCATCTTGAGAAGGGACTTGTTCTTCTCGCCCCAGAGGGCGCGGCCCTCGTCCGGCCGGGTCTTGCCCGTGACGATGTCCATGAAGGTGGTCTTGCCCGCCCCGTTCGGCCCGATGACCGCGCGGAGTTCGCGTTCACCGATGGAGAACGACAGGTTGTTGATCGCCCTGAACCCGTCGAAGGAGACCGAGACGCCGGAGACTTCGAGAAGCTGGCTCATTCCTTCGTCGCCTCCTCTTCACGGAGCGCGCCCGGATCGGGGCCGAGGTCGGCGCCGTGCCGGTCGGGGTGACGGCGTTCGGCGATAAGGTCGACGAGGCCGCCGAGGCCCTTCGGCGCGAAGAGCGTGACGAGCACGAAGGAGAGCCCGAGGATCACCGTCCACCAGTCGACCCAGACGATCTCCAGCACCCCGAGGTCTACGTTGGGCACCTGTCCCGAGGTGAACCAGGTCGACACGAGCGACACGAAGGCCGCCCCGACGACCGCCCCGTAGAGCCGGCCGCGCCCGCCGACCGCGACCCAGACGGCGAGGTAGATCGACGCGATGGGCGCGATCTCGTTCGGCGTGATGATGCCGGCCTGGGTGTAGTAGAGCGCGCCCGCGACGCCCGCGATCATCGCCGTGACCGTGAAGACGAAGAGCTTGTAGACCTCGACGGGGTAGCCGAGAAACCGCACCCGCGCCTCGTCGTCGCGAATGCCGCGCAGGACCGAGCCGAACTTGCCCGACACGATCCAGGCCGCCAGCAGATAGCCCGCCGCCAGTGCGAGCGCGGAGGCCCAGAGGAGATAGACCGAGACATGCGATTGCGGCACGTCCTCGAGGCCGGGGATGTTCTGGAGGCCCGAAAGCCCGTTGTTGCCCCTGAGGCCGTTGTCGTTCTGGAAGACGTAGAGCGAGATCGCCAGCGTCATCGCCTGGGTCAGGATCGAGAGGTAGACGCCGGTGACCCGCGAGCGGAAGGCGAGCCAGCCGAAGACGAGGGCGAGAAGCCCCGGCACCAGCACGACGAAGACAAGGTGGATCGGCAGGGAATGGGCGAAGGCCCAGATCGTGGGGAATTCCGAGGCCCCGACGACGCCGAAGATCTGCTCGGCGACCGCGGCGCGCACCTCCTCGTCGGTGGGCGGCAGGACTTCGGCGGCGAGCGATCCGAGCACGATCTGCTCGGTGCGCGCATACATCAGCCACATCCCGAAAGCGTAGCCGCCGATGCCGAAGAACGCCATGTGACCGAGCGAGAGAATGCCGGTGTAACCCCAGACGAGGTCCATCGCGAGGGCGACGAGACAGAGGCAGAGCGTCTTGCCGAGGGTCTTGACGAAGCTCGTGGAGAGATACCCGACGCCGAATGCCTCCGACAGCACCGTGACGCCGATGGTGAAGACGGCGAGGGCGACAAGGAAGATGAGCACCGAGGGGTTCCGGAGCGCGAAGGGGGTGCGGCGCCGCGGACGTGCCGGGAAAGTCGCGGTCTGGGAGATCTGGTCGGTCATCGCCTCACGCCTCCGCCGCGCGGCCCTTGAGGGCGATGATGCCCTTGGGCCGGAACTGGATGAAGAGGATGATGAGGAGGATCATGTAGGTCTGGGCCGCCAGCGTGTTCGAGGGGTTCATCCACTCGATACCCTTCTGGAAAAAGCCGATGAGCGTGGCGCCGAGAAGCGTGCCCCAGATGTTGCCGACGCCGCCCACCACGACGGTCATGAAGGACTGGACGATGTAGTCCTGCCCGAGTTCGGACGTGACCTTGGCGTAGAGCCCGATGGCCACGCCCGCGATGCCCGCGACGCCCGAGCCGAAACCGAAGGTCAGCATGTTGATCCGGTCGGGGTTGATACCCATCGAGGCGGCCATGCGGGGGTTCTGGGTGACCGCCCGCACCTCGAGCCCGAGGCGCGTGCGCTTCATCACGAAGAGGAACATCACGAGGAACAGAAGGGCGAGCACGAAGATCGCGATGCGGATGTAGCTGATGGACACCACGTCATTGAAGACGAGCGACCCCGACAGCCACTCGGGCGAGGTGAGCGGCCGGGCCTGGGTGCCGAAGACGATCTTCGCGAGTTGCTGGAGCGCGATCGAGACGCCGAAGGTCGCAAGGAGCGTCTCGAGCGGCCGGTGATAGAGCCAGCGGATCACCAGCCGTTCGAGAGCGACGCCGGCGGCGAAGGTCACCGCGAAGGCGAGCGGCAGGGCGATGACGATGGAAAGGGTGTAGTCCGGCACGAATTGCTGCACGACGAAGCCCGTGTAGGCGCCCATCATGATGAACTCGCCATGGGCCATGTTGATCACCCCCATCACGC
>CAZPPH010000037.1:0-22464 GCA_964588375.1 uncultured Rhodobacterales bacterium | reverse complement strand
GTGTCGTGGATGGCGCTGGCGGGCTTCAGCGCGGCGAGGCCGTCGGGGCCGGTGATCGTCGAGAGTCGCGGACCCTCTCCGGTGACGAACCACAGGTCCGCTCCGAGCGCCTGGGGAACGAGCAGGATGTCGGCGAAGAGGATCGCCGCGTCGAAGCCGTAACGGCGGATCGGCTGGAGCGTGACTTCGGCGGCGAGTTCGGGATTGTAGCACAGCGACAGGAAGTCGCCGGCTTTCGCCCGCGTCGCCCGGTATTCAGGCAGGTAGCGGCCCGCCTGCCGCATGAGCCAGACCGGGGGGACCTCCTGTGTCTCGCCGCGGAGCGCCTTGAGGATCGTCTTGTCTTGGCCCATGGTTTCCCCCGCCCTTCGAATGCCCCGAGGGGTCTCCCGGAGGTAAGGAAATGTCAAGCCGGATGGACATTGTCACCCCCCCTGCGGCTTGCTAGGGCTGGTCCATGACGATTGACCTGCCCAGCCCCGCCAAGACGCTGAAGATCGGCACGAGAGGCTCGCCCCTCGCGCTCGCCCAGGCCCACGAGACCCGGGCGCGGCTCATCGATGCGTTCAGCCTCGCCGAGGACGCGCTCGAGATCGTCATCATCAAGACGACCGGCGACATGGTTCTCGACCGGCCTCTGAAGGAGATCGGCGGCAAGGGGCTCTTCACCAAGGAAATCGAGGAGGCGCTGCTCGACGGACGCATCGACATCGCCGTTCATTCGATGAAGGACATGCCGGTGGCCCAGCCACCGGGGCTTGCGCTGGACTGCTACCTGCCGCGGGAGGACGTGCGCGACGCCTTCGTTTCGCCGGACGCCGGAAGCCTTGCCGAACTCGCTGCGGGCACGAAGGTGGGCACGTCGAGCCTGCGCCGGCGTGCGCAGCTTCTCAACAAGCGGCCCGACCTCGAGGTCGTGGAGTTTCGCGGCAACGTCCAGACCCGGCTGAGAAAGCTCGGCGACGGCGTGGCGGCGTGTACATTTCTCGCCATGGCGGGGCTCAACCGGCTCGGCATGGCCAAGATCGTCACGGCCCCCCTCGCACCCGAGGACATGCTGCCGGCGGTCGCGCAGGGCGCTATCGGGATCGAGCGTCGCACGGACGATTCACGCGCCGCGAGCTTGCTGGAGGCGCTGCACGACGGGCCGACGGGGCGCCGTCTCGCCGCTGAACGGGCGTTTCTCGCCGCGCTCGACGGCTCCTGCGAGACCCCGATCGCGGGGCTTGCGGAGCAGGACGGCGGCACGCTGCGGCTTCGGGGCGAAATCCTGAGGCCCGATGGTTCGGAATCCCATTTCGACGACTGGTCGGCGCCGGTGGAGGATGCCGCCAGTCTGGGCGAGGGCCTCGCGCGGGACTTGTTGTCGCGCGCCGGCGAAGGCTTCTTTGACTGGCGGGCGGCCTGAGTGGGCTCAGATCGCCGGGCTGTGCGAAGCCTGGTTCATCGCATAGACGTCGAACGAACGTGCGATGAGGCGTGCCAGCGGCAGGGCGTCGGGCTTGATCGACATCCCCTCGGAAGTTGAAAAGACCATCGGCCGGAACGCTTCGTCGAGCGTCCCGAGCAGCGCGATGACGTCCGCCTTGGCATGTCCCCGCCGCCGTGCGAGTTCGCCCGCGTCGACCCGGTGAAAGCACATCAGCGCCTCGATGACATCGGCCCTCAGACGGTCGCCCTCGGTGAATCTGTGCCCGCGCGCCACGGCGAAACGGCCATCCCGTATCGCGGCGGTGTATTCCGAAGTCGAGGCCGCGTTCTGGGCGTAACCGCCCGGGTAGCGCGAGATCGACGAGGCACCGATGCCGATGAGCGTCTCCGACTGGTCGTCGGTGTAGCCCTGGAAGTTTCGCCGCAAGGTCTCGTTGGCGGCCGCGACCGCGAGCCCGTCTTCGGGCTTGGCGAAGTGGTCTATGCCCACCGAGACGTAACCGTCGGCCTCGATCAGGCGCGATGCGGTCTCGAAGAGCCGCAACCGTTCGGCGGGGTCGGGCAGCCTGTCGGCTGGAATGAGGCTTTGACGCCGCGCCATCCAAGGCACGTGGGCATAGCCGTAAAGCGCGATCCGGTCCGGCGAGAGCGAAAGCACCTTCATCACGCTTTCGGTCATGCGCGCCTGGGACTGACCCGGAAGCCCGTAGAGAATATCGGTGTTGACGCTTCCGACACCGGCGGCGCGCAACTGTTCGACCGCCCGCCTGGTGACGTCGAAGGTCTGGCTTCTGCCGATGATCTCCTGCACTTCGGGGTCGAAATCCTGCACCCCGATGGAGGCGCGGTTCATGCCCGCGAGGGCGAGTGCCTCGATTCGCTCGGCGTCGATCTCGTTGGGGTCGATCTCCACGGAGAATTCCGCGCCGGGGGCCAGCGGAGCGGTCTCGAAGATCGAACGGGCGAGCGATTCGATCAGCGGTGCGTCGAGGATCGACGGAGTTCCCCCGCCCCAGTGCAATCGCGACAGTTTGACGCCCTCGGGCAGGTTGCCCGCGATGATCTGAAGCTCCTGGGCCAGCGTGCGCACGTAGGTACCCACCGGACCCAGCGTCGATGTTCCCTGAGTGCGGCAGGCACAGAACCAGCACAGCCTTCGGCAAAAGGGAATGTGCGCGTAAAGCGAGATTTCCGCCCCGGGCTCGATCCCCGTGATCCAGTCGGCGACGACTGGTGCGCCGACATCGTTATTGAAGTGATTGGCCGTCGGGTAGCTCGTGTAACGGGGTACACGCGCGTCGAAAAGACCGAGTCTGCGGAGTTGCGTAAGCCTATCCATGGTGGTCTAGTAAACCTGAATTGACACCTTTACTTTGACTAGGATCAAACAGGATTGCGCGCGAGCCGATGCACCACAGTGTTCCGGATCTGAAGAGTTGTCGGGATTGCCCGATACGTCACAGGGCCGTCTGTGCCCGCTGCGAACCCGACGAGCTCGAGCGGCTCGAGGAAGTCAAGTACTACAAGACCTACGAGGCCGGTCAGACGATCATCTGGGCGGGCGACCGTCTGGAGTTCGTGGCCTCGGTTGTCACCGGCGTGGCGACGCTCAGCCAGACGATGGAGGACGGCCGCAAGCAGATGGTCGGCCTTCTGCTGCCGAGTGACTTCATCGGCCGTCCCGGCCGCGAGACCGCCTCGTTCGATGTCGTCGCGGTGACCCAGATCGTGATCTGCTGCTTCCGGCGCAAACCGTTCGAGGACCTGTTGGTCTCCACGCCTCATGTCAGCCAGCGGTTGCTGGAAATGGCGCTCGACGACCTCGACGCGGCACGCGAGTGGATGCTGCTGCTCGGCCGCAAGACCGCGCGGGAAAAGATCGCGAGCCTCATCTCGATCATCGCGCGGCGCGACGAAAGGGCAAAGGAGGCCTCGTCGAAGGGCAAGCCCCTCACCGTCGCGCTGCCGCTGACCCGGGAAGCGATGGCGGATTACCTCGGTCTGACGCTCGAGACGGTGAGCCGGCAGATATCGGCACTCAAGCGCGAGGGCGTGATCACCCTCGAGGGCAACCGGCACATCGTCATTCCCGATTTCCAGGCGTTGATGGACGAGACCGGGGACGATTCCGACGGTGGCATGCTGTTCTAGCCGATTCAGTGGGCCATGATGACGGGAACGCTTGCTTCCTCGAGGATATCCCGCGTCGCGCCTCCGAAGATCGCCTCGCGAAAACGCGAATGTCCGTAGCCCCCCATCACAAGAAGGTCGCCGCTGACGTCATTCATGTGTCGCATGAGCACCTCGGACACTTTCGGCATCGTCTTCGCCAGCACGGTTATGTCGGGCCGCACGCCCTTTCGCGAAATCGCCTCGGCGAGGGCGCCGCCGGGATCGGATCGGTTGGCACCGTGGCTCGGCGGGTCGATGACGACGATGTTGACCGATTTCGCCTTCTGGATGATCGGCATCGCGCCGCGAATGGCGGCGAGAGCCTCTGCGCTGTCGTTCCAGGCGATGACAACATTCTCGCCCTTCACCGCATGGTCATGTCCGGGCGGGACGACGAGCACCGGAGAACGTGTTCCGAAGAGCGCGGCCTCGGCAATCGCGGCATCGTCCGCCATGCGGCCCTCGCCGTAGGGCTTGGGCAAGACTATGAGGTCGGCGAACTGCGCCTGGCGAGCGACAGTCGCTCCGACCGCCCCGATCTGGATCGCATAACCTTGCGCTTCCCAGCCGAAGGGCCGGCCTGACAGCATCTTCTCGACGGCCTTGTAGGTCTTTTCGGCGTCTTCCTGGGCCGCTGCGATGGCTTCCTGGACGGCGATCGCATTGGCGCCCGCGAAATGGGTGCCGAGTTCGATACGGTCGATCCCGAGGCAGATCGCGTCGAGATGTCCGCTTGCGGCCTCTGCGAACGCAGCCGCGGTTTCCACCGCGGACCGGTCGGCCACGGCATCGCGGACCACGGTGGCGATTGTCGTATAGCTCATGGCGCGCTCCTGAATCTTATCTGTTTCGACCCTTGCACCCGCAATCAGCACCTGTCCTTGACGCCCGTCAACAGATCAGCGGCAACCCGTTGACATGGATCAAGGAGCGCGGCTCCACCTCGGGCCAGAGAGAGGGGGCCGAAGTCCGTCCAACGAGGAGAGGGATTCGGCGCAAGGGAAAGGGACGCGGAATGTGGGATTACGTTAAGCTCGCGCTTCTTGGGGCCATCGTCGTATTCGCGGCGATCGCAGCCAATTTCGCGCGCGACCTCGCCTTTCAGGTCCATGCCATCCTGATCATGCTGGTCGCGGGTGGGATGTTTCTGTGGCAACTCCGCCGGACGGATGAACCGAAGCCGGTGATCGACCAATCGAGCTACATGGACGGGGTCATCCGCTACGGCGTGGTCGCGACCGCCTTCTGGGGCGTCGTCGGCTTCCTCGTGGGGGTCGTCATCGCCTTCCAGCTCGCCTTTCCCCAGCTCAATTTCGAGTGGGCGCAGCCTTTCGGCAACTTCGGCCGGCTTCGTCCCCTTCACACATCGGCGGTGATCTTCGCCTTCGGCGGCAACGCGCTGATCTGCACCTCGCTCTATGTCGTCCAGCGCACCTCGGCTGCGCGGCTCTGGGGCGGCAACCTCGCCTGGTTCGTCTTCTGGGGCTACCAGCTCTTCATCGTGCTCGCGGCCACGGGCTACCTGCTCGGGGCGACGCAATCGAAGGAATACGCCGAGCCCGAATGGTACATCGACCTCTGGCTGACGGTGGTCTGGGTCGCCTATCTCGCCGTCTTTCTCGGCACGATCATCAAGCGCAAAGAACCCCACATCTACGTGGCGAACTGGTTCTACCTTTCCTTCATCGTCACCGTGGCGATGCTGCACATCGTCAACAACCTCTCTGTCCCGGTCTCGATCTGGGGCTCGAAGTCGGTGCAGGTGTTCTCCGGTGTGCAGGACGCCATGGTGCAGTGGTGGTACGGCCACAACGCCGTGGGCTTCTTCCTGACCGCGGGCTTCCTCGGCATGATGTACTACTTCGTGCCGAAGCAGGCCGAACGGCCGGTCTACAGCTACAAGCTGTCGATCATCCACTTCTGGGCGCTGATCTTCCTCTACATCTGGGCCGGTCCGCACCACCTGCACTACACCGCACTGCCGGACTGGGCCTCGACCCTCGGCATGGTGTTCTCGATCGTGCTCTGGATGCCCTCCTGGGGTGGCATGATCAACGGCCTCATGACCCTCTCGGGGGCGTGGGACAAGCTCAGGACCGACCCGATCATCCGGATGATGGTGATCTCCATCGGCTTCTACGGCATGTCGACCTTCGAAGGGCCGATGATGTCGATCAAGGCCGTCAATTCGCTGTCGCACTACACCGACTGGACCATCGGCCACGTGCACTCGGGTGCGCTCGGCTGGAACGGGATGATCACCTTCGGCGCGCTCTACTTCCTCGTGCCGCGGCTCTGGAACCGGGCGTCGCTCTACTCGCTGCCGGCCGTCAACTGGCACTTCTGGCTCGCGACCATCGGCATCGTGCTCTACGCGGCGTCGATGTGGGTGACCGGCATCATGGAAGGCCTGATGTGGCGTGAAGTCGACGCGAACGGCTTCCTCGTGAACAGCTTCGCCGACACCGTGGCCGCCAAATTCCCGATGTACGTGGTCCGGGGCCTCGGCGGGGTTCTCTACCTCACCGGCGCGATCATCATGTGCTGGAACCTCTGGATGACCGTCCGGGCCGCGCCTCAGCGCGCGGTCTCGAGCGCGATCCCGGCAGAATAAGGAGGGCCGACAGAATGGCTCAGGACAAGGAACCCATGCCCACGTCGGCGACGGGTGTCGGCGACCGGCCCGTCAGGAAATCGATCCTCGACCGGCACAAGGTGCTCGAAAAGAACGCCACGCTCCTGCTCGTCGCGTCCTTCGTGGTCGTGACGGTCGGGGGAGCGGTGGAAATCGTGCCGCTCTTCTATCTCGAGAACACGATCGAGGAAGTGGAGGGCGTACGGCCCTACAGCCCGCTGGAGCTTACCGGTCGGGACATCTATATCCGGGAGGGCTGCTATGTCTGCCACTCCCAGATGATCCGGCCGATGCGCGACGAGGTGGAGCGCTACGGGCATTACTCGCTGGCCGCGGAATCGATGTACGATCATCCGTTCCAGTGGGGCTCGAAGCGGACCGGGCCGGACCTCGCCCGAGTGGGTGGACGGTACTCGGACGAATGGCATGTCGACCACTTCACCGACCCCCAGTCGGTCGTGCCCGAAAGCGTGATGCCGAAATACGCCTTCCTGAAAGACCAGTTGATCGACGGCGAATACGTGGCCGACCTCATGTCCACCCATCGTTTCATCGGTGTGCCCTACACAGATCAGATGATCGAGCTCGCCCGTGCGGACTTCCGCGATCAGGCCGACCCGATGAGCGACTTCGACGGACTGCTCGAACGCTACCCGGGCGCGCAGGTCAGAAACTTCGACGGCGAGCCCGGGATATCGGAAATGGACGCGCTCATCGCCTACATGCAGATGCTGGGCACCCTGGTCGACTTCTCGACCTTCACACCCGACGCGAGCCGGTGAGGGGGAAAGATGGCAGAACCGACACTCTTGGAACAGATCTGGGAGAACAAGACCCTTGTCTGGCTGTTCGGCGCTTTTGTGGTGGCCGTCCTGTTCACCTTCCGGCCCGGGAGCAGAAGGGTACATCGCGACACCTCCGAGATACCTTTCCGGCATGAAGACAGACCTGCGCCCGCTGAGGGCGACGACAAACCAGCCACGGAGCGGCGCTCCGACGGCGATTCGGAGGAGGCGCGCCAATGAGCGACAGCCCTGAAAAGAAAAACGAAGAGGGCTATGGCACGACGGGCCACAGCTGGGACGGTATCGAGGAATGGAACAACCCCCTGCCGAGGTGGTGGGTCTGGACCTTCTACGTGACGATCATCTGGGCGGTGCTCTATACGATCGCCTACCCCGCGTGGCCGCTGGTGAGCACCGCGACATCGGGTCTTCTGGGCTACTCGTCGCGCGCCGAGGTCGAGGAGCAGATCGGCGAAGTGGCCGCGCGGAATGCCGCCATTACCGAGCGGCTCGCCTCCGTCGATCTCGCGGCGCTTTCCGACGACACCGAATTGCAGACCTTCGCGGTGAATGCCGGTGCTTCGGTCTTCCGCAGCCATTGCTCGCAATGCCATGGCTCGGGCGCGGCCGGGGTCGCGGCTTCAGGCTATCCGAACCTCCTCGACAATGCGTGGCTCTGGGGCGGGCAGATCGAGGAGATCGCCTATACCGTTCGCCACGGCATCCGAAACGAGCAGTCGTTCGACGCGCACTGGTCGGAGATGACGGCCTTCGAGGGGCTGATCAGCGACGAGGAAATTGCCCAGGTGGTCAACCACGTGCTCGCGATTTCCGGGCAGGAGCATGATGCCGCCCTGGCGGAAGAGGGCGAACTGGTGTTCCTCGACAATTGCGCGGCCTGCCACGGCGACAACGGCGAGGGCAATCACGACCTGGGCGCGCCAACCCTCAATGACGCGATCTGGCTTTACGGTGGCGACCCCGAAACCATCGAGGAGACCGTCCGGTACTCCCGCTTCGGTGTGATGCCCGCCTGGTCGGAGGAATACCGTGGGGCCGCCGGCCTCACGGATGCCGAGGTCAACGCGGTCGCCGCCTATGTGCACCAGCTCGGTGGCGGCGAGTGACGACGATCTGAGACCCTGAGGGGGCACCGCCCCCGAAGGTAGCACCGGCCCCGGATCCTGTTCGCGCAATCCTCCGGGGCCGGTCGCGTTTTTTGCCTCAGGGCAGTATTCACATGCATCTGTCATCGTCTTCGCGGACGTGGGTCACGCAAGGTGAGTGACGAGCGTGAAAACAGGTCAGGGCGGCGGATCCTTGTCGCCACCCTCGCTGAAGACGGTGCGCATGGCGTCGTGACGCCCTTGACCGATGCGCCCGGTCGCTGAACTCGAGGCGACCGGACCGGCTGGCGGGCTTCCGGTCGAATATCCGCTCACCGACGGTCTCGTCCCGGCTTGACGCCCCTGTCCCTCCGGTGGTCACGGACGCCCACGATGCTGATTGCGGGGAGAGCCGAGACAGAGCTCTGCCGTTCCCGCCACGGACATGCCTCGCTTGGGCCCTGCCGGGATCATCGCGCGCGGCAAGGGGCAGGCTACCGTGGGTCCTGGCTTGCCCGAGGCAAGCCGGATCCGAGCGTTTCAGCTCCGAGGATCAGACATCAACCCATTCCGTCCCGCAATCGCAGCCGCAGCCGCAACCGGGGGGGTGCTCCATATCGCTGTCGGGGTGAGGAACTGCGTGCACGACGGTTTCGATATCGTAGGGCACGCCGTTCTCGTCGAGGATTTCGGTGACCGGGATGATGTCCGACAGGTCGGGCAGGTCGGTGTCGGCCCATGGCGCGGGTTTTGTCGCCGCGGCAACGGTGCTGCCGCCGAGCCCGAAAACCGACAGAATCAGCGAGAAGAACCGCTCAAAGAAGGAAAGATTGGTGTCGTCATCGGTTTCGAAGACACGGACAGGCGCTTCGCCGTAGATTTCCTGTGCGCCCTCGATGTCTCCTTCGCCGAGGTCGGAGGCCGTCAGGAGCGCGTTCATCAACTGGCTCGGATCGTCGACGTGCAGAAGCCCGATCGCATGGCCGATCTCGTGCGCCGCGACGGCGTAGAAATTGAGGTCGGTCTCGCCGAACGGCGCCCATTCCTCGTCGGAATCGAGGGACAGGCCGGCGTCGATGAACTGGTCGGTTTCGGGAAGATTGACGAAGGTGAGTTCGGCGAGGCCGACCGTGTCGCCCGGCAGAGGAGCCATTTCGACGCTGATCTCGGCGTCGTTGAGCGATTCGACGAAGTTGATGTCGGCGACATCTTCCCAGGCATCGAATGCGGCGCGCATCGAATCTTCGAAATCGCTGATTTCGTAGAGGTTTTCGTCGAACGCAAGGCCCTCGGAGAGGTCCATGTTCCACTGGACGTTTCCGCCGGTTTCCCCGAGCTCGGGTGATCCCCACTTGATATCCGCAAGCACGAACACGGCTGAACCTCCCCCGAACACGCGCTTCACTGTTACGGCCGCACGTTTACGCCGAAACTCGCTCACTGTTGAGCCGCCCCGGGGCGAATTGACGCGAGCGTTGCAGCAGAGGCGCAGGTGCCGGAACGATTGACTTGCATCAAGGCGACGAAGAGGGGTGTGCGCGACAACCAGATCGCGAACAGACCGGGTAATCCTCATCATGTCAGACAACTCGCCCGCCCCCTCTCTCTATGCCGCGCGTGAGCCGGTTTTTCCGCGCCGCGTTTCGGGCAAGTTCCGGACCCTCAAGTGGTGGATCCTCGGCATCACGCTCGGCATCTATTACCTCACTCCCTGGATCCGCTGGGACCGGGGGCCGAACCTCCCGGATCAGGCGGTGCTCATCGACCTTGCCGGACGTCGCTTCTATTTTTTCTGGATCGAGATCTGGCCGCACGAATTCTACTTCGTGGCGGGCCTGCTGATCATGGCGGGTCTGGGCCTCTTTCTCTTCACATCGGCCCTGGGCCGGGTCTGGTGCGGATACACCTGCCCGCAGACGGTCTGGACCGACCTCTTCATTCTGGTGGAACGATGGATCGAGGGGGACAGAAACGCCCGGGTGCGGCTCTGGAAGGCCCCGATGGACGCGCGCAAGCTTCGGCTCCGGCTCACGAAATACCTCGCCTGGGCGATCATCGGCCTCGCTACCGGAGGGGCTTGGGTCTTCTACTTCGCCGATGCCCCCACGCTGGCGCGCGACCTTGTCACGCTAGACGCCCATCCCGCAGCCTACACGACGATGGCGATCCTGACCGGCACGACGATACTCTTCGGCGGCATCGCCCGGGAGCAGGTCTGCATCTACATGTGCCCCTGGCCGCGCATCCAGGCGGCGATGATGGACCCCGACACGATAACCGTGGCCTACCGCGAGTGGCGCGGTGAGCCACGCGGCAAGGGCAACGTGCGCCGCCGCAGCAAGGCGGAGATTGCCGCGGCCGAAGCCGCCGCGCAGGCGTCCGGTCCCGGCAAGGCGAAGTATCCCTCGACGCCGTTTCCGGGCACCGAGCTGCGCGTCGGCGGCACCACCGAGCCCGGCGCCGATGTCGGCCCGGGCGACTGCATCGACTGCATGGCCTGCGTGAACGTCTGCCCCATGGGCATCGACATCCGCAACGGCCAGCAGCTCGAATGCATCACCTGCGCGCTCTGCATCGACGCTTGCGACGACGTCATGGCGAAGATCGGCAAGCCGCGCGGGCTCATCGATTACCTCGCGCTGACCGACGAGGAGGCCGAACGCGCAGGCAACCCGCCGAGGCCGATCTGGAAGCATATCTTCCGGCCGAGAACGATTCTCTACACCGCGCTCTGGAGCCTCGTCGGTATCGGCCTCGTTGTCGCGCTCTTCGTGCGCACCGATATCGACATGACCGTTTCGCCGATCCGAAACCCCCAGTACATCACGCTGGCGGACGGCACGATCCGCAACGTCTACGACGTGCGGCTTCTCAACAAGCACGGCGAGGATCGTCCGTTCGAGATTTCTCTCAGGGGCGACCCGGCGCTCGGCGTCGATCTCGAGGGGGCGACCGACGACCGCGTCACGGTTCCCGCCAACGAAACGCTGCTTCAGCGTGTCTATGTGGAGGCCCCGTCGGGTTCGGATCCCGCACGGTCCGAAAGCACCGAGTTCCGGTTCTGGGTCGAGGATGCCGTCAGCGGCGAACGCGTCTGGACCGACACAGTCTTCAATGGGAGAGAGCAATGACCGACAAACCGCTGACCGGACGCACCGTGTTCCTCGTGGTCGCATCGGCTTTCGCAATCATCATCGGGGTCAATCTAACGCTGGCCTACAATGCGGTGGCGACGTTCCCGGGACTCGAGGTCAAGAATTCCTACGTGGCCAGCCAGAATTTCGAAGCCAAGCGAGCTGCGCAGGATGCCCTCGGGTGGGAGGCGACGGCCACGGTCGAAGAAGGGGTGCTGCGGCTCTCCTTCTTGGGCGCGGACGGCCCCGTCGCCCCGGAACTCGTGCAGGCCACACTTGGCCGCGCCACTCATGTGGAAGCCGACCGCACGCCCGACTTCGTCTGGACCGGCACCGCCTACGAAGCGCCGGTCGAGCTCACGCCTGGCAACTGGAACCTGCGTCTCGTCGCCGCGGCTGAGGACGGGACCCGGTTCGAGCGGCGTTTCCCGATCTTCATCAGGCCAGGCGCGTGAGCCCGGGTCCGGAGTCCCCTGGCCTTGGCGCTCGCTGAGAATCCCCATCCCGCGGCCTGCCCGGCCTGCGTCGCGGCACCCGACATGTCGGATATTCGCGACCGGGACCCGGCGCGCGCCGGCCCGGTGCGGCTCGAACTGTCGCTTCCGGGCATCCATTGCGCGGGCTGCATCTCGGGCGTCGAGCGGGCGTTGCAGGCGGTGCCGGGCGTTGCCTCGGCCCGTGTGAACCTCACGCTGAAGCGCGCCAGCATCGAGGCCGGCGCGGAGGTGTCCGCGGATCGGCTCGTGGAGGTGCTCGACCGCGCGGGCTACGAGGCCCACGAACTCGACGCGACGGCCCTCAGCGCCACCGGCACCGACCGGGCGGGCCGCGACCTCGCCATGCGGCTCGCGGTGGCCTTCTTCGCGAACATGAACGTGATGCTCCTGTCGGTGTCGGTCTGGGCCGGGGCGGCGGACGCGACGCGCGACATGTTCCACTGGCTCTCCGGAGCCATCGCCATACCGGCGGTGATCTTCGCGGGCGTGCCGTTCTACCGCTCGGCCTGGGGCGCGCTCAGGCGCTGGCGGCTCAACATGGACGTGCCGATTTCGCTCGCCCTTGTTCTCGCTCTGGCGCTGTCTCTCTGGGAGACGTGGCTTTCCGGCCACCACGCCTATTTCGACGCCGCGCTCAGCCTCGTGTTCTTCCTGCTGCTCGGTCGTTACCTCGACCACAGGACCCGCGCATCGGCGCGCTCGGCGGCGGAGGAACTCACCGCGCTCGAAGTGCCGAAGGCGCTGAAGCTGGAGGGTGGTCGCGAGAGCGAGGTCCATGCCGCCGACCTCGCTCCCGGCGACAGGGTCCTCGTCCGCCCCGGCGGGCGGGTGCCTGTCGATGGTGTCGTGGAAACGGGCACGAGCGAACTCGACCGGTCGCTGATGACGGGCGAAAGCCTGCCTGTCTTCGCGAGCGCGGGCCACGAGGTGAGTGCGGGTGAAGTGAACCTTACCGGCCCGCTCACCGTCCGCGTGATCGCTGCCGGCAGGGAGACGTCGCTGCACCGGATCGCCGATCTCGTCGCCGTGGCCGAGGCGGGGCGGGCGAATTACAATTCGCTCGCCGACCGGGCTGCGCGGGCCTATGCGCCCGTGGTGCACCTGATGGCCCTCGGCGCCTTCGTCGGCTGGATGTGGATCTCGGGCGGCGACATGCGCCTGTCGCTCAACATTGCGGTCGCCACGCTCATCATCACATGCCCCTGCGCGCTCGGCCTCGCCGTGCCCGCGGTGACCGCGGCCGCCTCTGGCCGGCTCTTCCGCAGGGGCCTTCTCATCAAGGACGGCACGGCGCTCGAACGTCTCGCGGAGATCGACGTCGTCGTGTTCGACAAGACCGGCACGCTGACAATGGGCGCGCCGTTGCCCGAGGGCCTGGAGTCGCTTTCGGACGAAGAACGCGCCGTTGCGCTTGCCCTTGCCGAAGGCTCGGCCCACCCGCTGTCGCGGGCGCTCGTTGAAGCCGCGCGTCATGCAGGAGCGGAGCCCGCGGCGGTCACGGAGGTTCGAGAGGTGCCGGGCTATGGTGTCGAGGGCCGCTTTGCGGGCCGCACCGTCCGGCTCGGCCGTGCCGACTGGGTAGGTGCCCGCCCCGTGGAGCGGACCGCGACCTGGCTCGCTCTCGGAGAGGCGGATCCCAAGCCCATCGTCTTCGCCGATGCGCTGCGCCCCGGGGCCGAGGAGGCGGTGGCCGCACTCCGGGCCGCGGGCAAGCGCATTCTCCTGATGTCGGGCGATACCGCCGCCGCCGTCGCCGCTTTCGCCGGGCGCATCGGCATCGACGAGCATGTCGCCGAAGCGCTGCCGGCCGACAAGGCCGCCCGCATCCGCGACCTCACCACCGAAGGTCACAGGGTGCTGATGGTCGGTGACGGGCTCAACGACACCGCCGCCCTCGCCGCGGCCCATGTCTCGATTTCGCCCGCCTCGGCCCTCGACGCGGCGCGGGTTGCCTCCGACATCGTGCTTCTCGGCCGCGACCTCGCGCCGGTGGCGGATGCGGTCGATACCGGGATCAGGGCGCGAAAGCGCATCAAGGAAAACTTCGCGCTTTCGACGGTCTACAACGTGGTCGCCGTGCCCTTCGCGCTTCTCGGCTTCGCCACCCCGTTTCTCGCCGCTCTCGCGATGTCGGCATCCTCCGTCACGGTGTCGCTCAACGCGCTCCGGCTGCGCTGATGGAGGTGCTTACCTACCTCATCCCGATCTCGCTGTTTCTGGGCGGAGTCGGCCTCGTCGCGTTCTTCTGGACGATGAAGACGAAACAGTACGACGACCCCGAAGGCGACAGGCACCGCATCCTGCGCGACGATTACGACGACAAGCCGAAGGACTAGTCGGCGGCCTCGACAAGTTCCAGAACCGCAGGGCCCATGGCCTCGACGATCAGTGCCACGCCCTCCGGGTTCGGGTGAATGCGATCAGGCTGAAGGTAGCGCTCGACGGCCCGTGTCCGGTCGGGGAGGGCCGAGATGCCGGCGAGGAAGTCCGGAAAGTAGAGTGTCTCGTAAGCGTCCGACAGTTCGGGATACATCGCGTCGAACGCCGCCTTGAACTCCGGGCCGTAGTTCGACGGCGCCTCCATGCCGACGAGCAGAACCGGCAAGTCCCGCTCCCGGGCGATCTCCAGAATGCCTTCGAGGCTTGCGCGGCTCGACGCCGGATCGAGACCGCGCAGAAGATCGTTCCCGCCGAGGGCGACGATCATGCCGTCGACGGTCTCGTCGAGCGACCACTCGACCCGGGCGAGCCCGCCGGCGGTGGTGTCGCCGGACACACCGGCATTGCGCAATTCGACCTCGGCGCCGTGATCCTCGAGCCAGCGCGACATCTGCGGCACGAAGCCCTCGGACGGCCGGACCCCGTAGCCCTGAGTGAGACTGTCGCCGAGGGCAAGGATGGTCACCGGCTCCGCCGCCGCGACTCCCGCACTCAGGCCGAGCGCCGCACAAAGCTTGAGGATTGGCCGGGCGGCCCCATATGCCAGACTGCCCAAGGCGGAAAGCCCTTCGACGATGACCGACACCGTTCTTTCCCTGAAGAATGCAGCCCTCTCGCTCCACGGCAACGCCGGCCGGGTGGATATTCTGAAGGGCATCACCCTCGATGTGGGGCGCGGCGAGACGCTCGGGCTCGTCGGTCCGTCGGGCTCTGGCAAATCATCGCTCCTCATGCTCATGGGCGGGCTCGAACGCGCCACTGGCGGGTCCGTGGACGCGCTCGGCCACGATCTGACGCGGCTCGGCGAAGACGCGCTTGCACGGTTCCGCCGCGATCATATGGGCGTGGTGTTCCAGTCTTTCCACCTTATTCCGACGATGACGGCGCTCGAGAACGTCGCGACACCTCTCGAACTCGCGGGCGTGCGCGATGCGTTCGGCCGTGCGGATGCGGAGCTGCGCGCGGTCGGTCTCGGCGACCGGTCCGGCCACTACCCCTCGCAGATGTCGGGCGGCGAACAGCAGCGGGTCGCGCTTGCCCGCGCCGCGGCGCCGAGACCCGACATCCTCCTCGCCGACGAGCCCACCGGCAATCTCGACGAGGCGACCGGAGAAGCGATCATGGAGTTGCTCTTCGGCCTGCGGGACAAGCACGGCTCGACGCTCGTCCTCGTCACCCACGCCCCGGAACTCGCCGCTCGCTGCGACCGCGTTGTCCGGTTGCGCGACGGACGGATCGAGGCGCCCGAACGCCGGGAGGCGGCCGAATGAGCCTCGCCCTCGCGGCCCGCATAGCCGGCCGGGAGCTTCGCGGCGGCCTGAAGGGGTTCCGGGTGTTTCTGGCCTGCCTCGCCCTCGGCGTCGCGGCCATCGCCGCGGTCGGCAGCGTGCGATACTCGATTGGCGAGGGGCTCGAACGCGAGGGCGCCGCAATCCTCGGCGGAGATGCCGAGATCGGGCTCACCTACCGCTTCGCCGAACCCGAGGAACGCGCCTGGATCGAGGATACCGCCACCGAGGTCTCCGAAATTGTCGATTTCCGCTCGTTGGCGACGGCAGACGGCGGCGACGACCGCCGGCGCGGGCTCACCCAGGTCAAGGGCGTCGATGCCGCTTATCCGCTCTACGGCGAGGTCCGGCTCGAGCCTGCCATGTCACTCTCGGAGGCGCTGGCAGGCAAGGCGGGCCTGCCGGGGGCGGTGATGGACCCCGTTCTCATCGGCGTTCTCGATATCGAGGTCGGCGATACCATCCGCCTCGGCACGCAGGATTTCGTGTTGAGCGCGGCTCTTCTGCGCGAGCCCGACAGCGCGGGGGGCGGTTTCGAGCTCGGTCCGCGCACGATCGTGCTGACCGACGATCTCGCGGATTCAGGCCTGCTCTCACCGGGCACGCTTTTCGAGAGCGCGTACCGGATGCGCCTGCCCGACGGCGCCGACCTTGCCGAACTGCGCGCCGAGGCTGGCGAATTGTTCACCGGCGCACGCTGGCGGGACCGCCGGAACGGAGCGCCCGGGGTGTCGGAATTCGTCGACCGGCTCGGCGCCTTCCTCGTCCTCGTAGGTCTCGCCGGGCTCGCGGTGGGCGGCGTCGGGGTCTCGGCGGCGGTGCGCGCCTATCTCGATCGGAAGACCGCGGTCGTCGCCATCCTGCGGACGCTTGGCGCGGAGGCCTCGACGATCTTTCTGACATATTTTATTCAGGTCGGGGCGCTGGCGCTTGTGGGCATTGCTGCGGGACTGGTCCTCGGGGCCGCGCTGCCGATCGTGTTCGCGCCCCTGATCGCCGATGCGCTGCCGGTGCCGGCGGTCTTCGCCGTCCACCTAAGGCCCCTGGCCGAAGCGGCGCTTTACGGCGCACTGGCGGCCCTTCTCTTCACCCTCTGGCCGCTCGCCCGCACCGAGGAGGTGCGCGCCGCGGCCCTCTTCCGCGATGCCGCGGGCGGTCTCCGCACCCTGCCGCGACCGCTCTGGGTCGGGGCGACCGCTGCGATCCTGGCAGCACTCGTGGCCACGGCGGCGGCCTTCTCGGGGCTGGTCGACCTGACACTGGCCACGGCAGGCGGCATTCTCGGGGCCTTCGTGCTGCTGCTGCTCGCCGCCGCCGGCATCCGCCGGCTCGCCCGGGTCCTCGCCCGCTCGCCGGCGCTTCGAGGCCGCACGACCCTGCGCCTCGCGCTCGGCGCGGTCGGCGGGCCGGGCAGCGAGGCGGGATCGGTCGTTCTTTCCCTCGGGCTCGGCCTCACCGTGCTCGCCGCGGTGGGCCAGATTGACGCGAACCTGCGCGGGGCGATCGAGCGCGATCTTCCGAAAGTCGCGCCGTCGTTCTTCATGGTCGACATCCAGACCGCGCAACTCGATCCGTTCCTCGGTGGTCTTCGGCAGAACCCGGCGGTCAGCCGCGTCGAGACCGCGCCGATGCTCAGAGGTGTCATCACCGGGATCGACGGCCGGCCGGCCGCCGAGACCGGCGGCGACCACTGGGTGCTGCAGGGTGACCGGGGCATCACCTATTCCGCCGCCCCTCCGGAGGGGGCGGTGGTCACCCACGGCGAATGGTGGCCGGAGGATTACGACGGCCCGCCGCAGGTGAGCTTCGCCACCGAGGAGGCGATGGAGATCGGCCTCGAACTCGGCGACACGATCACGGTCGATGTGCTGGGCCGGCCGATCACGGCGACGGTGACGAGCTTTCGCGAGGTCGATTTCTCCACCGCGGGCATCGGGTTCATCCTGTCGATGAACCCGGCCGCGGTCGCCGCTGCACCCCACACGCACATCGCCACCGTCTACGCCGAGGCGGACGCCGAGCCGGCGATCCTGCGAGAGACCGCGGACACCTTTCCCAATATCACCGCGATCCGCGTGAAGGACGCCATCGAACGGGTCTCGGATGTGCTTGGCGGCATCGCCGCGGCGGTGACCTACGGTTCGGCGGCGACGCTCCTGACCGGCTTCATCGTGCTGATCGGGGCGGCGGCGGCGGGGGAGCGGGCGCGGACCTACGAGGCGGCTATCCTGAAGACGATCGGCGGTTCACGCAGGGACATCCTTCTGAATTTCGCCCTGCGGTCCGCGATTCTGGGCGCGGCGGCAGGCGCCGTCGCGATCTTCGCCGGCGGCATCGGTGGCTGGGCGGTCTCGACCTACGTGATGGACACGGCTTACGTTTTCGAACCGGTCTCGGCGGCGGCCATCGTTTTGGGAGGCATTCTGGCGACCCTCGCCGCGGGGCTCGTCTTCGCATGGCGGCCGCTCTCGGCACGCCCAGCCCGGGTGTTGCGCTCCCGGGAATAGCCCCCATTTCAGCTTGACGGAACGGGCGGCGGGTCGTAACCACCGCCTCGCTCGTGGCGGAGTAGCTCAGGTGGTTAGAGCAGCGGAATCATAATCCGCGTGTCGGGGGTTCAAGTCCCTCCTCCGCTACCATTTTTCCCGACACTCCTTTCACGCCTTGTGGAAAGGCCTTCGGGCCGAGCAGATTGTCAAGACGTCCGGCGACTTCAATTTCGACGCCGCCCTTGCGATTTGCGCCGAGCGAGACGGTGACCCCGTCGACGAGTTCGCGCATGGCCTGGGCCAAACTGGGACCTATGCACTGGGAGCTTCCCTCAACCCCAAAACCGAGAACTGGTGGGAAAGAACATCACTTGGGCGACGGAAACTCCACTTTCAAAGATTTCGTCAGTCCTCAGTATCGTCTGTTCTAATCTGCGAAGAGCTTGCACGATCAGACCCCTGTCATCAGATACTGCGCGCCGTTGCACCGAACTTGATTGTCGCCCTCTTGCTGGATGGCCCTCAGTTGAAGTCTAGGCGGCCTGCACAATACGCCTCCAACTTGGCAGACGATCCTGGGTCCGGCGTGCCAACCTTCACCTCCTTCGGGCTCATTGATAGGTCCAACAAAGAGGGACACTTTCCCGAATCCAACGCGATAGCCCTGGAAGGACGAGCACTGACTTGATGAAGTCGCCGGTGGCGAGAGGTGTTTCGATGCCGTCCACCGAACGACCGGAACGTCCGGCCGAGAAGATCCTCAACCGTTTCAAATGCTGTGCGATGCACGCATGGCCGAAAGCGAAAGTTGCGGCGCGCCGTTCAGGCGTCTGATGAGCGGCGCTTTCATCTTCAGACAGAAGTCACCGGCTCGGGATCGGCCCGCTTGACTGCGGTGCCGCGTACCGGGCGGATGTCCTCGCTTGGTGCCCCGATGCGTTGCCCGTGTTCGCGGATCGCCTCGACGTCACTGGCCTCGTAGATGCAGACCGACCCGATCCGGCCATCTTCCTCGGCTACGGCGTAGCTGCGTATCCAGCGGAGCCGGTCACGCATCTCTTCTCCGACCTCGATGGATTTCTTGTTGGTGGCCGCAAGTTCGTCCTCGTTCGACCAGATGCCGTGGCGGCGGATAATGAACAGGTCCATTTTTGCCTCCTTCTTGGTTGCAGGCCGAGAATGGAGGTGCGGCGTGTGCATTGGCACCCGGCGATGCAGACAGAAAGCAAGGGCGATCGTGCCAATGTCCCGCACGCCGGGTGAAATCTTCGCTGTTTTATGGCAGTCTTCGCCTCATGACGGAGTGTAGCGACAAGCTGGATGTCGCAATCGTTCTCGTCAACGAAGGCTACGCATCGACGGCCGTCGGGCCGATCGAAGTCTTCGCTTCGGCCGGAACGATGTGGAACGAAATGTGCGGGTCGGATCCCGAGCCGCGATTTCGGGTCACGACTGCGTCGATCGACGGAAAACCGGTGCAAAGCGCATATGGCCTCCACATCACGCCCGACCGGGCGATCGGGGATCTCGGTCCGGTCGATCTTGTCATGGTGTCGGCCTCGGGTCCGGTGCCCGACGAATGGATGGCGCGACACTTTGCGCTTCCGCCCTGGATTTCGGAACGCTACCGCAGCGGCACACGGATCGCAGGGGTCTGTTCCGGCGTTGCATTTCTGGCCGAGGCGGGGCTGCTCGACGGTCGCCGCGCCACGACCCACTGGGGTGTCGCAGAGGGGTTCCGGCAGCGCTATCCCGATGTCGACTGGCAGACGGACCTGCTCATCACCGAAGATGCGGGGATCTATTGTGGCGGGGGCGTGAATGCCGCGAGCGACCTGAGTTTGCATCTCGTCGAGAGGCTCTGCGGTCGCGATGTCGCGGTCCAATCGGCAAAATCACTCCTCCTGGATATGCCACGGCAGAGTCAGTCCGGCTATGCGCTGCTGCCGATCGCGCGACCTCATGCCGACGGACAGATTCAGGATATCGAGCGCCATCTCGGCGTGCATTTCGCGCGTGATCTGCGGATCGAGCAACTTGCCGACATGGCGGGCATGAGCCCGCGCAATTTCGTGCGCCGGTTCAAGGAGGCGACGGGCCACATGCCGGGCGCCTACCAACAGATGCTTCGCGTCGCCGCCGCCCGAAGCATGCTCGAGGACGGCGCGCCGTCGATCGAGCAGGTCGGGCAGGCGGTCGGTTACGAAGATGCGGCGTTCTTTCGCCGCATCTTCAAGCGCTACAGCGGCACGAGCCCGTCGGCTTACCGTGACCGCTTTCGTCCGGGGCGGACCTAAACCCCGCGCGACGTCAGGCGTGGTCGTGCGATGCCTCGAACAGGATCAGTTCCACACGTTCTTCGCCAGCGACATAAGCATCGTGGCCTGGCGGTATTTCGAAAAAGTCGCCTTTGGTGATCCGTGTTTCCTGGCCGCTCTCGATCATCCGGACCACCAGTCTGCCCGAGAGGCAGTAACCGGTGTGATGCATCGGGCAAGTGTCGGGGTGGCCGAGCAAAGGCTTCTCGTCCGCCTCCCAGGTCCAGCCGGGCTCGAACACGGCGTGCATGCCGGTGGAGCCCTGCTGGGTCTTCACGATGTCGATGCCGCCTCGCGCCTTCATGTCGAGGCGGTCATCGGGGGTCTCGAAACGGCGGGTTTCGATGGTGGAGGTCATTTGGTGCCTGCCTTACTGCGGACCGGTTCGGGAACGCGCCCGCCTAAACATGCGTGATTTCGGGTTTCAGGGAATCGAGGATCGCTCCGACCTCGGCGCGGGTCTCCGCGTCGTAGTTCAGGGATTTCATCGTCCTCAGGATATCCTCCGCGGCGGCATCGTATTCCGCTTCGTCGATCTCCATGCCGCGATGGGCTTCGGTCATGCTGCGGCCCTGGTAGGCGTCCGGCCCGCCGCTTCCGGCGGCAAAG
The DNA here is from genome assembly GCA_964588375.1 of uncultured Rhodobacterales bacterium. GTDB lineage: Bacteria > Pseudomonadota > Alphaproteobacteria > Rhodobacterales > Rhodobacteraceae > JASJAR01. Next base: position 1,560 of record CAZPPH010000037.1, on the reverse strand, counting down.
AAATCGCAGGTGTGCTGCTTGATCTGCTCGACCTGCTCGGGACGGCCCGCATAGGGCTGAAACCGATGTCCGATCAGAGGGTTCTCCATATGGGCCGCCACGGCTCCGTCGACGATCCGGCGGATGCCGGCGGAAGCACCGAGGCGTTCATAAAGGGTCACGCTCTGGAGTTGCCGGGCAAGCGTCTGGGGCATGGCTGCTCCTTTCGCGTCAGTCTGTCGGTTTGCTCAGGCAGGTTCGGATTGCGCGGCTTTGACGGCCTCGGCGGTCATCGGTTTGCCACCAATTGCCCATGCGCCGCTGGCCACTTCCTGCACCCGGACCCAGGTCACGCCGCGCAGGGCCTCGCCCTCGATGTTGACCATCGCCTCGGTCACATCGCGGATCATCCGTTGTTTCTGGTCGGCGTCAAAGACGCCTTCAATCAGTTCGATATCGACAAGGGGCATTTCTTCTCCTTTGGTTTCGATCGGTTCGATATGCACCGGATCACTCCGGCTTCGGGAAGGCTGACATCCACTGCCCCCGTCCGGCCAGTTCACGAACTGAATCTGCGCCGATACAGATACTGAACTGGCCGGAGGTGGGGTCCATGTGTCAGTCTGGGCCCCCACCGAGAGAAGGAGGCCAACCGATGACCAACGCGAGTTACCAGCAGTTCTGCCCTGTCGCGATGGCGGCGGAGATCCTCTGCACCCGCTGGACCGTCGTCCTTCTGCGCGAGCTGGTTGCCGGATCGAGCCGCTTCAACGAGCTGCGCCGCGGCGTGCCACGAATGTCGCCGGCCCTGCTGTCGAAGCGGCTGAGGGAACTGGAGGGCGCCGGCGTGGTGACGCGCGAAATGCGGCCCGAGGCGCAGGGGACAGAAGCCTACAGTCTGACCCAGGCCGGACGGGACCTTCAGCCGGTGATCGAGGCCATCGGCATTTGGGGCCAGAAATGGGTGGAGACCGAGCCGTCGCTCGAGAACCTCGACCCGGAGCTTCTGATGTGGGACATGCGCCGCAATCTCGACACCGACCCGGTTCCGGACCGCCGCGTGGTGATCGAATTCATCTACCCCGAGCTTCCCGAGGCTCAGCGCAAATGGTGGCTGATCGTGGAGACGGACCGCACCGTGGACCTCTGCCACATCGACCCCGGCTTCGACGTGGACCTCTACGCGACGGTCGATTTGCGCACGATGACACAGATCTGGATGGGCCTGCGATCGGTCTCCGATGCCGTCGATCGCGAGGCGCTGGTCCTGGTCGGGTCCAAGGACCTGATCCGGTCCATGCAGTCTTGGCTTGGCCTCAGTCCCTTCGCACGGCAGGAAAAACTGGCAAGCTGAGCGGAAGTTATCCCGTCGGGTGCCCGGAGGTTGTGGTGGAAAGCTCGGGAGCAGACGTCAGCGCCTTCGGCGAACGCTCCGAGGAGGGCGACCTCGGCAAGCTGCCGGAAGCCGATCGACTCGAGGCTGCGCGTTGAGAGCGGAAAAAGCGTCGTCGGCGCTCGAGCCGCGGAGAGACGCGGAGCGGCAGATCCGGTTTCATCGAAAGCGGCGGGAACCACGGCCTC
>CAZPPH010000036.1:0-22584 GCA_964588375.1 uncultured Rhodobacterales bacterium | reverse complement strand
TCCCTCCGCGAGGCAACCCTGATCCCCCAGAAGGCACGTCCCGCCGGCCATGTCGACCGGCGGCAACCTTCCCGAGGACGACCCCCATGTCGAAAGAGAAAAACCGCGGCAACCGCGAAGCGAAGAAGCCGAAGAAGGAAAAGCCGAAGGTGCTCGCCACCGCGAATTCCGGCGCCGGCAAATCCGACACCACGATCGCCGGCAAGAAGATCAAATGACCGACGGCGCGGGGGCGCAGAGGCCGCGCCCCCGCCACCCCGGATTTGCCGGAGGTTAATGCCGGCCCGGCCCCTCTCCGCCAGTCTTCCCCCGTGAAGTCCGACGGAGACGACGCGACATGCCCCTGCCCCGCAGTCTCGCCACCCTCGCCGCCGCCCTCCTGCTCACCGCCTGCACCGGCCCCGGCCGCTACCCTCTGACCGGCGCTGCCAGCGCGCCCGGCGACCCCGTCCTGACCCTCGACGCGGGCGACTTTGCCGCAGCCCCCATCGGCACCGGCACGTTCTGAGCCGTAGGGCGGGGGTCACCCCGCCATCCCCGGTCCCGGCCGGGAGACCCCCGCCCTACCCATGGCGTCCGGCCGCCCTACCCTTTCCATCATGCGCCCGCTTCTCTTCGCCCTCGCCCTTCTCGCAGCACCCGCCGCCGCGCAGGACGTCGAGGTCGAACTCGTCCTTCTCGCCGACACCTCGGGCTCGATCACCCGGTCCGAGCGCGACTTCCAGCGCCAGGGCTACGCCGCCGCCATGACCGACCCGCGCGTGCTGAACGTCATCGAAGGCTCCGCCTACGGGCGCATCGCGGTCACCTACGTCGAATGGGCCGCCAACACCGGCGTCGTCGTGCCGTGGATGGTGATCGACGGCCCCGAAAGTGCCGCCCGCTTCGCCGAGGCGCTCACCCTGAACCCCGGCAGCGCCTTCGGCCGCAACGCCATCGGCCGCGCCCTGCTCGACGGCAAGGCGCTGATCGAGACGAACGACCACGAGGGCTGGCGCAAGGTCATCGACTTCTCGGGCGACAGTGCCAACAGCTATTCCGGCCCCGCCGTCGAGGCCGCGCGCGACGAGGTGGTCGCCGCCGGCATCGTCATCAACGCGCTGGCGATCTCCACCGCCGAACGGCCCTATCTGCCGCAAGCCTACCGCGACCGCATCATCGGCGGCCCCGGCGCCTTCGTGGTCGAGGCGGAAGGACGGTCCGACTTCGCCGACGCGGTGCGCCGAAAGCTCATCCTCGAAATCGGCGGGCTCACGCCCGGGACGACCTATGCCGCCCGCTGAAGGCTACCGCTGAAGGGTCTCGAGATAGCGCGCGAGGGCCAGAAGCCGCTCGGGCGTCGGCGTCATCACACCGGGCTCCGTCTCGACCATGACGAGGTCGCCCGCCTGAAGGGCCGGCCCGAACTCCGGCATCACGAGGTCGCCGTCCTCCACCCTCCGGGTGTAGCCGTCGATATGCGACATCACCCGCACCAGCGGGAAGGTCCCGCCGTTGCGCGCCGAGAGCGTGGTGAGGTCGGCGGGGGCCACGCCCAGCGCTTCGGTTGCCAGAGCGTCGCCGGTGCCGTCCGCCCCGTGGCAGGCCACGCAGAACCGGTCGTAGTCGGACTTGCCCATCGAGACCGGCGCCTCGGGCGTGCAGGCCGCGAGGGCAAGGCCAAGTCCAAGGCCCGCAAGAATGATCGCTGCTCGTTTCATCTTCGCCTCCGGTTTTCCGCCATGCTGCACCGGACGGGCCGGCACGTCCAGCACGACCCATTGCCATACGCCTGCCATACACTTTGCCATACGTTTTGCAGACACCCGTTTCGCACCCCGCTCTTGCCCGAAGCGCCCAAATCCCGCCAACTCCCGCAATGCGTGCAGCCCTTGTCCTGATTCTCGCCCTCGCCGCCTGCGCCCAGCGCCCGCTGACCGGAGCGGAGCGCGATTTTCTCCAGACGATTCATGGCGATAGCGTGGATTACGGCGCGGTCAGCGTGGTTCGCGGCTCGGTCTCCTCGGCCTTCGACGCCGACATTCCCGAGCGCCCCCGCACCACCTGCCGCGAGCGCATCTTCCCGCCTCGCAACGGCACCCAAACCATTATATTTCCGGGACTTACGGTCGACTCGACGATGTATTTCACCGAGCCCTTCTGGTCCGAAGACTACGCCGAAGGCTACCCCGACCGCCTCGCCCTCCGCGACGCCATGCGTCTCGCCCACGAAGTCACCCATGTCTGGCAATGGCAGGCGCGTGACAGGACAAAGTATCATCCTTTCAAGGCCTTGTCCGAGCACATCGCGCAGGACGACCCCTATCTCGTCGCTTTCGACCCGGCCCGCCCGTTCCTCTCCTACGCTTACGAGCAACAGGGCACGCTGGTGGAGGAATTCGTCTGCTGCCGCGCCCTCGATCCGGGCGGCGCCAGGACCGCCGCCCTTCACGCGATGTTATCGCAGCAATTTCCGGGGCTTGCCCGGCGCGACGTCGTGGCCCTCGCCGATGTGGACCTGCCGTGGGACGGGGTCGAGCCGCGCGGCATCTGCAGCGATCCGGGCTGACGCCCGCCGCATCAACCTTTCGGCAATATCCGCCGGGTAGCGTGGAGGCCCTATCCGCTTTCCTGGATCGTTGCGAGCCAGGCGACGATGTCGACGATCTCCTCGCTGGTGAAGATCGGCGAGCCGTCCGGTGCGTCGATCACGCCAGAGGGTCCCTCGAGGATCTGGCCGAAAAGGGGCATCGGCCCGCCATGGGCCATGACCTCCTCGCGCCCGTCGATGCGGCGGACCACCCGGGCGGCGGGGAACACGCCGTCGTTGCGCGCGGAGAGGCGGGTGAGGTCCGAAGGGGCGAACATGAGCACCGGAGCCATCGGCCCGTCGCCGATGGCTTCCGTCCCGTGACAGACCGCGCAATGGTCCGCGAAGGCCTCGGCGCCGCGGTCGGCGTCCTGTGCGAATGCGGGAAGGGCGAGGCAAGTGGTGGCGAGAACGAGCGGTCTCAGCATGGGGTCTCCTCCTGTGGTGGCCATCCTTCACGGGTCCGTCGTGAAAGGCCTTGATCTCTGTCAGCCCGGCACCAGCCGGCCGGCATCGAGCCGCAGCGTCCGGTCCATTCGCGCCGCGAGCGCGGGGTTGTGGGTGGCCACGAGCGCCGCGAGCCCGGTGCCGCGCACAAGGTCCATCAGCGTGTTGAAGACGGTGTCGGAGGTCGCGGGGTCGAGGTTGCCGGTGGGTTCGTCGGCGAGAAGCACCCGGGGCGCATTGGCGAGCGCCCGGCAGAAGGCGACCCGCTGCTGCTCGCCGCCCGAAAGTGCGGCGGGCCGGTGACCGGCGCGCGGGCCGAGACCGACGCGAGCCAGCAACTCGTCAGCGCGGGCCACGGCGATGCCCTGGGTGGTCCCGTTCGCGAGCTGCGGCAGAATGATGTTCTCGGCGGCCGAGAACTCGGGAAGAAGGTGGTGGAACTGGTAGACGAACCCGATCTCGCGCCGCCGGGCCTCGGTGCGCTTGCGGTCCGTGGCATGGGTGAGATCGATACCGCCGAGCCGCACGGTGCCGCTATCGGCGGTATCGAGAAGGCCCGCGATATGCAGAAGCGTCGACTTGCCTGCCCCCGAGGGGGCCACGAGCGCCACCGCCTCGCCGGGACGAAGCGTGAGGGTCGCACCCTCGAGCACCCGCACCTCGCCGGGGGTGCCGATCGCGTAGCCCTTCGAGATGTTGTCGAGGTCGAGAGCCACCTCATTCATAGCGCAAAGCCTCGACAGGGTTGAGCCGGGCCGCGCGCCGGGCGGGAAAGATCGTCACCACGAATGACAGAACGAGCGAGAGACCGACGGCCGAGAGCACGTCGCCAACTTCGAGCTTCGCCGGCAGCCGGTAGATGCCGCGCACGCTCGCGTCCCAGACGCCGCCACCGGCCGCGCTGTTCACGAAAGCGAGGATCGGGTCGAAATAGATCGCGAAGAGGCAGCCGAGCACCACGCCCGCCGCGGTACCGATCACGCCCGTGAACGCGCCGCAGAGAAAGAAGACGCGAAGTACCGCGCCCTCGGTGAGCCCCATGGTGCGCAGGATGCCGATGTCGCGGCCCTTGTTCTTCACCAGCATCACGAGCCCCGAGATGATGTTCATCGAGGCGATGAGCACGAGCACGCTCATCAGCACGAACATCACGGTGTCCTCGACCTCGAGCGCGCGGAGGAAGGCGCCGGAGCTGTCCCGCCATGTCCAGAGAATCGTTCGCGGTCCGCCGGCCTCGATGAGGGCGGGGCGCAACTCGTCCACCGCCTCGGGGTCCTCGACCATGATCTCGAGTTCGTCGGCCACGCCCTCGCGGTTGAAATAGACCTGCGCCTCCCCGAGCGGCATGTAGACCCGCGTGCGGTCGATGTCGTAGCGCCCCGACGAGAAGATGTATGAGACCTCGTAGGCCGACACGCGCGGGGAAGTGCCAAAGGCCGTGCGCACCCCGCTGGGCGAGATCAGCCGGATCGGGTCGCCGACGGCAAGACCGAGCTCGCGCGCCACCCCCTCGCCCACGGCCACGCCGGGCCCGAAATCCTCGACCGAGCCCTGCGAACGGACCGGCTCGGCGATCCGCGGGATCGTCGCCAGATCGTCGGGCGCGATGCCGAACACCTCGACCCCGGCATTCCGCCCGCCCGAACTGGCCATGACCTGTCCGCGCACGAGCGGCGCAACCCTCGTCACGCCCTCGACCCCGGCGACGCGTTCGGCCAGCGCCTCGTAGTCGGGAAGCGTTCGCACGGTCTGGCCCGCGTCGTTGACGAAAGCTTGCGAGTAGAGTGTCACGTGGGCATTCGAGCCGAGGATCGTGTCGACGAACTCGGCCCGGAACCCCGAGCGCACCGCGAGGGTGATGATCAGCGCCGCCACTGCCAGCGCGATACCGACGAGGCTGATCCACGTCATCACGCTCACCCCGCCCTCGGCCCGGCGCGCGCGAAGGTAGCGCCAGGCGATCAGGAATTCATAGCGGGAAAAGGTGGCCACGGCGCATTGTCCTGCTCAATCTGTTTGGCCGTGACCATGGAGCGTCGCGCAGCCGGGTTCAAGCCGCGCCGGGCCGGGGATGCCCGTTCTTCCAACCCGCCACATCGCCGTCACGGGACCTGCGTCAGCGGGCGCGGAGCCAGGCCTCGACCAGTTCGGCGTTCCGGTCGGGCGGAAAGACCGGGTAGATCACGTCGACGACCCGCCCCGCCTCGATTGCGAGCGACATCCGCTTCAGAAGCGTTTCTCCGCCGGCCTCGAAGGTCGGCAGGTCAAGCGCCCTGGCGAAAGCCAGGGAGGCATCCGACAGCAGGTCGAAGGGCAGTGCGAGCCGGGTCTTCGCCTCGGCCTGATAATCGGTGGCCTGGGTCGACAGGCCGAAGAGATGATCGACCCCCAATGCCTTCAGATCGGCGAAGTGGTCGCGGAACGCGCAGGATTGCGGCGTGCAGCCCCGCGCGCCGGGGATTCCGTCCCAGCCCTCGGGCAGCGGCGTGCCCGGCACGCCGGTCTTGGGGTAGAGGTAGACGATCGTGAGGCCGGCAAGCCCCGCGAGATCAACGTCCGCTCCGCCGGTCGAGGCGAGCAGCATGGACGGCAGGGTCATGCCCGCAAGGTGGCCGGCGCGCCCGTCGTCCTCCGGCGCGGGGATGCCGGACCAGTCGATATCGGGACTGTTGGCCATCTCAGGCTCCCTCGTAGATCTCCGCGATCCGGTCGACCGCCGCCTCCACGCTCATCTCCTCGCTCTCGCCGGTGCGCCGGGAGGTCAGTTCGACGACGCCCTTCGCCAGGCCGCGGGGGCCCACGGTGATGCGCCAGGGCAGGCCGATGAGGTCCATCGTGGCGAATTTCGCGCCGGCGCGCTCCTCGGTGTCGTCATAGAGCGGCTCGAAGCCCTTCGCCGTCAGCGCCTTGTAGAGCCCCTCGCAGGCGGCGTCGGTGGCGCTGTCGCCCTGGCGGAGGTTGACGATGCCGGCGTGGAACGGCGTCACGCCCTCGGGCCAGACGATGCCGCGCTCGTCGTGGCTCGCCTCGATGATCGCGCCCGCGAGTCGCGACACGCCGATGCCATGGGAGCCCATGTGAACGGGCACCCGGCCGCCCTTGCCGTCGTCGACGAACGCGCCCATGGGCTCGGAATATTTCGTGCCGAAATAGAAGATCTGCCCCACCTCGATGCCACGCGCCTGACGGCGGCGCGCCTCGGGAACCTGCTCGAACAGCGCCGCGTCATGGGTTTCGTCGGTGCGGGCATAGCGCGAGGTGAATTCCTCCAGCACCGCCTGGCACTGGGCCATGTCGTCGTAATCCACGTCGCGGTCGCCGAATTTCAGATCGGTGATCTGACTGTCATAGAACACCTCGGATTCCCCGGTTTCGGCCAGCACCAGAAACTCGTGGGTGTTGTCGCCGCCCATGGCCCCGGAATCAGCGCGCATCGGGATCGCCTGCAGGCCCATGCGTTCGTAGGTGCGCAGGTAGCTGACGAGATGGCGGTTGTAGGCGTGCAGCGCGTCCTCTTTCGTCAGGTCGAAGTTGTAGCCGTCCTTCATCAGGAACTCGCGCCCGCGCATCACCCCGAAGCGCGGGCGGATCTCGTCGCGGAATTTCCACTGGATGTGATAGAGCGTCAGCGGCAGGTCGCGGTAACTCGTGACGTAGCTGCGGAAGATATCGGTGATCAGCTCTTCGTTCGTCGGGCCGTAGAGCATGTCGCGCTCATGCCGGTCGCGGATGCGCAGCATCTCGGGGCCGAAGGCGTCGTAGCGGCCGGACTCCCGCCAGAGCTCGGCCGACTGCAGCGTCGGCATCAGCATCGGGATATGGCCTGCCCGGGTCTGCTCCTCGTGCACGATCCGTTCGATGTTGCGCAGCACCTTGTAGCCCAGCGGCAGCCAGGAATAGATGCCGGCGCTCGCCTGCCGGATCATCCCCGCGCGCAGCATCAGCCGGTGCGAGACGATCTGCGCCTCGGCGGGCGTTTCCTTCAGGACGGGCAGGAAGTAGCGGGAAAGGCGCATCGGTGTCTCGTTCATCTGGCCAGCGGCGCTCGGTCTACAGCCGCGCCGGGGCCAGCGCAATCGCCCGCGCGCTGCCCCTTGCCCCGCACCGCCCCATGGGCAATCAAGGGACATCGGAAGGAAACCCATGGCGCTGCCGGTAAGAGACCAGGTGAAGTACTGGACGATCGCGACGGCCGCGTTCGTCGCGATCATGTGGTTTCTGGGTGACGTGCTCCTGCCGTTCATCCTCGGCGGCGCGATCGCCTACTGCCTCGACCCGATCGCGGACCGGCTCCAGCGTCTCGGGCTCTCGCGGACGCTCTCGACGGTGGTGATCACGGTCGTGGCACTCGTCATCTTCGTGCTCGGCGGGCTTCTGATCGTGCCGACCCTCATTCAGCAGGCCGCCGACCTCTTCGCGCTCGCCCCCGAGCTGTTTCGTCAGCTTCAGGGCTGGGTCACCGAAAGGTTCCCCGAGGTGATGGACGCCGATTCCACCATCCGCCGCTCGCTCGAGGGGGTCGGAGAGACCATCCAGGCCAAGGGAGGAGAGTTTCTCAACAGGGTGTTCACCTCGGCGCTGTCGCTTCTGAACATCGTGGTGCTGATCGTGCTCGTTCCCGTCGTGACCTTCTATCTCCTGCTCGACTGGGACCGGATGGTCGCGCGGATCGACGATCTGCTTCCCCGGGACCACGCCCCCGTCATCCGCAAGCTCGCCGGCGACATCAACGAGACGCTCGCGGCCTTCATCCGCGGGCAAGGCACCGTCTGCCTCATCCTCGGGGTCTATTACGCAGGCCTTCTCGCCGCCGTGGGCCTCCAGTTCGGCCTCGTCGTGGGCGCGGTGGCGGGGCTCATCTCGTTCATCCCCTACGTCGGCGCGCTGGTCGGCGGAGTGCTCGCTGTCGGGCTCGCGCTTTTCCAGTTCTGGGGTGACTGGCTCTGGATCATCGCGGTCTGGGCGATCTTCCAGTCGGGACAGTTCCTGGAGGGCAACATCCTCACCCCGAAGCTCGTGGGCTCGAGTGTCGGCCTGCACCCGGTCTGGCTGATCTTCGCGCTGTCGGTCTTCGGGACGCTCTTCGGCTTCGTCGGTCTCCTCGTCGCCGTGCCGGTGGCGGCCGCTGTCGGCGTCGTGGCGCGGTTCCTGATCGACCGGTATCGCCAGAGCCTGCTTTACCGGGGCCTCGAAGACCGAGCGGACACCCCGAGCGAGACCGACGAGGCCTGACATGGCACGCCAGCTCGTCTTCGACCTGCCGTCGCGGCCGTCACATGCCCGCGGGGATTTCTTCGTCTCCCCCGCCAATGCCGACGCCGTGGCTTTCATCGACCGGCCGGAAGACTGGCCCAACGGGCGACTGACGCTGATCGGCCCCGAGGGCGCGGGCAAGACCCATCTCGCCCATGTCTGGGCGGCGGCTTCGGGCGCCAGAATCATCGCGGCCATGGATCTCGCGAATGCCGACATCGCGGCCCTCGGCGCGACCGATGCGCTGGTGGTCGAGGACTGGGACGGGTTGGGAGAAACCGCCGAGGCACCCGCCTTCCACCTCGTCAATCTTCTCCACGCCGGGAACGCGCGGCTACTGACCACCGCGCGGACGCCACCGGCGAGGTGGAGCCTTCGCCTGCCAGATCTCGCGAGCCGGATGCAGGCCGGAGGTGTCGCTTCGCTCGCGCCACCCGACGACGCGCTTCTCGCGAACCTTCTCCTGAAGCTTTTCGCCGACCGCCAGATCGCGCCGGAGCCGGCACTCATCTCCTGGCTCGTGAGGCGAATCGAACGGTCCTTCGCCGCCGCCGAGGCGGCCGTCACGGCGCTCGACCGGGCCGCGCTCGCCGAGGGCCAGCCGGTCGGCCGCGCCCTGGCCCGCCGGGTTCTGGACAACGGTGGCGACGTCACGGCATAGTCGCACTCCTGCGCGATGATGCGCTGCGGATCGCTTCCGCCGACGAACGAGGATTACCATTGCCGTCCATAACGATCGCCGACCTTCTTCACGCCCCCCTGTCCGAAGCCGTCGAGATGCCCGATGTCGATCCTTCGGGTCCCTCGCGGTTCTTCAACCGCGAACTCTCCTGGCTCGATTTCAACTGGCGCGTGCTCGAGGAAGCGCAGAACCCGAGCGTCCCGCTTCTCGAACGGCTGCGCTTCCTGTCGATCTCCGCGACCAATCTCGACGAGTTCTACACCGTGAGGGTCGCTGGCCTCAGGGAGCTCGCCAAGGGCGGCAAGACCGCGCCTGCCCAGGACGGGCTGACGCCGACGGAGCAGCTCGAACTGATCAATACCGAGGCGCGCAAACTGATGGAGCGCCAGCAGGATATCTGGACGGGGCTCGCCCGGGAGATGTCCGGCGAGGACATTCACATCCTTTCGCGCGACGATCTGTCGAAATCCGATCGCAAGCACCTCGAAAAGGCTTTTCTGGCGGAGATCTTTCCGATCCTCACGCCGCTGGCGATCGACCCGGCGCATCCATTCCCGTTCATCCCCAACACCGGCTACGCGCTCGCCCTCGAATTCGAGAGCGCCGAGGAAGGGCGGATGCTGAAGGCGCTCCTGCCGATTCCGCAGCAGACGAGCCGTTTCGTGCGGCTGCCGGCCGTCGGGCGCGAGCACCGGTTCATCCTGCTCGAGGACGTGCTGCTGCTCAATCTCGACCGTTTGTTTCCGGGCTACGCGCTCAAGGGCAGCTGCGCATTCCGGGTGCTGCGCGACAGCGACCTCGAGGTCGAGGACGAGGCCGAAGACCTCGTGCGCGAGTTCGAGGTCGCACTCAAGCGCCGCCGCCGGGGCGAAGTGGTCCGGATGAAGATTTCGGTGGGCGCGCCGGAACGGCTGAGACGGCTCATCATGGAGGAACTCAAGGTCGCCGAGGACGAGGTCGTCGAGGTCGACGGGCTCATCGGATCGGGTGACCTGAAGGAGCTGGTGATCGACGAGCGGCCGGACCTCCTCTGGCCCTCGTTCACACCGCGGGTTCCCGAGCGGGTGCAGGACCACGACGGCGACATGTTCGGCGCGATCCGCCAGAAGGACATGCTGCTGCACCACCCTTACGAGACTTTCGACATGGTCGTGCGGTTTCTCAATCAGGCCGCCGCCGACCCCGATGTCGTCGCGATCAAGCAGACGCTCTACCGGACCTCGAACCAGTCGCCCATCGTCGATGCGCTCTGCGAGGCGGCCGAGGACGGAAAATCCGTCACCGCGCTCGTTGAACTCAAGGCGCGGTTCGACGAGGCCGCCAACATCCGTCAGTCGAGAAAGCTCGAACGGGCCGGCGTGCACGTCGTCTACGGGTTCCTGAACTACAAGATCCACGCCAAGATCTCGACCGTGGTGCGCCGCGAGGCAAGCGGGCTCGCGACCTACACCCATTTCGGAACGGGCAATTACCACCCGATCACCGCGAAGATCTACACCGACCTGTCGCTCTTCACCTGCGACCCGGCCCTGGGCCGCGACGCGACGCGGGTCTTCAACTACCTGTCGGGCTACGCCAAGCCGCAAAGCCTCGAAAACCTGTCGATCTCGCCGCTGACGCTCAAGACCACGCTTCTCGAGCGCATCGCCGAGGAGGCCGAGCACGCGCTCGCCGGGCGCCCCGCGCGGATCTGGGCCAAGCTGAATTCGCTCGTCGAGAAGGACGTGATCGACGCGCTCTATCTCGCCAGCCAGGCCGGGGTGAAGATCGACCTCGTGATCCGGGGCATCTGCTGTCTGCGGCCCGGCATCGCGGGGCTGTCGGACAATATCCGCGTGAAATCCATCGTCGGGCGGTTTCTCGAACATTCCCGGATCGTCTGCTTCGGCGCGGGCCAGGGGCTGCCGTCGGAGAGGGCCAGGGTCTACATTTCCTCGGCGGACTGGATGGATCGCAACCTCAACCGGCGGGTCGAGACGCTCGTGGAAATCTGCAACCCCACCGTGAAGGCGCAGATCGTCGACCAGATCATGGTCGCCAATCTGCGCGACGAGGCAAATTCCTGGGTCGTCGCGCCGGACGGGTCCTTCTCGCGCCCCATGCCGGAAGACCCCGCGCGGGCCTTCAGCTGCCACCGGTACTTCATGGAGAACCCTTCGCTTTCGGGCCGCGGGAAGGCGGGCGCGTCCGACGTGAAGAAACTCGCCGAAGCCTCCGATTGACCCCGCCGGCCCGGGTCGGGCACACTGCCAATCGCCGCAAGGGGATGCTCCACTGATGGAAGACGGCAGCGCGCCGCAGCAGGACGACGGGGGCCCATTCGGACGGCCCCTCTTCGACAGCCCTGGCGCACTGGCGCTGCGACGGGTCGGGGTCGTCGATGTCGGCTCGAACTCCGTCCGCCTCGTCGTCTTCGACGGCGCGGCCAGAAGCCCGGCCTATTTCTTCAATGAAAAGGTCATGTGCGGGCTCGGCGGCGGCATGGCCGAAACCGGCAAGCTCAACCCCGACGGCCGGGTACGGGCCCTGAAGGCACTCAAGCGGTTCGCCCTTCTCGCGAAGGGCATGGGAGCTGCACCGCTGACGGCTGTGGCCACAGCCGCGGTGCGGGAGGCGGAGGACGGCCCCGCGTTCAGGGAGGACGTGTTGCGCGAGACCGGCCTCCGCCTCTGGGTCATCGATGGCGCCGAGGAGGCGCGTTTCTCGGCCCAGGGCGTGCTTCTGGGCTGGCCGGGCTCATACGGTCTCGTCTGCGACATCGGCGGCTCGTCGATGGAGCTCGCCGAGTTGAAGGACGGCGAGGTGGGCAAATGCGTGTCCTCGCCCCTCGGCCCCCTGAGGCTTCTCGGGATCAAGGGCGGCAAGTCCGCCAGGCGCAAGGCGGTGAAGGCGGAGATCGAGGCGCTGAAGGAGACCATGGGCGAGCAGTCCGACCGCCTGTTTCTCGTCGGCGGCTCGTGGCGCGCCTTCGCGAGGATCGACATGGAGCGGCGCGGCTACCCGCTGGCGGTGCTCCACGAATACCGCATGAGCCGGAAGGACGTGCGCGCCACCGCCGCGCTGATCGCGAAATCGGACATGGTCGAATTGCGAAAGGCGGCCGGGGTGAGCGAGGCACGGGCGAGCCTTCTGCCTCTGGCCGCGCCGGTGCTCACGGCACTCGTCGACGCCTTCAGGCCCCATGACATCGCGGTGTCGAGCTACGGCATTCGCGAGGGCATGCTCTACGAGCAGATGCCGGGCGATCTTCGGGCGCGCGACCCGCTGATCGAGGCCTGCCGGTTCAACGAGGCGAAGGACGCCCGCTTGCCGGGCTTCGGGCGCACGCTGCACGCGTTCATCGCGCCCCTCTTCGAGGGGAGAGGAGAAGACCATTTCCGTCTGGTCCGCGCAGCCTGTCTTCTGCACGACGTGGCATGGCGGGCGCACCCCGACTACCGGCACGAAGCCTGCTTCGACCTGGCCACCCGGGCAAACATGGCCGGTCTCGCGCACCGCGAACGGGTCGTTCTCGGCCTCGCACTCCTTCACCGCTACAAGAATTCCCGCTCGGGCACCCGGTTCGAGCCCCTGTTCGGACTTCTCTCCGAGACCGAGGCGCGCGGCGCGGAACAGCTCGGCAAGGCGATGCGCTTCGGGGCGATGTTCTCGGGACAGGACGCCGAGCGGATGGGCCGGCTCGAATGGACACCGCGGCGCAAGCGGCTGATCTTTCACCTCGCCGAAGGCACCGCCGACCTTCTCGGCGAGGTCGCCGAAGCGCGCTTTCAGGCGCTGGCCGACAGTCTCGGGGCGACGAAGGCGGAGTTCGTGGGACCGAACGCCGCCTGAAGACTGTCAGAGTTCGACGTCGCCCGTATCCGCGTCGGGCATCTCCGGCGCGTCACCGGGCCGGCGACGGCGAATGATGATGTCGCCGTTCGGCAGCATCTCGGGAGGATGATAGCCGCGAAGTTCGTCGATGGTGCCGAGGAGTGCCTCGATCTCGGGGCCGATCTCCGCCAGCAGACCCTCGATGATGAGTTCGGTGCCCCGCTCGAGAAGGCTCATGCCCCGGTCGATCTCGCTCTCGGCGTCCCCCTCCTGAGCGGTCGCGGCGAAGGGAGCCCAAGCCACGAGTGCAATTAGAATCGCGCGTTTCATGGAGATGAAGATAGGTACGGCCGCTCCGTCTGACGAGACCTAGAGGTCGATATCGAGCGTGACGGGGAAATGGTCGGAGGCCGCCAGCAGCGCCTCCCGGAGTTCCGGCGTCCGGTAACAGACCGGGTCGTCGAACGGATGCCAGATGCGCCACTCGGGGTTCTGTCGGGCGAGATCCGGCGAGATCATGATGTAATCGAGGAGCACGTCGAGCCAGCGTTTCTGCGACGAGATGTAGAACCGCGCCGTGGTCGGCATGGCCCCGAGCCGGCGCTGCAGCGCCATGTCGGCATGGGGATCCTTGAGGCGGCCGCCGTCGGCCTCGCCGAGCACGATCTCGAGGCCCGAGCGGCCGAAGAGTTTTTCGTATTCGTCGATTCCGGGACCGTCGTTGAAGTCTCCCAGAACGATCAGCGGGTCGCCGGCGGCGAGGTGTTCCTCCACGCGGCGTCTGAGCCAGATGCATTGCGCGAGCTGCTTGCGGCGATTCTGGATCGCCTCGCGCAGCACGGCCTCGCGACCCTTCGCGCCGCGCGGGTTCTTCGACTTCGCATGCACCCCGATCATCCGGAAGGCGCGGCCCGCCGCCGAACGGCAGGCAAGCTCCAGCGGCGGTTTCGACCAGACGACCGTTTCAGGTGTCGCGTCGATGTCGAGGTCGATCTTGAAGCTGCCGTCGAAGCGCGGCGCGGCGACCGCATCGTGACCGCCGTGTTCGGGACCGATCGGCTCGTGGCGCACCTCCAGCGCGTCGGGGTCGAAAAGCAGGGCGATTTCCTGCCGGGTGTGGTTCTCGAAGCCCAGAAGGGCCCTGCGGATCCTCAGCCCGAATGCCTCGGCGAAATTCTCGAGCGCCACACGGCTGGAGCGGCGGTGGCTGGCGTCCGGGGCCTCGATGATCATGATCGCGTCGGCGTCGAGAGCGGTCATCACGACGGCGATGGCCTCGGCCTGTGCCGCGCGCGTGATGTCGTAGCGGCCCGACCATTCGCCGTCGACGAGAATGTTGCCGTTGTCATCGAAGAGATCGGT
This sequence comes from uncultured Rhodobacterales bacterium, assembly GCA_964588375.1. Lineage (GTDB taxonomy): Bacteria > Pseudomonadota > Alphaproteobacteria > Rhodobacterales > Rhodobacteraceae > JASJAR01. The sequence goes on along the minus strand of CAZPPH010000036.1, from coordinate 8,458 downwards.
GAACCACTCGATGTTCCAGGTCGCGATGCGCATCAGGCCGCGTGACCTTCGCTGATCTCCTCCCAGGCGCGGTTGACGGCGATGAGCCGCCGCTCGGCGATGCGGACCGCCTCTTCTGGCAGACCGCGGGCGATCATCCGGTCGGGATGGCTCTCACGAACGAGCCGTCGCCAGGCCGCGCGAGCCTCTTCGACGCTCGCGTCATGCGCCAGCCCGAGAACCTCATAGGGATCCGGCTCGGTATCGGAGATGAAACGGGCGCGAATCGCGCGGAACTGCCGTTCGCCGATGCCGAAGATGTCCGCGACCTCCTCCAGAAAATCGTTTTCCCTCGGATGGTACTGTCCGTCGGCCGCGGCGACGTAGAAGAGTCCCTCCATGAGATCGGACAGCACCGGGTCGCCATCGCCAAACATCGCCCGGATGCGGCGGGCGTAGGCGTCGAACCCCGCGACATCCTGGCGGGCAAGATCGAAGACCCGCGCGGCGCTGGCCTCCTCCTGGCGGGGAATGTGGAAGACTTCGCGGAAAGCGCTGACCTCGTCGCGGGTGACCCGGCCATCGGCCTTGGCCATCTTCGCGCCGAGCGCGATGACGGCGATGGTAAACGCCACGGAGCGCTCGGGCGGCGCGCGCAACCGGCCGAAGACCTCCGAGAGGCTCTCGCCCGAGGCGAGTGCGGAGAGGGCGTCAGCGATGCGCGACCAGATCGACATGGGGCGAGCCTAGACCGGCACGCGCGCTGCGTCACCCGGGCGCGACGCCGGCGGCGAAGTCGATCGCGGAAAACACGGCAAAAACGAAGGCGAAGACAGTGGCGTAGAAGGTGGCGGCGAAACCGAACATCCGCAGGGAGGGTGCGAGCCGGTAGCCGGCCCAGTAGGCGAGACGCGCCGGCACGAAGGCGACCCCGAGAGTCGCGACGATGCCCGGCCCCGCTCCCGTCGCAAGGTAGGCGGTGGCCGGCCACAGGCAGAGTGCAACCGCCACCTGTTCAAGGGTGTTCCGCAACACCCGCGCATCGATGTCCGCTCCCGAAAACGGGCGCGGTTCCTCGCCGTCGGCGAGTGTATCGTCGAAGACCCGTCGCAGCGACAGAACGAGGACGATCAGGACGAGCACCAGCCCCGGGCCGATGAAGGCCGACGCCAGCGTGGGCAGGAGCGCGAAGACCGGAACCTCGACGAGGCGCACGCCGATCCAGACGACCCCGGCGGCCCAGAGACAGCCCGCCGCCCCGCCCGCAAGCATCGCGGGCCGAGGGCTCACGCCGCGCGCGCCTCGCGGATCAGCCGCAGGATGTCCGCGGCGGCCTCGGGAATGTTCGTGCCCGGCCCGAAGATCGCCTTCACCCCGGCCTTCTTCAGGAACTCGTAATCCTGCTGGGGGATGACCCCGCCGCAAATCACGATGATGTCGCCCGCGTCCTTCTCCTTCAGCGCGGCGATGAGCTTCGGCGCGAGGGTCTTGTGGCCGGCGGCCTGGCTCGAGATGCCGATGACGTGCACGTCGTTGTCGATGGCGTCCTGCGCGGCCTCGGCCGGGGTCTGGAACAGGGGGCCGACGTCGACGTCGAAGCCGATGTCGGCAAACGCCGTGGCGATCACCTTCGCGCCCCGGTCGTGCCCGTCCTGCCCCATCTTGACGACGAGCATGCGCGGCCTGCGGCCCTCCTGCTCGGCGAAGCTTTCCACTTCTCTCTGGATCGTCGCGAAGCCCTCGTCGCCTTCATAGGCGGCCCCGTAAACGCCGGCGAGGGTCTTCACCTCGGCCCGGTGACGGCCGAACACCTTTTCCATCGCCATGGATATCTCTCCCACGCTCGCCCTCGCACGGGCCGCCTCCACCGCCGCGTCGAGAAGGTTGCCCCCCTCCTTCGCGCGCCGGGTGATCTCGTCGAGGGCTGCCTCGACCGCGGTCTGGTCGCGCTCGGCCCGGATGCGCTCGAGACGGGCGACCTGCGAGGCGCGGACCTTCTCGTTGTCGATGTCGAGAATGTCGATCGGGTCCTCGCTGTCCTTGCGATATTTGTTCACCCCGACGATCACGTCTTCACCGCGGTCGATCATCGCCTGACGGCGGGCGGCACTCTCCTCGATGCGGAGCTTCGGCATGCCCGAGGCGACGGCCTTCGTCATGCCGCCCATTCCTTCCACCTCCTCCATCAGCGACCACGCCTTTTCGGCGAGTTCGGCGGTCAGGCTCTCGACGTAGTAGGAGCCCGCCAGCGGGTCGACGACATGGGTCACGCCCGTCTCTTCCTGGAGAATGAGCTGGGTGTTGCGGGCGATGCGGGAGGAAAACTCTGTCGGCAGGGCGATCGCCTCGTCGAGCGCGTTGGTATGCAACGACTGCGTGCCGCCAAGCACGGCCGCCAGCGCCTCGTAGGCGGTGCGCACGACGTTATTGTACGGGTCCTGCTCCTGAAGCGAGACACCGGACGTCTGGCAATGGGTGCGGAGCATCGACGATTTGGGGCTCTTCGGCTCGAATTCCGACATGATCCGGTGCCACAGAAGCCGGGCGGCGCGAAGCTTCGCGGCCTCCATGAAGAAGTTCATCCCGATCGCGAAGAAGAACGACAGGCGCGGCGCGAAGCGGTCGACATCCATGCCGCGCGCGATGGCGGCGCGGACATATTCGCGGCCGTCCGCGAGGGTGAAGGCAAGCTCCTGCACGAGGTTCGCGCCGGCCTCCTGCATGTGGTAGCCGGAGATCGAAATCGAGTTGAATCTCGGCATGTAGTCCGCTGTATACTCTATGATATCGCCGACCAGCCTCATCGAGGGCTCCGGCGGGTAGATGTAGGTGTTGCGAACCATGAACTCCTTCAGGATGTCGTTCTGGATGGTGCCCGAAAGAGCGGCGCGGTCGACCCCCTGCTCCTCGCCCGCGACGATGAAACTCGCCAGTACCGGAATGACCGCGCCGTTCATCGTCATGGAAACGGAAATCTCGCCGAGCGGGATGCCGTCGAAGAGAATCTTCATGTCCTCGACGCTGTCGATGGCGACACCGGCCTTGCCAACATCGCTCTCGACGCGCGCATGGTCGCTGTCGTAGCCCCGGTGGGTGGCGAGGTCGAAGGCGACCGAGACCCCCTGCTGACCGCCCGCCAGCGCCTTGCGGTAGAACGCGTTCGACTCCTCTGCGGTGGAGAAACCGGCGTATTGCCGAATGGTCCATGGCCGCCCGGCATACATCGTCGCCTTCACACCACGGGTGAAGGGCGCCTCGCCGGGAATCGAGCCGAGATGGTCGACCCCCTCGAGGTCGCCCTCGGTGTAGAGCGGCTTGACGCGGATGCCTTCGAGGGTTTCCCAATCGAGGCTCTCGAGGGGCCTTCCCCGCAGTTCGCCCTCCGCAAGCGTCTTCCAGTCCGTCATTTTTCCGACCCCCCTGCGCCGGTTGAGCTCTGGTCACCTGCGACCGCTTTGCCCTTCGCCTCGGCGCAGGGGCACCCTATATGTTGAGCGAATGGAGGTGCCATGATCCGTGTTCTGGCCGTTGTCTTTGCCCTCGTCGCCACCGCCGCGTTTCCACAAGACGCCGGTGCGACCGATGGAACCATCACCGAGGAAACCCCCGTCGAGCGGTGGGAGTTCGACCCGACCACCGTCTTCAGTGCCGACGAGGTCGATCTGGCGGATTTCAAGTGGCTCGCCCGCCCCGTGGTCGTTTTCGCCGACAGCCCGGCAAACCCCGCCTTCCGCCAGCAGATCGAGTTTCTGCTCGATCGCCCGGAGGCGCTTGCACAGCGCGATGTCGTCATCATCACCGATACCGACCCGGAGGAGCCCTCAGATCTCCGCCGCACGCTGCGCCCCCGCGGCTTCATGCTGGCGGTCGTCGGCAAGGACGGCGAGGTGGAATACAGAAAGCCCCTGCCGTGGGACGTGCGCGAGATTTCGCGGGCCATCGACAAGATGCCGCTCCGCCAGCAGGAAATTCGGCAAGGCCGGTAACTCATCCCTCGAACTCCATGATGATCTCGTCGACGCCGAGGCTCGCGCCCGGCGCGACCTTGATCTCGAGCACGCGCCCGGCCCTTTCGGCGCGGAGAATGTTCTCCATCTTCATCGCCTCGACGGTGCAGAGCGCCTGGCCCTCCTGAACCTCGTCGCCCTCGGCGACGTCGATCTTCACGATGAGCCCCGGCATGGGGCAGAGAAGAAGCCTCGACGTGTCCGCCGGAGCCTTGTCTGGCATGAGCCGGGCGAGTTCCGCCTGCCGGGGCGTCCGAACGTGGACGGAGAGGTCCGCCCCCCGGGTGCGCAGGCGGAAACCGGAGGTGATCTTGTCGGCCTTGAGCACGAGCGGGGCACCGTCGACCGTCATGCGGGCAAGCGTGTCGCCCGGGGTCCAACCGCCCTCGACCTCGTGCACCACGCCGTCTGCGAAACGGACGGTCGCACCGCCGGGCCGGGCGTCGATGGTCACATCGTAGGCTTCCCCTCCGACGGTGACGTGCCAGTCCGCGCCGACCTTGCGCTCGTGGTTGTCCATCCGGCCGGACACGCGTGTCCGTCTGATTTCGGCAACCCTGTGCATCGCGGCCGCGCATGCGGCGACCCGGCGAAGTTCGGTTTCTTCAAGGATGACGCCCGCGAACCCCTCGGGGTATTCCTCCGCGATGAAGGCGGTGGTGATCTCGCCAGACGCGAATTTCGGGTGATCCATCACCGCAGAGAGGAACGGCAGGTTGTGGCCGATGCCTTCGACCTCGAACGTGTCGAGGGCCAGGCGCATCTCCTCGAGCGCCGCCTCCCGGTCCGGCCCCCAGGTGCAGAGCTTGGCGATCATCGGGTCGTAGAACATCGAGATCTCGCCGCCCTCTGAGACGCCGGTGTCATTGCGCACCGCGCGGGAGGGCCCAGCCATTTCCTCGGGGGGCCGGTACCGGGTAAGCCGCCCGATCGACGGCAGAAAGCCGCGGTAGGGGTCTTCCGCATAGAGTCGGCTTTCGAAGGCCCAGCCCTGAAGCTCGACGTCGGCCTGTGTCAGCGCGAGCTTCTCGCCGGCTGCGACCCGGATCATCTGCTCGACGAGGTCGATACCGGTGATCAGCTCGGTCACCGGGTGTTCGACCTGCAGCCGCGTGTTCATTTCGAGAAAGAAGAAGTTCCGCGCACCGTCGACGATGAATTCCACGGTTCCGGCCGAGCAATAGTCCACCGCCTGCGCGAGAGCGACGGCCTGTTCGCCCATGGCCTTGCGGGTGTCCGCGTCGAGAAACGGCGAGGGTGCCTCCTCGATCACCTTCTGGTTCCGCCGCTGGATGGAGCATTCGCGCTCGCCGAGATAGATGCAGTTGCCGTGTTGATCGCCCATCACCTGGATCTCGATATGACGCGGCTGGGTGACGAATTTCTCGATGAAGATGCGGTCGTCGCCAAAGCTGGAGGCCGCCTCGTTCTTCGACGACTGGAAGCCCTCGCGCGCCTCCGCCTCGTCCCATGCGATGCGCATGCCCTTGCCGCCGCCCCCGGCGGACGCCTTGATCATCACCGGATATCCGATCTCGCCGGCGATCTTCACTGCCTCGTCGGCATCGCCGATCAGCCCCATGTAACCCGGTACGGTGGAGACCCCTGCCTCGGCGGCGATCTTCTTCGACGTGATCTTGTCGCCCATCGCCTCGATGGCACCCACCGGGGGGCCTATGAAAGCGACCCCTTCGGTTTCGAGTGCCGCGGCGAATTTCGGGTTCTCGGAGAGAAACCCGTAGCCCGGATGAACCGCCTCGGCGCCGGTCGCCCGGATCGCCTTCAGAATGTTGTCGATCACGATATAGGACTGGTTGGCGGGCGGCGGGCCGATATGGACGGCCTCGTCGGCCATCTGCACATGGAGCGCAGTCGCGTCGGCGTCGGAGTAGACCGCCACGGTCGCAATGCCCATGCGCCGCGCGGTCTTGATGACGCGGCAGGCGATTTCGCCCCGGTTCGCGATCAGGATCTTCTTGAACATGTCGTGGGTCCCCTCAGCCCCGGTCCTTCGGAACGACAAAGGGCGACGGCGCACCGCGCCATCGCCCTTTCGTCGATTGTTGATGTCGCGCTTCCCCGAAGGAAGCGGTCAGGACCGCGTCAGCAGCGGCCCGGGTAGGTCTGGCAGTAGGCCACGTTGCCCGCCGCGCCGAGTGCGGCACCGGTGAGAACGTCGCCGTCCGCGACGGCCGAAACACCGGCGCCGGCAGCGCCGCCATAGACCGCCTGTTCGCCAAGAGTGTCGCCGCAAGCGGTGAGAGCGAGACCCGACACGAGTCCCAGAGCCAACAGAATGCGTTGCATGAGATTGCTCCTCGATTGGTATTTGCCTCTTTTGCAGAAGCGGTCACGCTCCCAACAAATGCAAGCAAATTCTGGTTCCGAGCCAAATGATCGGCACGTCTCCGCGCGGAGCGGAACGAAGCGGCGGACGACGCGACGACGCTGAAGTCGCACCGTCCGCCCTTGGAAGGGTATCTGACCTTTCCCGCCGGGGCACAGCGATACTCGCTGGAGGGGGTCGCCCCGTACACCGATATCGTGACCGGGGTTCCGGACGCATGCGAGCCCCTGGAGGACGCTGCGCTCATACCGGCAGGGCCTCGCCAGAATCCCGTCGGCATCGGCAGATTCATGCCGGAATTCATTCGAAAATCTCGGGGAAGGCGGCCCGCGCGGCATCGGGGTCGACCCGGAGTTCGGCTTCGTAACTCTCGGCATCGAACGAATCAGTCACCGCGACGACTTCCCGACCGAAAAGCCAGGACAGCCGGCCGGCATCGAGGTTTCCCCGCTCGAACGGCGCATCGCCGAAATGGTCCCAGAGCGCGGCAAGAAAGACCGCGTCGGCGGCACGGTCGGCCGGCCGGCGGTCGGAATGACGCTCCCTTCGCTTGAGCGGGGTCGCTCCGCGGGGGTTCGCACGACGAATGGTGAATTGGAAATCGGTGCCCGGAAGACGACCGGGAAAGCCGCGATGTTTCAACATGGCCTGCCCTTTCGGGCCGCGGCGGCCAGGATGGGCGGGCCCGAAGACCCGCCCGGTTCTGAACTCAGAACTTCTCCATCACCGGCTCGGCCTCGATGGGCTCGGGCTCGACGAACACGACCTCTTCTTGCTGGGCGCAAGCAGCGACCAGGGTGAGCAGGCCAAGGGCGAGAAGTGCAGTGATGCTCTTCGACATCTGGGTCTCCTAAATTGCCGACAGACAGGCCCCGTATTCTAACCCGGCGACTGTCCCCGTTCCGTTTATCCGACACCCGTCCGGGTATCCAAGCGGACGCTAATACAACGTTTCGGAAATTCATATGGTTGCGTGCGATACCCGGCAGATTGTGGCCGGGCTGCATCAATGCGCCGAAGAGGCCCTCCGGACGACCATGCTCGAAACTGCGGGCGGTCGCCTGCATCAGAGGGGCAGGTTGTCGTGCTTCTTCCACGGATTCGCGAGCCTCTTGGTGCGGAGCGATGAAAAAGCCCGGGCAATGCGCTTGCGGGTCGAGCGGGGCTGGATCACCTCGTCGATGAAACCCCGCTCGGCGGCACGAAACGGGTTGGCAAAACTGTCTTCGTATTCCCTGGTTTTTTCCGCGGCTTTCTCGGGGTCGCCGCGGGCGTCGCGGTAAAGGATCTCCACCGCCCCCTTCGCACCCATCACCGCGATCTCCGCGGTTGGCCAGGCATAATTGAAATCGCCGCGGAGGTGCTTCGAGGCCATCACCACATATGCCCCGCCATAGGCCTTGCGGGTGATGAGCGTGACCTTCGGCACGGTCGCTTCGCCGTAGGCGTAGAGCAGCTTCGCCCCGTGCTTGATGATGCCCTGATGCTCCTGGCCGACCCCCGGCAGGAAGCCGGGCACGTCGACGAGACTGAGGATGGGGATGTCGAAGGCGTCGCAGAACCGCACGAAACGCGCGGCCTTGCGCGCCGAATCGATGTCCAGGCAGCCCGCGAGCACCATCGGCTGGTTGGCGACGACCCCCACGGTCGAGCCCTCGATCCGGATGAAGCCGGTGACGATGTTGCCGGCGAAATTCTTCTGGATCTCGAAGAAGTCGCCCTCATCTGCGATCTTCGTGATCAGTTCCTTCATGTCGTAGGGCTGGTTCGGGTTCGCCGGCACCAGCGTGTCGAGCGACGGCTCGATCCGGGCGGGATCGTCGTAGAACGGCCGGACCGGAGGTTTCTCGCGATTCGACAGCGGCAGGAAGTCGATCAGGCGGCGCACCTCGGCCAGAGTCTCGACATCGTTCTTGAACGCGCCGTCGGCGACCGACGATTTGCGCGTGTGGGTCGAGGCCCCGCCCAGTTCCTCCGCGGTGACGACCTCGTTCGTCACCGTGCGCACGACCTCGGGGCCGGTGACGAACATGTAGGACGTGTCTTCGACCATGAAGATGAAGTCGGTCATCGCCGGCGAATAGACCGCGCCGCCCGCGCAGGGGCCCATGATGACGCTGATCTG
>CAZPPH010000035.1:0-23430 GCA_964588375.1 uncultured Rhodobacterales bacterium | reverse complement strand
CACCTATTCGCCGGCAAGGTTGCGCCCGGGAAGAAGGATTTGCCCTTCACGGTCGCCCGCCCACCCGTCGCATGGCGTCTTCCCTCTCGTTGGGAAGACCGGGCTTGTCGGGCATCCCGCGGGCCCCATTTCCAATCACACCCGCACAAACAGATATTTGGAGGAACCATGCGATTCTCACCGCTTCTTCTGAGCGCCCTTGCCGTCTCCACCCCCGCCTTCGCCGAAGACGTCTCCTATACCGTGGGAGACGAGGCGTTCACCGGCTACTGGGCCGAGGCCGAGACCCCCCGCGGCGTCGTTCTCATCGTTCATGACTGGGACGGGATGAACGATTACGAGCGTCAGCGCGCCGACATGCTCGCCGAAATGGGTTACAACGCCTTCGCACTCGACATGTTCGGCGACGAGACTCCCACCGAAACGATGGATCACCGTCAGGCCGCCACAGGCGCTCTCTATCGGGACCGCGAGCGCATGCGGGCGCTCGTCGAGGCGGGCGTCGAACAGGCGCTGTCGCGATCGAGCGTCGAGGACATGGTCGTCACGGGTTACTGTTTCGGCGGGGCCGTCGCCCTCGAAATGGCCCGCAGCGATCTTTCGGACATGGCCAATGGCTACGCGACCTTCCACGGCGGTCTCTCGACGCCCGAAGGTCAGGGCTGGGACGGCGACGAACCGCCCGTTCTCGTCCTGCACGGAGGCGCCGACACGTCGATCACCATGGACGATGTCGCGACCTTCGCCACGGAACTCGAGGAGGCCGGCAACACCTACACGATCGAGGTCTATTCGAACGCGCCCCACGCCTTCACCGTGTTCGGCTCCGACCGCTACCAGGAACGGGCCGACGAGGAGAGCTGGAGTTCCTTCTCGGAGTTCCTCGACGAGAACCTGCCGGGCTGAAGCCCCGCCGCGCCGCTCCGGCGCGGCGCCCACCGGCGAAGGGCGGGACCCGCACGCAAAGGGACCGACAGACGGCTCGTCCCGATCGGACCCCTGTTCCGCCTCTTGCGGGCGACCTGCCCGCGCGACCTCCGCTTCAGACGCTGTCGAGAACGCCGCCCGCGATTCGCGCAGTCTCTTCCCAGCCGGGAAGGGCCCGCCCCGCGGCAGCGGCGGCGCGCGCCATTCCCTCGCGGCGCTCCGCATCACCGAGAACGGCGTCGAGCGCGTCCGCGAAGGCTGCGGCGTCATCGGGCGCGACCAGAATGCCCGCGCCCTCCGGCACCGTGTCGGGCACCGCCCCGGTGCGGCACGACACGATCGGCAGCCCGTGCCTCAGCGCCTCGTCGAAGGCGATGCCGTAGCCCTCGTAGCGCGTGGCGAGCGCGAAGACCGAGGCCGCGCGAAAGAGCGCGTCGAGGTCCCCGCCGGACACCTTCCCCGCCATGCGCACGCGTCCTCCGAGCCCCAGGTCGCCGTGGAGCCGGTCGAGCGCGTCGGCATGGCCCTCGTCGTGTCGCCCGCCCACGACGACCGCCTGCCACTCACGCGCCCGAAGCCGCGACAGCGCCGTCAGGAGAATGTCGTGCCCCTTGCGGGGGTGCTGGATGCCGACCGAGAGGATGAGCGGCGGATCGACCGGCGCGGGCGGACCGCCGGGCAGATCCGTGCCCGGCCGGGCGATGGTGATGCGCTCCGGCGGCACGCCATATCGCGTGGCAAGAATTTCCGCGGTGTGCGGGCTCGGCACGAGGACATGGGACGCGAGGGCGAGGTTGTCGCGCTCGGTCCGGAAGAGATGCTCCCGGCGCGCCTCGTCGAGGCCGCTTTCGAGCGCCAGAGGGTGGTGAACCATCGCCACAATCGGCGCGCGAACCCGGGCGAGGCCGGATGTCTCGAACGACCCGACGATGAAGCCGTCGAGAATGAGCACCCTCCCGGGCTCGATGGCCGCGAGCGCCTCGACGGTATCGGAGACGTCCCGTGGCGTGGGGTCGGGAAAGCTGTCTCCCAGCACGACATGCCGCACGTCCCGGCCCAGCGCACGCAGGCCTTCGAGCAGGCGCCGCTCGTAGATATAGCCCCCGGTCAGCGTCTCGATGTCGCCCGGAATGGCGAAGGCGGCCGGTCTCTGCATCACGCCAGTTGCTCGGGGGCATAGACCCTCAGAACCCGGCGCTCCACCATGCCGACCCCGGCGTAGCCGAGCGCGGACAGGACCGAGACGAGAACGACGGCGCTCCAGAGCATGTCGTAATCCGAAAGCGAGGCGGAGAGCGCCATGAGGCTTCCGATGCCCGCGCCGGTCGCCAGCCATTCGACCACCGTTACCGCGAGAACCGAGGCCGGAACGGCCATCCGCGCGGCGGCGAAGAACGCCGGCAACATCGCCGGAACGCGGACCCTGACGAGCCGCGCGAACGGGCCCGCGGCGTAGCTGTCGAACACATCCATCACCTGCCCCGGCGCCTGCCTCAGCCCGTGCAGGCAGGCCACGAAGGTCGGGAAGAAGACCATCACCGCGACGAGCACGATTGTGCCGGTCGCTCCCCGTCCCAGCAGGAGCACCACCAGCGGCGCCGTCGTGACGATCGGGACAGAGCGCAGGGCGATGGCCAGCGGCATCGCCGTGCTGGCGATGGCCGGCAAAAGTACCAGGAGAATGGCGAGGCCCGCGCCGGCCGCGAGCCCCGCGATGTATCCCGGCAGAAGATAGACCGCGGTCTCCGCAAGCGCGGCGCCGAGCGCGGCCCGTGTCTCGGCGGCGTCGGCAGCGAGAACGAGGGCGTCGAAGACTTCGCCGGGGCCCTTGGCGAAGAACGGGTTGATGTCGAAGATGAAGAGCGCCGCCCCCCAGCTTCCGAACGCGATCGCAGCCACCATCGCCGCGTCTCCGAGGACGCCCCAGCGTCCCCGCCCCCGACCCGCCGGGGTGGCCAGGATCACCGGTGGCGCATCGAGCAACAGGCGCCGGGCGAGCGCCCCGACGGCGAGATAGGCGGCGATCGCGACGAAGGTCGCGACCGTGGCGAGCGCCCAGGTCATCTCGACGTCCAGCGCACGGATCGCGCGGACGGTCAGAACGCCCATTCCCCGCTCGGCTCCGGTGAACTCACCGACCATTGCCCCGAGAAAGGCCGCCGGCGCGGCGATCTGCAGCCCGGCGAAGAGATACGGGAGGGCGGCCATCGTCCGCACATGCACGAGGGCCGCGAAACGGCCGCGCCCGTAGCTGCGCACGAGGTCGAACCAGCTGTCCGGCGCGGCGCGAAGACCGACGAGAAGCGGAATGAGCGTGGTGTAGTAGACCGCGAGCGCCGCCAGCGCGATCTGCGGCCCCGGCCCGGGGCCGAAGAACACCCGCAGGATCGGCCCGGTGGCCACGAGCGGCAGGCAGAAGACGAGAAGCGCGAGCCCGGTGACCACCCGCTCGCTGCGCGGCCATGCAAGGGCGACACCCGCCAGAAGCACCGCCGCGATGTTGCCGATGACGTAGCCCGCCGCGGCATTGGCGAGCGTGACGCCGAGCGCCCGGCTCATCAGCCCCCATTCCGAGAAGAGGTAGCCGAGAACGTCGACCGGGCCGACCAGAACGAACGACCCGTCGAGAAGCCGCGCCGCCAGTTCCCAACCGAGAAACAGGAGGATCACCCCGGCCCATGGCCCAGTCCCGCGCGCGCGACCTGCGCGCGCGACCAGACCGGCCGTCGGCCCCGGAATATCGGTCATTGGGCTGCCAGCGACGTCCGGTCTGTCGCCATCCCGCGTGTCAGCGCCGCGAAGACCTCGTCCGTCAGGCGAACGAACTCGGGCTCACGCGCAAGCCCCGACCCGCGCGGCCGCGGCAGGTCCACCGAAATATCCGCGATCATCCGGGCGGGCCGCGGCGAGAGCACGACCACCCGGTCCGCCAGCATCACCGCCTCCCGCACCGAATGGGTGACGAGAACGGTCGTGGTCCCCCGCGCCTCCCAGATCCGCGGCAGATCCTCGGCCAGTTGCTGGCGGGTCAACTCGTCGACGGCTCCGAAGGGCTCGTCGAGCAGCAGAAGGCCGGGGCGCGTGGCGAGCGCCCGTGCGATCGCGGCGCGCTGGCGCATGCCCCCCGAAAGCTCGGCCGGCCGCACGTCGGCGAACCCTTCCAGCCCGACGAGCGTGACGAGCTGGTCGATATCCTGCGTCCGCACCGGACGCCTCGCGAGGCCCAGCGCCAGCTCGATATTGCCGCGCACGCTGCGCCACGGCAGCAGCGACGGGTCCTGAAACGCGACCGAAAGTCCCGCCTTCCGGAGCGTTTCCGCAGGCGGCAGTCCACCGATCTCGATCTTGCCCGAACTCGGCTCTTCCAGCCCCGCGACAAGGCGCAGAACCGTAGACTTGCCGCACCCCGACGGACCGACGAGCGCCGTCGTCTGCCCCGCGTCGAAGGTCAGGTCGAGCGGGGCCACCGCCTCGGTGCCGCTGGCGAAAGTCTTCGCAAGGCCCCTGCAGACGACCTCGGGCGGCGGTGTGGGCTCAGACCGCATGAACCTCTTCTAGAATGGAGCGGTCCCAGAGATCGGGCGACACGTCACGGCCCAGAAGTGCCAGCGTTTCGACGTTCGCGGCCACCGTCTCGTCGGTCCACCAGCCGAACCCGAACGCGTCGGTGAGGTCAGAGAACATCAGCGGCACCTGCCGCGCGGCCTGTAGCTCTTGCGTTTCGAGGTCGAGACCGGCGTCGGGGAACATCTCCAGCGTCAGCGCCGCCGCCGCATCGGTGTCCTCGCGGTAGGCCTCCCAGCCGCGCACCTCGCCCGCCATCAGCGCGACGAGTTCGTCGCGGCGGTTGGCGAGGCTGTCCTCGGTGGCGATGTAGGTCTGCGAATGAACGGCGTAGCCATGATCGGCCATCAGCATCGTCAGGCTTTCGACCCCCTGCATCGCCATCGCGACGGGCAGATCGGTTTCCCAGCAGAGAAGGCAATCGACCTCGTCGGCGAGCAGCGGCTGGGCCGAGTATTGCGTCGGGATGATCTCGATTTCATTGATGTCGACGCCGTTGAGCGTGCAGAGCGCCTGCAGGACGGGCGTGTTGGCCAGCGCCATGCCGATCCGCTTGCCTTCGAGGTCAGCGGGCTCGTTCACCGGATTCGCGGGCAGCGACGCGATCACGAAGGGGTTCTTCTGCATCGCGACGCCGAGGATCCTGAACGGCGCGCCCTCTTCGACGGCGGCGGCGGTGTAATCGGCCGCCGAAATGCCGACGAGCGCGCTGCCCGACACCACTGGCGGCTCGACCGGCGCGTTCGGGCCACCCGGCAGAAGCGAGACATCGAGCCCGGCCTCGGACCACCAGCCACGCCGAAGCGCGATGTAGCTTCCGGCGAACTGCGCCGAATGCAGCCAGGAAAGCTGCAGACCGACAGGTGTCTGGGCACGAAGGCGCCCGGGCGAAAGCGTCAGGGCCGTGGCGCCGAGGGCGGTTGCCCCGGACCCGATGAAGCCGCGTCGCGTGAATGAATGTCGCATCATGGAATCCTCTCCGCTCATTCCCCAAGGCTAAGCCGGGCGGCGCGCAAGGCAACCTCCGGCTGCGCGTCCAATCGTCCGGCCCGGCGCCGACCTGCTGCTCCGCTTAGATTTCGACCTTTTCCGACGGCACCGGCCGCCAGATGAAGATCGCTCCCGGCAGGACCGCCAGGATGAAGACGAGGCCAAAGGCGACACTGGTCGCGAGGCCCTGGCTCGCACTTGCGCCCGTCAGGGGAAGAAGCGCTGCGGCAGCGCCTTCCCGCAGGCCCCAACCGCTGATCGTGATCGGAATGAGCATCGTGAACAGTATCAGCGGGACGAGCGCGGCGGTGGCCGCCAGGGCGAGGTCGACACCGACAGCCTGCGCGCAGAACCAGAAGGCGGCAAGGTTGCATACCGTCGTCACGATGCTGAACAGGATCTGCCACGGCAGAACACGCCGCGCCGCGAGGCCGAGATGCAACGCGGTCCAAAGCCGTGCCGCCCCCCGGCCCACCGCGGCGGGAAGTCGCGCAAGCGCACCCAGGGCAAATGGCAGTGCCATTCCCCCGAGAATGACGAGCGCCAGCGGCACGGCCAGCCAGCGCGGCCAGTCCAGGCCGCCGGGGAACGCGATGGTGATGAAGAACGCGACGGCCATTGTGACGAACATCGCGACCTGTCCGGCCAGACGCTCGAACACCACCGCCTGCCCCGACGCCAGAAGTCCGGCCTGCCCGCGGGCTCTTACCGCCCGGCTCGCATCGCCGACCATGCCGCCGGGAAGGGACTGGTTCACGATCTGGGCGAGGTAGTATTCGGACAGGGCACGCTTCACACCGAGCCTGATGCCGAACTGCCGCGCCGTCACGCGCCAGCGCAGGGCCGAGAATATTGTCTGCAAGGTCAGGGAGGCGAAGGCCGCCGCGAGCCACCGGAGTTCGGCCGCCGCGAGGTTGCGCAGGGCCTCGGGGCCGTCCGCCGTGCGCCACAGCAGGACGAACAGACCGACCGCGACGACGATCTGCGCCCCGCGGCGGACCCAGGGCGGCACCGAAAAAGGAAGCCAGCTCAACTTTCGATCCTCTCCGGCGACACCGAAGAGAACGTGTCGAGGATCATGTCACGCAGCCGGTCCATCGGCCGGACCTCGCTGTCCGTGTCCGGACGGAGCCCCCGTTGCCAGCCCCAGGCGCGTGTTTTTTCAACGAGGCTGTCGGGCCCGATGATGTGCACCGGAACATCCGGGCGCTCGTCGAGCGCGACGAAGCCCGCCGCCTGGTGGTCGCCGATGACGATCATCAGGGGCGGGTCCTCGGCATGGCGGGCGGCGTAGTCGAAAACCACCCGCAGCGCGTAATCCACCGCCAGCCGGTACTGGTCACGCACCCGGTCGCGGTCGCGCCAGACGACGTCGGGCGGGTCTCCCGAGAGGGCCATCTCGTCGAAGACCGAGCCATCGCCGATGCTGTCCCAGTCGACGAGGTCCGGCACCGGCACCCACGGAGCATGGGACGATCCGAGCGCCACCTGCGCGAAAAGCGGGCGGTCGCCGGTACCCGGCCTCAGGAGCCGGTCGAGGGCGGCGAAGGTGAACTGGTCGGGCATCGTCACCCAGTTGAAGGGCAGCCCCCCGTAGCCGAGATCCCGTGCGGCCAGAACGGTCTCGAAACCCATGAAGTTCGCCTCCGGCCAGTCGAGCGTGATCTGCGGCATCACCGCCGCGGTTCTGAACCCCGACCGGGCCGCGATATGAAACAGCGTTTCCCGCCCGCTGGCGAGTGCCGCACCGTAGCTCGTCTGGTCCGCAATCCAGAGGCCATTAGCGAAGGTCGCGTGCGAAAGCCAGCTCTGTCCGCCGCGGGTGGGCGCAGCGACAAGGCCCGAGCGCATCGAGAGCCCGAGTTCGCCCAGCCGGTCCTCGGCCGCCTTCAGCGTCGCCCGGTGGGTGCCGGCGTAGAGCGGCGTGTCGAGACTGGCGCGCCCGTAACTCTCCACGAAGACGACCAGCACGTCACGGTCCACCTCATCGAGCAGGCGGTCCGCCTCGGCATAGGAATCCTCGGCCGCCGCGGCCCTGAAGGCCCGGAGGTCCGCGAGAGTCTCGCGCACCATCTCCACGCGCTCGACACCGACGCGGGCGGTGAACGCCGAACCGGGCGGCGTCACGGGAATGTTCCAGCGCCCCATCGCCTGACCGATCTCCGCCACGGCGATGCCCGCTGCGACGATCGCGGCCACCGCCGTGACCAGGCGCGGCACGGGCGGGGGCGTGAGCCTTGCCCAGGGACCGGTCGCCCACCACAAGAGCCAGGCGGTGGCCGCGACCGCCGCGACGGCCCCGAGCGCGGCAGCGGCGGCCATCACCGGCCCCGTGGCGCCGGTCAGAAGCCGAAGTCCCGCCTCCACGAGGGATATGTCGGCCACCGGGTTGAAACCGCGCCCAAGGGCCGTGAACATCGCGTAATCCGCCGCCTTGAGAAGAGCGATCGACGTCAGTGCGAAAACCAGCGCAACGCGCACGGCCATCGCCATGGGACCGGGGCGCAGCGCGACAAGACCGAGGAGGATGACGGGAAGTTCGAGCGGCAACACCCGGAGGGCATCCCAGGTCATCGCCGCGGGGTGGTTGGGCTGCACGAGCACGAGGTGAAGTATCAGCGCGCCGAGCACGAAAGTCGGCGCCCGTCGCAGCGACGTCAGACCCAATGCCGCGTTCGCCAAAGCCAGGCCACATCGCGCCCGAAGGACCAGGCGAGCGCCGCTGCCGAAGCCACCGCGAGATTGAGGGCCACCGCCCCGGGCAGGGCCGGTGCCTGCAGGGCGATGAGCGTTCCGAGTTGCAGCACGCAGACCGCCTTGCGGCTCAAACGGTCGGGAAGCGGGTGGCGCAGCCACGGCAGCACCAGCGACGCCCCGGCGAAGAGATAGCGCGGCAGGCCGAGCACGAGGACAACCAAGCCCGCCGCCCCCCCGGCCCAGGCGAGCATCGCGAGCAAGAGGGCCAGCACCGAATCCACTTCCATGTCCAGCCGCGCCCCGAAACCGGAGGCAAGACCCTGCCACCGCGCCAGCCACCCGTCGAAGCCATCGAGGCAGAGCGCGGCGACCGCGACGGCGAACACCGCCCAGGTGGGTCCTTCCAGCGAAACGATCGGCACGATCAGCGCCGCGGCCAGCGCGAGGCGCGCGATGGTCGCGACATTGCCCAGCCCCAGCCGGTCATGGGGATAGGACCGGCTGAAAGACCAACCGGCAAGCCCCACCGCAGCGACATAGGCAACCAACGCCGCAGCGATTTCCGGAGAAAGAATGGCCATCGACCCGGTGAGAAGGGTACCGAGCACCGCAACCGTCGCCGCGCCGGCCAGCGCGGCCAGCAGGAATTCGGAGCGGACATCCTGCACAAGGACTGGCGCGCGGCGAACCTCCGCGCTCCGCGTGATATGGTGATGCGTCAGGGCCATCGTGTTGATTTTAGCGCGTCATCGGGCCTGTCAAGCAGCTCTGCATTGCTTGAAGGCCGCCGGTGGGGTTCTAGTTCCCCTCGCAAGAGGGTTGAGTGAACATGGAAGACACGAATTATCCCACGATTGCACGGCTTTTTCACTGGGTCATGGCGGTGCTCATCCTCGCGACGATCCCGGCGGGGCTCGTGATGGTCCAGACAGGTCTCGACCGAGACCTTCAGAACACGCTCTTCATCTTTCACAAGAACGTCGGCGTGCTCCTGCTGCTTTTGGTCATCGCACGGCTCGCCTACCGGTTTCGCCATCCTCCGGCCCCCCTTCCGGCAGACGTCCCCGCCTGGCAGGTGCGCATCGCCGGGCTCAACCACGCCGCGCTCTACACCCTCCTCATATTGATGCCGGTCGCGGGCTACATCCGCGTCAAAGCGGGCGGGTTTCCCATCGAGACGCTCGACGCGATGGGCCTGCCCTCTCTGGTCCCGCGTTCGGATGCCCTGGCGGAAACGGCCAAGGCGGTGCACTATTTCGGTGCGCTCACGATTGCCTTGCTGATCGCTGCGCACATCGGCGCTGCCGCCTATCACGGTATCATGCGCCGGGATGGCGTGTTTTCGCGCATGTGGCCACCGCTGCGCCGCCGCGACGCGTAAGCAGACTTGCCCGCAGGCGGGCGGGCGATACCTCCTGCGGACAGTATCCGAGCCGCAACGAAGCCGAACAGTCCGGGTGGAAAGGGCCGCAACACGCCATGTCGCTTGCCGAAACCAGCGTCCGATCAGCCGCGCGCACCGGGTTTTCCCGAACCGGGCGGCTTGCCCCGCTGGCTGTCTTCGCCGGTCTGACGGGCGCGTTGGCCTCTGCGATCGCCGTCGCATTCGCCCTTGCGATCGATGACTGGACCCCTGGCGCCTACATCGCGATGCCCCTCCTCGCCCTGACCTCGGTCTGGATCGCGGGCGGCGCGGCCACCGCCCTGATCGGCCTCGCCCACCGCCCGTCGCGCCCGAGCGAGCCGCAGCCCGGCTGGTCGCCCGGGGGACGCACTGCTGTTCTCGTCACGCTGTGCAACGAAGACCCCGAACCGCTTGCCGGGTATCTTCCGGCGCTCCGCCGCAGCCTCGACCGAGCCGGACTCGACAGGGCCGCCGACATCGTGGTGCTGTCGGACACGAACGACGCGGATAAGGTCGCCCGAGAAGCGTCGGCGTTGCTTCCGCTCGTTCGCTCCGGCGCCATCGCCTATCGCAGGCGGGCCGAAAACGTCGGACGCAAGCCCGGCAACATAGCCGACTGGTTCCTCCCCCACGCGGACCGTTTCGACTTTGTCGTCGTGCTCGACGCCGACAGCCGGATGAGCGCCGGGCGTCTCCGCCGGATGATCTGGCGCATGGAACGCGAACCGCGTCTGGGGCTCCTGCAGGCGGGCATCGCGATCCTGCCCGGAGAAAGCCGCTTCGGGCGGCACCAGCGGCTTTCCGCACGGCTGCTCTCGCCCAACTTCGGTCGCGGTTTCGCGGCCTGGACCGGCGAGAGCGGCAATTACTGGGGCCACAACGCGATCATGAGGGTCGCGGCCTTCCGCGCGGCACTCGACCTGCCCCGTCTCGGGGGCCGCGCCCCGTTCGGCGGGCCGGTCCTCAGCCACGATTTCATCGAGGCGGCCTGGATCCGAAGGGCAGGCTGGGCGGTGGTTCTCGACCCCGATCTCGCCGGCAGCGCCGAAGGCGCGCCACAGACGCTAGAGGCGTTTCATCGACGCGACCGGCGCTGGTGCCAGGGCAACCTCCAGCACCTTCGCCTCCTGACCGAGCCGGGCCTCGACCCCCTGAGCCGATTCCATCTCGCCTCGGGCGTCATCAGCTATCTCGCCGCGCCGGTCTGGCTCGCGCTTGTCGGGCTTGTCGCGGCCGGCGCCGTGCCGGTCTCGGGCGCGCTGCCCTTCGCCGTCGCAGCCCTCGTTCTCGCGTTACCCAAGCTCTGCGCCCTCGTCAGCCGGATCCGCCGGGCCCGCACCCCGCTCCGGCGCCGTATCGCACTTCGCGCCACCGCTGCGGAACTCGCCCTTTCCTCGCTGATCGCCCCTATCGCAATGGTCAGGCAGAGCGCTTCGGTCGCATCGGTCTGCCTCGGCCGGGACTGCGGCTGGAAAACGCCCGGCGCGCCGCGTCGGTCGCTGCCGCCCGGCCTGCCCGAGGTGGCCGCGGGCCTCTCCATCGCGGTTCCCGCCGTCGCCGTAGGGGGGGCCGCCGCGATGTGGCTCGCCCCCGTGGTCCTCCCACTGGTCTGCGCGCCGTTCATCGTCCGCGCGCTCGACGCGCCGGCGTGATGCGTCGCCGCGGCTTCATGGCCGGCACCCTGGCGCTTCTGACGGCGCCCGCCCGGCGCCTCGCGGCAAACGCCCCTGGCGACCTCCTCGAAGCGGCGCGACAGCTTGCGGCGACCCCCTACGAACCGGCGTCTGCCCCTCTTCCGCCCCCCTTCGACAATCTCGATTACGATTCCTACCGCGGCATTCGCCCGATAACCGGCAAGACCGCGATGCTGCCCCACGGCGACGCGTTCGCGATCGATCTCCTGCCGCCCGGCCTCTACTTCCCCGACCCGGTCCGGATCGACATCGAGCGCGACGGCGCACCTCGGGAGATCTCGTTCGCGCCCTCGCTGTTCGACTTCGACGACCGCTATTTCAGCGATGTCCCCGACACCGCTCCCGGCGCGGGCTTTTCGGGCCTGCGCCTCCGCCATCCCGTCAACGCCGCCGGCCGGATGGACGAGGTTCTCGTCGTTCAGGGCGCCAGTTATTTCCGCGCCATCGGCGAGGCGATGGTCTACGGCCTCTCCGCCCGCGCGGTCGCCATCGGCACCGGCGGCACGGGCCCCGAGGAATTTCCCCGCTTCACGCACCTGCGCATCCACGCGCCGGCCAACGGCACGGTCAGGATCGAGGGCCTGATCGACAGCCCCTCCCTCGCCGGCCACATCGACATGACCGTCCGCCCGGGCCGCGACACGGAAACAGACATCACGCTCACCCTCCTGCCCCGCGTCGAGATCCGCGACATCGGCATCGCGCCGCTCACGTCGATGTATCTCAAGGGTCCTCTCCGCTCCGCGGTCTCCGACGACTTCCGCCCCCGGGTCCACGACAGCGACCTTCTGTTCATCGAGAACGGGGCCGGCGAGCATCTCTGGCGTCCCATCACCAATCCCGCCGGGGTCGAGACCTCGGCGTTTCTCGACGAAAGCCCGGCGCGTTTCGGCCTTTACCAGACAGCACGGGCCTTCGAGGACTTTCAGGACACGGAAGCGCGCTACCACGATCGCCCGAATGGCGTGGTGCAGCCAACGGGCGACTGGGGCCGGGGCGCCGTCACTCTCGTCGAGATCCCCACCGGCGACGAGTTCATGGACAACATCGTCGCGTTCTGGCGTCCCGACACGCCGCTGAAGTCCGGCAGCGAACACCGCTACCGCTACCGCCTGACCTGGACCCGCCGGCCTCCCGTCGCGGAAGGTCCCGCCCGAATTCTCCAGAGCCGCAGCGGCCGCGAACACCATCTGCCGGGCACCCGGCGCTACGTGGTCGACGTGGCGGGCGATGCGACGGGGCTCCAGCCAGAGCTCTCCGCAACCGGAGACGCCGAAACCTCGGGGCTCGCCGTCTTTGCCCTGCCCGAGGGCCGCGGCACCCGGGTCACGTTCCTCCTGACCCCGGGGGCGGCGGAGGCCGTCGAGCTTCGCCTGAGTATTCCAGATGCCACGAACCGCAGCACGCGCACCACCTGGCTGCACCGCTGGACCAGGGCGCGTGACGGCGGGGTCTAGCTCGGGCCTTCGATGGCGATATCGGCCTTGAGCGGGCGGTGATCGGAAGCCATCCTGATGCCCTTTCCGTCGAGGACGTACGCGCCGGCGACGCGGGCGGGCGCGGTCGCGAGAACCCTGTCGAGAGCGATAAACGGCCGGCGGACCGGGAACGTCGGCAGAGCCGGGCCCTCGAAGCGCTCGCCCAGCACGCGGCGGGACAGGGCGAGACCGCCCCAGGGCCGCCATTCGTTGAGATCGCCGACGAGGATCGTCGGGCGCGACGAGCGCCGGAAGAGGTGCTGGCCGAGCGTGCGCATCTGCGCCACGCGCAAGCCCTGCGAAAGCGACAGATGCGTCCCGATCAGGCGCAGGCCGTGCCCGTTTCTCGTGGCATCGACCACCACCGCTCCCCGGTGGCAGTGGCCGGGCAGGTCGACGAGCGCGACATCCTCGACCCGGAAGGACGGATGCAGAAAGAAGATCACGCCGAGAAACCCGTGGCTCTCGGCGCCCCAACGGCGCGATGGCGCGGCGTGCAGATGCAAGAGACCCGTCCGCGCCTCGATTGCTGACATGTCGAGCAGACCGCGGTGCGGCGGCGTCTCTTCATCCGCCTCCTGGAGAACCACCGCCTCCACCCCCGGCGTCCAGACCTCGTCGCAGAGGACCGCCTGCGTGCGCGCGGCAACGACGGTGCCATCGTTGCCGCGGGCCCTGTGAATGTTCCAGCTGACGCAGGAGAATGCGGTGTTCGGATTCGGCATAGACCCCATGCGCGCAAGCCCCTGATTGTGCCCGTCACATGACGTTGCGAACGCGCGTATCGGATCCGCGCGACCTGATCCTCGGAAGAACGCAACGCCACAAGAACGCTTCTCACATTGTCTCCGGCGGGATGTCACGACCAATCATCAATCGATCGCTCGGACCCACGGCCTCGTCGACCCTCCGTCGATATGCTCCGCCCGCCACATCCGCGAGAGGCAGACAGGACTGTGGGTATGGAATGAGCGGTTCCCCGATCGCTCTTGCCGGGGTCGGAGGCTTCGCCGTGCCACCCGCCACCGCTGGTCGCGGGGCGGGAAGCGCGGGTTCGGCCGGAAAGCCATGCAGGACGAGAACGCGAGCCCCCGCGCCACAAGCGTCCTCAGCTCCCCGATGGGCAATCGACGCGCCTGAAACACGCGGGCTTCGGAGGGATTTCACTTCAACTGCCAATCGGCAGTGTGCAAAGTCCTGCGAACCGTCCTGCCAGATTTCTGGCAGAGCCTTCAGGACCAGGATACCTGCCCGACGTGGATCAAGGAATTCAGATCGAACTCGGCACCGTGGGAGAGGATCGGGAGCATGTCTTGCGCCTGATCGGGGCGCTCACCGTAAACACCGTGCCGGCGGCCCATGACAGGTTCCAACAGGTTGAGCCGCGCGATCACTCGCTGACCGTCGACATCGGCGAGGTCAGCCGGATGGACACCGCAGGTGCATGGTTGCTGACGGATCTTGAAGCCAGGCTGGCGAAATCCGGCGTTGAAATGGAATTGCGCAACGCAACGGCCGACGCTTCGCAGCTCCTGGAGAGTGTGCGACGTGCGAGGCCGGAACGAGAGGACGTCCCGGCCAGACCGCGCGGCTTCGCCGCCTATCTCGAGACCACCGGTCGCGCGGTCGCCGCGGGCAGCGTGTTTCTCGTCGAGCTTCTCGGCTATCTCGGCCTCTTCATCGCGCGGCTGGGCCATGTCATCCGGCATCCCGGCCAATTCCGCTTCACGGCCCTCGTCGCCCATGCCGAGGACGTGGGCTTTCGCGCCGTACCCATTGTCGCGCTGATGGCCTTTCTGATCGGCGTCGTCCTCGCCTTTCAGGGTTCGGCACAACTGCAGCAGTTCGGGGCCGAGGTCTTCGTCGTCGACCTCATCGCCATCTCGATCCTGCGCGAACTGGGCATCCTGCTCACGGCGATCATCGTCGCGGGCCGCACCGCCTCGGCCTTCACCGCCGCGATCGGGTCGATGAAGATGCGCGAGGAGATCGACGCGATGCGAACGCTCGGCCTCGACCCCGCGACCGTTCTCTTCGTCCCCCGCATTCTCGCTCTCGTCCTTATGCTTCCGATTCTCGGACTGATCGCGAATGTCATGGGGCTTCTCGGCGGCGCTCTCATGGCGTGGATCGATCTCGGCATCTCCCCGGCGATGTTCCGGACACGGCTCATCGAGGGAACCGACATCTCCCATGTCTTCGTCGGGCTGGTGAAGGCCCCCGTGTTCGCCCTCATCATCGGGGTCGTCGGCTGCCATGCGGGCATGCGGGTGAAGGGCAATGCCGAGTCGCTCGGCCGGATGACATCGAGCGCCGTGGTCACGGCGATCTTCTCGGTCATCGTGGCTGACGCGCTGTTCTCCATTTTCTTCGCGGAGATCGGCCTGTGAAGGATGCCGCAGACAAGGAGGCGGTCATACGCGTTCGGGGGCTCAGAACCCAGTTCGGCACCCATGTCGTGCATGAAAACCTGGATCTCGACGTCTACCGCGGCGAAATCCTCGGCATCGTCGGCGGCTCGGGAACCGGCAAGTCGGTGCTGTTGCGCACCATCACCGGCCTTCAGAAGCCCGCGGCCGGGTCGATCGAGGTGCTCGGTGTGGACATGCTGTCGGGCGGAAGGGCCGCCCGCGGGTCGCTCGACACCCGCTGGGGCGTCATGTTCCAGGACGGGGCGCTGTTCTCCTCGCTCACCGTGCGTGAGAACGTGGAGGTGCCGATGCGGGCGATCGCCGGACTGGCCCCGGCGATGCGCCGCGATCTCGCCGACCTCAAGATCTCGATGGTCGGTCTGCCGTATCTCGCGGGCGACAAGTACCCCTCCGAGCTTTCGGGCGGCATGCGCAAGCGCGCGGGCCTCGCCCGTGCGCTCGCCCTCGACCCCGAGATCGTCTTTCTCGACGAGCCGACGGCCGGCCTCGACCCGATCGGCGCTGCGGACTTCGACGCGCTGATCCGCGATCTCGGCCGCTCTCTGGGCCTGACGGTCTTTCTCGTCACTCACGATCTGGACACGCTCCATGCGATCTGCGACCGCATCGCGGTGCTGGCCGAACGCAAGGTGCTCGTCACCGGCAGCCTTGAGGCTATGCTAGAGGTGGACCATCCTTGGGTGCATGAATACTTTCACGGCCCGCGCGCCCGGGCCGCTTTCGAGGCGCCGTCTTCCGGCAATGCCTCCGGAGACGAATGACGATGGAGACGCGTGCCAATTACGTCCTGATCGGCGCTTTCGCGCTTGCCGGGTTTCTCGGTATCCTCGCTTTCTTCCTGTGGTTCGCGAACATCCAGCTCGACCGGCAGTTCGCCTATTACGACATACATTTCCAGTCGGTCTCGGGCCTGAGCGAAGCCTCCGATGTCCGCTTCGCCGGGCTGCCCGTGGGCCAGGTCGTCGATGTGCGACTGTCGCCCGAGAACGACGGCCGCGTGCGCGTGCGGGTCGAGGTCGACGCAGAGACGCCCGTTCGCACCGACAGCGTAGCGACCATCGAGGCGCAGGGGGTGACGGGGATCTCCTTCGTGGGTATCTCGGCTGGCTCGCCCGGGGGGCAGCTTCTGGCCGAGGTCTCGCCCCGGGAGGTTCCGCGCATCGAGGCCGGACAATCCGTCCTCCAGTCGCTCTCCGAGGACGCCCCGGAGATCCTCGACGAGACCCTCGGGGTCGTGCGCGAACTGCGCCAGCTCATCGGTGGCGAGAACCAGCGACGGGTCGAAACCATTCTCGTCAACGTGGAAGACGCCTCCGCCGCCTTTTCCCAGTCGCTCGAGGACTTCTCGGGTGTCAGCGAGACCGTGTCGGACTTCGCGCTCCAGATCGACCGGTTCAACACGACGCTCGACAGTCTGACGGTGGACGCCTCGAACGCGCTTTCTGCCGTCGAGACCACGCTGCAATCGATCGACGGGCTTACCGACGACGCCCGGGGCGTGTTGTCCCGTGGCACGGGGACGCTCGAGCAGGCCGAGACCACGATCGCCACGGCCGACCGCTACATCGTCGAGCGGCTCGGCCCCGCCACCGATCAGCTCAACCGGTCGGTGGCCGAGATCGAAGACCGCCTGGCCACCCTGAGCGAAAGCGGCGAAGACCTGATGGCGACGTTTTCGGAGACCGGCAGCACCGCAACCGCCCGCCTCTCGGAAGCCGAGGCGACGCTCGAGGCGACGAACGCACTCATCGCCAATATCGACGGGACCCTCGGCAGCGTCGACAGCGCCGCGCGCCGCCTCGACGGGCTGATCGAGGACAGCGCCGCGCCGCTTCTGGAAGAACTCCGCACCGCCACGGCCGAAGCGACCTCTGTGATCGGCCTCATCGGCGAGACCGCCGAGGAAGACCTGCCGGCCATTCTCGGCGAGATCCGGGCGGCGACCGAAACCGCCTCGGGCGTCGTGGCCTCGGTCGGCGAGGATCTTTCCTCGGCGTCGGGCCGTCTCGACGGGCTCGCGGTCTCCGCCGACGAGACACTTGAAAGCGCGCGGGCCACCTTCGCCAACGCCAACGAGACGCTCGGCGCGATCAACGCGGCGCTCGAGACCGGGGACCGCGCGCTCGACGCGGCGGAACGGGCCTTCAGCGGCGCCGACCGGCTGATCAACGAGGATGCGGCCGCAATCGCCGACCGGCTGCGCGCCACGCTCGACGAAGTCGAATCGGCCGTCGGCGCGGTGGCCGAGGACATTCCCGGCGTCGCCGCCGACCTGCGCGCGGCAAGCCGCTCGGCCGAGGCGACATTTGCCGAGATCGCCAGCGCGGTCGATCAGACGGCTCCGGCCTTCAGCGATTTCGCAACCGACGCCTTGCCCCAGTTCGGACGGCTCGCGGTCGAAACCCGCACCCTGATCGACAATCTCGACACGCTGGTCGAACAGATCCGGCGAGACCCACGCCGCTTCTTTCTTGACCCGCGCGCCCCGGAGTTCCGCAGATGACCGCAAAAATGCGCATGTTCCTCACGCTTTTCCTGCTGCCCTTCATGATCGCGGGTTGCGAAGCGATCTCGGCTCTCGACGAAGCCTCGCGCCCGCTGGAGGTCTTCGAGTTGCAGACCCCGGAAATCGCCAGGCCGGGCGTGTCGCGCGACATCGAACTCGTCGTGGAGGAACCCGTGGCGACGGGCGCGCTCGCGACCGAACGGATCATGATCCGGCCATCGCCCCTTCAGGCGCAATACCTTCCGGGCGTCCGCTGGGCCGACACCGCTCCGGTGATGCTGCAGACCCTGCTCGTGCGAAGCCTCGTCGAGACCGGGGCGCTCGGCTCGGTGGGACGCAGCCCGGTGGGAAGCGTCGCCGATTTCGCGCTTCTGAGCGAATTGACCGACTTCCAGGCCGAAACGACAGGCGACGGGAACGGCGCGATCATCAGGGTCCGCGTCATCTTCCGTCTCGTCCGCGAAAGCGATGCCCGCGTCGTCGCGACGCGCGCATTCGCAGTGACCCAGGAGGCCAGCGGCACCGACGCGAATTCGGTAATCGCCGCATTCGACCGCGCGACCTCGAGACTTCTGTCGGGCACGGTTTCCTGGCTGATCGCCAGCACGCCCGCGTCAGTGTAGCGACGAGCGGTTCGGCGCGGACATCGGGGCCGGCCGGCCCTTCATGCTGTCCATGCCTGACGCAGCGAGGCCGGCAACGGTCGCATAACCTCGCTTCCACGACTGCGACAAAAGGCTCGCGGACACCTGGATTCTCGGTCAGGATGGGCACCGAGATGTCGCACCCTTCCACCGAATTACTCTGGCGGCGCGCCGAACCAGATCGGCCTTTCGGCGGATATTGGAACGCGCATACCATCGGCTGCGAAGAAGCCCGCCGGCTGGAGGGCGCCGCGACGCCCGGCCGGGCCGGAGAGCCGGAGAACACAAACCCCGATCAGGTGATGGCCGCGTCCCTGTCGAGCCGTCGCATCATGATCTTTCCCGCGAGCACCGTTCGGCCGGTGGCCGACTTCGATGATCGTGCCGTCGCCCGCCCGGGAAGGAACGCGACAGGGCGGATGCCGGCAAGTCGCTGCGACCCGCACCTCGTGGTGCGGTCCGACAGGGGCATCGGAGTGAAAGCAGCCGGACCCGACCGGATGCAGGAGCACGCGCAGCGCTATCGCTACACAGCCAATTCGCTCACCGGCGGCGTGAGGATCAATATCAACTAGGTCAGCAAGGGGAATCCGAGCCGTGCCAAACTCCGATATTCTACTGTCAGACCTCGACAATACCGGCGTCCGGCGCCTTACCCTGAATCACCCCGAAAGGCGGAACGCCCTTTCCGAGGCCATGCTCGACGAACTGGGCGGCGCCCTCGCTTCCGCTTCCGAGGACCCCGCGACACGGGTCGTCGTTCTGGCGGCGAACGGTCCCACCTTCTGTGCCGGCCACGACCTGAAGGAGATGACGGCCGCGCGTGCCGCGGCGGATCGTGGCCGTGCGTATTTCACCGACCTCATGAGCCGGTGCTCCGGCGTCATGCAGTCGATCGTGGCCTGCCCCAAACCCGTGATCGCCGAGGTTGCCGGGGTGGCCACCGCGGCGGGATGCCAGCTGGTCGCGACCTGTGACCTCGCGGTTGCGGCCCCCTCGGCGCGGTTCAGCACGCCCGGCGTGCACATCGGCCTTTTCTGCTCCACACCGATGGTGGCCCTGTCCCGCAACGTCGTGAACAAACATGCGATGGAGATGCTTCTGACCGGTGACATGACCTCGGCAGAGCGCGCTGCCGAGATCGGGCTGGTCAACCGTGTCGTCGACGAGACCGACCTGCGGGAGACCACGACGGAGCTGGCGCGGAAAATCGCATCGAAGTCGACCATGACCCTCGCGACCGGAAAACGGGCCTTCTACGCGCAGAGAGAGATGCCCCTGTCCGAGGCATATGATTATGCCTCGCGCGTGATGGTCGACAACATGCTCGCCCGCGACGCCGAGGAGGGAATCGGGGCCTTCGTGGAGAAGCGCTCTCCGCAATGGCACGATGAGTGACGCCTTGACCGCAAATCCCTACAATACCGACCTCGATCGCAATCCGGCGAACTTCCAGCCGCTGACCCCGCTGACCTTTCTCGAGCGCGCCGCGAGCGTCTTTCCCGACCACACGGCGATCGTGCACGGGTCGCTCCGTCGAAGCTACGCGGAGTTCTACGCACGGTCGCGACAACTGGCCTCCGCCCTCGCAGAGATGCACGGGGTGCGCCGGGGTGACACGGTCTCGGTCCTCTTGCCGAATACTCCCGCGATGCTGGAGTGCCACTACGGCGTGCCGATGGCGGGTGCCGTCCTGCATTCGATCAACACCCGGCTGGACGCCGCGGTCATCGCCTTCCAGCTCGACCACGCCGCTTCCAGGGTCGTGATCGTCGACATCGAGTTCATGCCGCTGATGCGCGAAGCGCTCGCGCTCGCAAGGGTGAAACCGACCCTGATCCAGCATGACGATCCCGCATACTCCGGCGAGGGGCAACCGACCGACGCGGGCGATTACGAAGACCTGCTTTCGGGTGGCGACCCGAATTTTGCCTGGCTGATGCCCGAAGACGAGTGGGACGCGATCTCGATCAACTACACGTCCGGCACGACCGGCGATCCCAAGGGCGTCGTCTATCACCACCGGGGCGCCTACCTCTTGGCCCAGGGCAACGCCCTTACGACGTCGATGCCGAAACACGCTGTCTATTTGTGGACGCTGCCGATGTTCCATTGCAACGGCTGGTGCTTTCCCTGGACGATGTCCGCGATCAGCGGCACGCACGTCTGTCTGCGCCAGGTGCGTGCGGAACCGATCTGGGCGGCGCTCGCCGAGGAAGGCGTCACCCATCTTTGCGGCGCTCCGATCGTCATGTCGCTCCTCATCTCGGCACCGGAGGAGGCGAGGCGTGTCCTTGACCGGAGGGTTCAGTTCTTCACCGCGGCGGCCCCGCCTCCCGAGAAACTGCTCGCTGAAATGCGGTCTGCGGGCTTCGACGTCACGCATCTTTACGGCCTGACCGAAACCTATGGTCCGGCGGTCGTGAACGACTGGCACGATGACTGGTCCGGCCTGCCCTCCGCCGAGCAGGCGGCGCTGAAGGCGCGGCAGGGCGTTCGCTATCTGCCGCTCGAGCAACTCGAGGTCATGGACCCCGAGACGATGACACCTGTTCCGCGGGACGGTGAGACATTGGGCGAGGTCATGTTCCGCGGCAACGTCGTGATGAAGGGCTATTTCCGCAATCCGACCGCCACGAGGCAGGCCTTCGCGGGCGACTGGTTTCATTCCGGCGACATCGGGGTCATGCACCCCGACGGCTACATCCAGCTGAAGGACCGCTCCAAAGACATCATCATCTCGGGAGGCGAGAACATTTCGTCGATCGAGGTCGAGGACGCCCTTTACCGCCATCCCGCTGTAGAGGTTGCCGCTGTCGTGGCCATGCCCCACGAAAAATGGGGCGAAACACCCTGCGCCTTCGTGGAACTTGCAAAGGGCGAGCAGCAGGACGCGGACGCCTTGCATCTCTGGTGCCGCGAGCGGCTCGCAGCCTACAAGGTGCCCAGCGTGTTCATTTTCGAATCCATACCGAGAACGTCGACCGGGAAGATCCAGAAATTCGCCCTGCGTGAGCGCGCGAGGAGTTTCGCGCAAGGACGAAAGGGAGCTTCCTAGTGCAACCCGGGAAGCTCTGAGGCACGAGCCGCGGATCAGGGCGCTCACGGATTTCCTCGACAGATATTGTCGGAACCGACGATCCGCCGCTCGCTGAGCCGTTCACGCCGCCGGCAATCCGTCCCAATGCAAAGAGCGAACCGCATCACCCCGCGAGGGCCTTCGCAAGGGGCCGCCGGAGGCCACAGTCAGCAAGCGCCGAAGGCGTCCGCCATGATCCCCGAAAGCTCCTCGGCACTGAACTGCACAGGGCTCGGCTTCATCGAAGACGCGCTTTGCGCGGCCGTCGCGAGCCGGGCCCGATCTTCGACCGGCAGTCCCGGAACCGACGCAAGACCGTTGCGCCCCATCCATGTTTGCATATCCGCAAGTCCACCCGGAATCGTTCGGGCGATAATGTCGGACACCTCGGAAATCCGGCGCCTCGTCTCGCCCTTCTCCGGCGCCGACGCATCGATAGCGCGAAGGACATGGGGCAGAAGCCGGGCGCAGATCGCCCCGTGCGGTGCGCCGGTCTCGCCCCCGATGACGCCCGCGAGGCCGTGAACGGCGCCAAGTCCCGCATTGGCAAGTGCGATGCCGCTGACATGGGCGACATAGGCGAGGCCGTCGCGCGCGTTCCTGTCCTCGCCCTCATCGACGAGCAGCGCAAGCGCCCGCAGCCCCATCGAGATCGCGGGCCTCGCCAGCGCATCGGTGAAGGGCGTGGCGCGGCTCGAAAGGTAGGGCTCGATCACCTGGGTCACGGCGTCGAGGCCGCTTGCCAGCGTCTGTCCCGGCGGCGTGCCGTCGGTCAGCGACGGGTCGATCACGGCGAGGTCGGGCACCATCCGGTCATCGCGAAGGCTGACCTTGCGGCCCGACCCGGGCACGCCGATGACGGCGTTTTTCGTGGCCTCCGATCCCGTCCCGGCCGTGGTGGGGATCGCGATGCAGGGCAGCGGAGGGGCCGTGAGCGGCCGGCCCTCGCCCACCACTTCGAGATGAACCAGCGGATCGGAGCCAGTCGGCAGGAGCGCGGCGAGCGCCTTGCCGAGATCGAGCGTCGCGCCGCCACCCATGGCAACGACCGCATCGGGCCGCGCCGCGCGCGACCCGGCAAGCGCCGCCGAGAGCATGGGCAGGGTCGGCTCACCCGGGCAGGTGATTGCGTGGAGCGTACAGCCTGCCTCTTCGAGCGCGCGACGCAGCGGCGCGGAACGGCCGGGGTCACGCCCGTGCACGAAAAGAAGGCGACGCCCGAACCGAGCGATCTCGGGCGCGGCGTCCAGCGACGCCCCGCGTCCGAAGCGGACCCGGGCGGGCAGGCGAAGGGCAAAGCGCGGAATCGGGGGCATCGACGGCTCCGGAAGGAACGAGAAGGGCCGCGGCGGACAATGCCGCCGCGGCCCGGTTCAGAAGCCCGCCCGTTGAAGGGCTGGCCGGGAGAACGTCAGCCGTCCTGCCAGGACTGGACGAGCTCGTCGTAGGAGACGGTCACCGGCTCGGGCTTCTCGTTTTCGAGTTCCGGCTTCGGCGCGCCGGGCTGCGAGAGCCAGTATTCCGGATCCCGCTCCTCGTTCATGACCGGGCCGAGTTCGCCCTGAACGCCGGCGCGCTCGAGCCGCTCGAGTACCGCTTCCTGGTCCTCACACAGCGCGTCGAGGGCTTCCTGAGCGGATTTCGCACCCGACATCGCATCGCCGATGTTCTGCCACCACAGCTGGGCGAGACGCGGGTAGTCCGGCACGTTCGTTCCGGTCGGCGACCAGCGGACCCGGGCCGGCGAACGGTAGAACTCGATGAGCCCACCGAGGCGCGGCGCGCGCTCGCTGAAGTGGTCGGAGTTGATCGTGGTGTCACGAATGAACGTGAGACCGACGTCGGACTTCTTCACGTCCACGGTCTTGGAGGTGACGAACTGCGCATAGAGCCAGGCGGCCTTCGCGCGGTCTGTCGGCGTGCTCTCCATCAGCGTCCAGGACCCGGCGTCCTGGTAGCCGACCTTCATGCCGTCTTCCCAGTAGGCGCCGCGCGGCGAGGGGGCCATGCGCCA